>DATINJ010000226.1:0-10184 GCA_035474375.1 Kineosporiaceae bacterium | reverse complement strand
AACCGACCGAGCAACCGTACGGGATTCGCGACTGTGCCTTCCGCGATCCGGCGGGCAACCTGGTCCGCATCCAGGAACTGCGCTGACCATCCACGAACTGCGCTGACACCGGCCGTCGGCCGACCGCGCAACGCCGGTAGGAGCCGTCCTCGCAGCCCCTTCTGCCCCGCCAAACCATTAGCCGATAATCGACATTATGACATTTCGAGTAGTGTGGATCGCATCTGGTGCGGTACTCGCTGTCCTGTCCGCGAATGAAAGTTGGGCACAGCCTGGACTACTTGGCCACGGCGCGTGGCACGGTCCGGTGTGCTTGGCACGGTCAGCGCCGCCTTCCGGGGTCATCGCCCATCCGTTCGTGACCGGACGACTCGACCTGGAGACCTCAAACAATTGACAGGCCAAGATCAGGGCGGTCGGGATATACCGGACAGGTGGGCGCGATCGATCTTGAATGGGCGTATCTGGTCCGGCACGGTCAGACGGTCTGGAACACCCAACGACGCCGTCAGGGTCAACTCGACTCTCCCCTGACGCCGGAGGGCCTCCGGCACGCGGAACATAGTGCGGACCTGGTGAAGACGATGAGTGTGGACGGGGTTTTCAGCAGTCCCCTGGGCAGGGCGCGCACCACCGCGGGCATCATCGCCGCAACGCTCACTCTGCCAGTGGAGGTCATCGACGATCTGCAGGAAGTGCATCACGGCGAGATCGCCGGTCTGAGCGACCCCCAGATCCAGCGGGATCACCCGCACCTGGCTGCCGACCGAGCCCGGGACAAGTATCGGTACCGGTTTCCTGGCGGGGAAAGCTACGCCGATGCGGATCAGCGCGCCGAACACGCCCTGGCCCAGATCCGCGCGACCGGAGTTCACCGGCCGCTGATCGTGGCCCACGAGATGATTGGCCGGATGCTGCTGCGAAACCTGCTGGCCCTCGACCCACAGACGGCCCTGGCGTTCTCACACCCCCACGACGTCATCTACCGGATCCAGATTGACGAGCAACGCGCCGACCAGATCCACGCCAGCGGCATCACACCCGTCTGGCCCGCAATGGACCGCTGAGCGAGGGCGTCGCATCTGGTTCTCCCCCGGCCAGCAGCCGGCCAGCGTCACCCGCCCAGGATGCCGCCCCGCCCTTGGCTCATACCGGGCATCTCCAGCCGCCGGGCCTCAAGACACGACCTGGCCTTACTCCGCATAATCCTGAAATTCCCAGTGCCCCAGCCTGGACATCTTCTCCCCGATCTCGTGCCATGAATCAGCTTCGATGCCAGCCACACGGGCCTCGAACCAGGCCGTCAGGCGCCGGCGGTCGAACAGCGAGGCATCCACAAATACGTGATGGAGTCCACTGATGATTTCCCCGTTTTCGCGGCACTGTGTCACGAGCCATTCCGGCGACGACACCGTCACATCAAACGACTCCTCGCCCGGGCCCTCGCTCGGCCCGACCAGTAGTCGTGCCAGGAACACGAAGGCCGCCGCATCGTCTGGCAAATCAGCTGGCTCAGGATCGAGGAGCACTGACCGCAGCATCGCTCTCATCCGGTGATCATCCACCACCGCTGCCCCAGATCTGACCGTCCCGCTTCTCTTGCTATCGCCTGGCAGACTCGTGCACCGTGGCCGATGATTTCGTGAAGGACTGCCTCCATGGCCGGCTCAAGGTGACTCGTGAGGCCCTGGTCTGGAAGCTCGACGGTCTGTCCGAGTACGACATCCGGCGTCCGTTGACAGTGACCGGGACCAATCTTCTTGGCCTGGTCAAGCACTTGGCGACCTGCGAGGCCTGGTACTTCGGTGAGGTTTTCGGCCGCCCGTTCCCGGAGCCGCTGCCGCGCTGGCAGGACGCCGACGGCAGCGACCTCTGGGTCACTCAGGACGAGACCCGAGAACAGATCATCAGCTTCTACCGGCGCGCATGGGACCATGCGGACGCCACGATCAAGGAGCTTCCCCTCGACGCCCCAGGCCACGTGCCGTGGTGGCCTCGCCCCGACTGGGAGCTGTTCAACATCATGGTCCACGTCCTGCAGGACACCACCCGGCATGCCGGGCAGGCCGACATCCTGCGCGAACAGCTCGACGGCCGGACCGGGCTCAGAGCTGAGCACGAGGAGCAGATCGACACAGCGGCCCGAGACACCTACCGGGCGAAGATCGAGCATGCTGCCCGGGCAGCGGCTGGCGGCTCGTCTTAGACCGAACCCCAGATCATCGACCGGTCCCCCGCGCAGGCCAACCAAGTTGGCAGACGATGCTAAAAGCACTCGTACATAAGGCTATTCGTTCAGACAGTCGCACGTCTGGTCGGCGTATCTGCCGGAATCGGTGTCGTAGGAGACGCGGATGTTCGCCGACCGGCGCTCGGTCCCGGGGCGCTGTGACGCAGATTCAACGGGTACCTCGTCGACGAGAGGCACTCGCTGGACTGGCTTTTCGCGGTAGATCATGAAGGTGTTGAGGAGCTGGAGAATCCGGACGGCGCGGACGTTCGCCCGGTGCGCAGGCCGGTGTCGGACCATGTACCGGCAATCCTGCGTGCCTCCGACCGCAATGGTGACGACGAAACGTTTACTTGCCCCGGAGCCGGTCAAGAACCTGTTGGTGCAGCAGCGCGTTCACTCCTCGACCTGTCATGGCTCTCTGCGCGAGTGAGAGGTCGACGCCGTGCAACCGCAGGTGCTGGATCAGCGGTTCGTACCGGTCGGGCCGGTCGCGGACGAGTTCGGAGGCTAGGCGCAGTTCGAGGCTGACAGCGGGGACGACATGTCGGCCGACTCTGATGGGGACATAGTGCTCCCAAGGGCCACGGCCGATGCATTCAAAGGCGTCGCTGCGTGCCGACCGTTCGACGGTGCTGAAGTCGACATCGATCTCGTCGATCGTGAACCGGGTGAAGTACTGCTGAGCATCAGGAAGGTAAACCGGTGGGGTCAGGCAGGGGAATTCGGACAGGGCTGCGGCAAATGCGTCGACGTCGGCTCGTCGGGCCACCAGGATGTCCACGTCGCCGGTGGGTAGGTGGACACCTTGGGCCAGGGCGGCACCGGTACCGACCAGGCGATAGGCGAGGCCTGCGGCCTGCGGGTCGGCGTGATCCAGCACCGCAGAGAGGACCCTCTGCAACTCGGTCACATCGCGCAGCGCCCGCTCTGTGCCGTTTCCATCCATCGCTCGAGCGTGGCACAGGGGTCCGACATTTCTCATCCGCGGATCATGTGCGAAGTGGTCGCCTAGTTTGACCCACTGAGCAGGTCGAACTGGGCGACCACTTCGCGAGCCTGGTCGGGACGCCCGCAGTTGCCATGCCCTGCGCAGCTACCTCAGCGACTGAACAGGAGCCGGAATCCGAAGCCGGTGATGACCGTGCCGGTGACCCGGTCCAGCCCCTTCCGCGCGGTCGGCCGCTGCAGCACTCGGCGCAGCCTCCGTGCCGAGACGACCAGAACCGTCGACCACATCGTTCCCAGCACAACATGGACCCCGGCGAGAAGGCTGCCGAAGATCAGCGGCGTCGCGCTGGCCGGGATGAACTGCGGCAGCAGCGCCGCATAGAAGACCCCCATCTTCGGGTTCAGCAGGTTGGTCAGCGCACCCCGACGCCATCCGGCAAAGAAGGTGCCGATGGTGGCCCCATCGTCCGGTCGTGCGGTCTCGGTCTCGGGCCCGGTCTCGGGCCCGGGATGACGACTGGCCCACAGCAGGCTCAACCCCATCCAGATCAGGTACCCGGCCCCGACCCAGCGCAGGATCTCGAACGCTAGATGTGAAGCGGCCAGCAACGCAGTCACCCCGGCCGAGGCAAGCACCCCCCAGGCCAAGGTTCCCGACTGGATACCCAGCACCACTCCCCACGCCTGGCGCGGAGATCCCGCGACTGCGGTACGCACGATGAGGGCGGTATCCAGCCCGGGAGTCACGGTGAGCAAACCCACCACCACGACGAAAGACCACAACCCCGCGAACCATGTCATGGGTCGGCAACGTAACACGCCGGGCCCGGCGGGCCCGGCGTCCTACTTACTGGCTCGGATCCCAGGCGATGAGCAGTTCGAGAACGCGTCGGTCACCGTCGAGCTTCAAGGAGTCCAACGGAAGCCGGCCATAGAACTGCAGAACCAGGTCGCTGGCCGCACCCTCGACGGAAACGTCAACCACCTCGCCGGCAGGGCTGCTGGGCACGCTGAGGCGGGCAACCCGGAGACCGTCTGCGCCGCACCACTGGCGCCAGGAGCGGCCCTCGACGGTGTGGTAGTCAACGACAGCGGGCTCATACGGCCAGGCGACCGGCATCGCGCAGCACGTGAACAGGAACTCCTCCGCCCCGTCGAGAGCCACCTCCTCCGGAAGCGGCTCAGTGGCGCCCACCGTGAGCTGAGCATCGTAGGTGTGCACCGCGATCTCCTGAAGCTGGTGCCGGGCCACGGCTCCGCAGGTGCGCGGCGACTGCGACCCGTCCCACCACGTCCAGCACCCGCGATCCGGGCCGGCCTCCCGCAGGGCGTCCACGAGTTCCTGCGTCGACTCGGCCAACCAGGCGAGCAGGGCCTCGCGCTCGCGAGGCGCAACGCCCTCTGCTTGAACCTTGGCCGTGGCGTCAGGCCCGGCGGCGACGGTGGCGGCCCAGGAGCGGCGACCTACGCCGATGTGCTGCGCCAGATCGAACAGCGTCCACTCCGGGCAGGTCGGCACCTGCACGTCGAGGCTGGGCGCGGCGGCGATCGCGGCGCGGAAGACAGCCGATCGTTCGTCGATCAACCGCAACAGGTCTGGGAACTCCAAAGTGTGGTGCACTCCGGATGTCTACCACCGTGCTCCCCCAACGGCCAGCGATTTTCATCGCCGCCAGCGCGAACCGGGCGGCACTCGCGGGACCTGCCTGACTCGCGACAAGACTTAGTATTGCCTGTCTCATAACGGATTTCGATGTGCTACCGGGGAACCCGTCAACCATCAGGCCTGATGATTTGCTGCCGTCAGCGAACCGGGACCGGCTCAGGCAGCATGGATCTCGGCGCACAGCCGACCGCTAAGCAGCTCGTCCGATCTGACCTAGAGTGGCCAGCTCCCGCCAATCCCCGCAGGATGCGAGCCAATGAAGCACCACGTCGCCACGATCACCGCTTGCCTGACGGTTGCCGTCCTGGCCGCCAGTTGCAGCTCCGACCTCCCGAAGTCCTCACCAGCTGCCACCAACCCACCCGCCGGCACCTCGGCTCCCTCCCCGACCGCACCGTTCAACGGGGATGGAGCCGCCGAGATCTGGAGGAAGGCAGATCTGGAAGCAGGGCGCGCCACCTCGTTCCACGTCGTCCTGAAAAGCTTCTTCCTAAAACAACCGGTGAGCATGGACATGAGTCTCAGCAGCGGCCCCAAGGCCGTCGGCGCGATCACTCTCAAAGGGCACACGCTGAAGATCCGACGGATCAGAAAAGACCTCTGGTTCCAGGCGGGTCGAGGCTTCTGGCGTGACCAGGCGATCACCGGCCGATCGGCCGACGTGCTGGCTGGCCGGTGGGTCAAGGTCAGGCAAGGAAACCCAGCGCTGAGCACTCTCTTCGACCTGACCAACATGACCTACGTCCGCAAAGAATTCATCTCTGCCGCCGGCACCAACGTCGTGTACACGCACGTCCGAGACGGCAAGAAGATCGACGGTCACCAAACCGTGGGTCTGACCGCCCGCGCCCGCGGCATCGAGGGCGAATACCAGGTCACCATCAATGTCGCCTCCGAGGGGTCGCCCCTGCCCCTGCGATTCCTCGCACTTTCCGCGAAGAAGAACCGCGGGGAACACCGCCTCTACAGCCAATGGAACAAGAAAGTGACCGTGTCCCCGCCGAGCAACGCACTCAAGGCCCCCTGATGCCCCGAGCCGATCAACGTTCGCGGCCACCCCACTAGATATCTGGAACAGCCGGCTGACGCCGGGCGACGAGAATTCCCGCAGGCGCACCATCGCGCGAACTCAGGGTCACCTGCGCCTCGACCGCGAACCCGTGCTCTTCCAGCCAGGCCTCGACGTGGGCCAGCCGCCGGCGGTGAACGTAGACCTTCATCGGGTGGCCGCCATACCCCTGGGTCTTCAGCAACGGCGTATCACCGATATGAAACCCCACCAACAGCAAGCCATCGGGCCGCAGCACTCGCCGGAATTGCGCGAAAACCACACCGATTTCGTTATCCGGGATGTGGATCAGCGAATACCAGGCGACCAGCCCGGCCAACGACGCATCCGCGAGCCGAAGATCCGTCATCGAGCCCACCTCGAACCGCAGACCAGGATGGTCCCGCTGCGCCACCTCGATCATCCCCGGAGATAGATCGAGGCCAAAGACCTCCGCCCCGAGCCGATGCAAATGCTCGGTGATCTGCCCTGGCCCGCACCCCACATCCGCGACCAGTCCCCCACCAGACGCCTGCACCAATTCGACGAACAACGCGAGAACCGCTCGCACATAAGGGGCTTCGTCCAGAAAACCGCGCACCTGATCCGCATAGCTGCCGGCAACAGTGTCATACGAGACGCGAATGTCCGCCAACCAGGGCTCGGTACTCACGCCGGGACACGGTAACGCAGCGTTTTACCGCAATCCGTCAGCACCCACGGCAGCGCTCGCATGCCCGTCCACCTGTGCAGGAGAGGTTCAGCTGAGCCATCGCAGACCTCCCGAGTATCCCGAACCGAGTATGGGTAAGCTCCGACCTCCACAAGGGAGATCACCATGGCCGAACTGGTCCGTTCCACGCCCACCCGACCAGCGACGACCAGCCGACGAACGGTAACCGCCCTCGTCCTGACAGCGCTCGTCGTCACCGCGATCGCCGGATCCGGGTACTGGCTGAGCCACCCCACCTCGCTCGAGACGTATGGCAGCGGCCTGGAGGCCACCGCCGCCATCGGTCACACGATCGCCATCGACACGACCATCTCCGCCACGCACGAGGCGAGCTCAGCCCAGGTGACCCTGCACTCGCTGAAGCCGCGCATCACCGAGAACACCTCCGACGCCACCGTCGTTTTCGTGGTGTGCCAACGTAATGCCGGAGACACCGCGGTCGGGACCGGTCAACCAAGTGACCTGGCGGAGTACTGCACCCGGGTAGACCCGCTACCCCGATCGTTCAAGGCGCACCTCGGGTTCACCACCAACCAGATCGTCGCGCTGGTCACCCCAAGAAAGGCCGGCCGCCTGCACATCGCCGGCTACGACGCGACCTATCGCACCGGCCTCCGCCGTGGGACGCAGCACGTCGGCTTGGAAACCACCGTCACCACGTAGCGCTCCCCATCCCGATCGCCTCGCACTTGGCGAGGGCCAGGCAATCTCTTCAGGCCTGCGCCGGGTGCAGCAGTCCGACAGCAGCCAGGGCCGCGCGGACCTCGTCGACCTCGTCCTCATCCGCAGCCGCCTGCGGCAAACGCATGGTCGCCGTCGGGATCAAGCCCAGCAGGGCGAGAGTCAGTTTGGAACGCAAAGCACCGTTGCCCGACCCAGAGATCAAGTCGATCACCGGGAGGACCGACAAGAACGTGGCCCGGGCGCCCGACATGTCCCCGGTGTCGAACTTCCGGATCACCTCAGCCAGCTCGTCACCGACGAGGTGCGCGGCCATACTGACCAACCCGACCGCGCCGACCGCAAGGAACGGCAACAGCAAACCGTCGTCACCGCTGTAGAAAGCCAAGCCGGTCTCCGCGATCAGTCGAGTCGCTGCCTGGACATCACCCGTCGCGTCCTTGATCGCCACTATTCGGTCATGAGCGGCGAGCCGTCCGAGCGTTTCCGGCGCGTACCGGACCACTGACCGGCCCGGGACGTCGTAGAGCATGACCGGCAAGTCCGTTGCGTCGGCCACCGCCACAGTGTGCTGGTAAATCCCTTTTTGTGAGGGTCGCGAATAGTACGGGGTGACGACGAGAAGCCCATGCGCACCGGCCTCGGCGGCCTGCTCGGCCATCCGGACAGCATGCTGTGTGTCGTTCGACCCCGCCCCGGCGAGGACCAACGCCCGATCGCCAACGGCATCCACCACGGCCCGGATCAGGTCGGCCTTCTCCGGGCTGTGCGTGGTCGGCGCCTCTCCCGTCGTCCCGTTGAGGACAACGCCATCATGGCCATGCTCAACCAGGTGCGCGGCCAGCGAGGCAGCGGCGTCAAAATCAACGGAGCCGTCGTCCGTCATCGGCGTGACCATCGCCGTGAGCAGGGAACCGAACGGGCGGGTGGTGGTCTGGGACATACCGCCAAACTACCGCCCCGGATCACGGACGCCGCCGCGGCTCAGGTGAAGACCGGAGCTGCCGGCCTCCCGCGCCGATCCCGCCTATACGCGGCTGACGCTGAGGTCGTTCGTCCACTTCCAGGCCGTACGCCGAGGACGATCCGCCAGCTCGATGCGTCCAGTCGCCCAGAGCAGAGCCCGCCAGGGGTCGCCGTCCGCATGAACCTCAGGAAACATCCGAGCCAGGGTCGAACCGCACAGCTCGGAATCCGGAGCGAACGGAAGCCCCAGCGCCATGGTGATGTCCCAGGTATGCACCAGCGTCTCGACGATACCCATCCCAGCGACGGCACTCAGATCGGCCATCCCATAGGGGTGCCAGACCACAAGATCGGCCGGGGCCGTGGTGAGCACCGAACTCAAGATTGTCCCAGTACCCCGCAGCCCAGCGATTATCCCTACCGCGTCTGCTCTTTCGTCCAGGACGAGGTCCATCGGCAAATAGCTGTCCACCCTCCGCCCAGTGACCAACAGCGCGTAACCGAAATAGCAATCGGCGAGATGCTCGGCGGTGAACCGGCAATTCCAGGTCAACCCGTGGGCGGCGACCGACCAATCCTGATCGACACCCGCGATCAACGCCTCAGTCGATTCACTCACGGCATGATCCAGCTGGGCAGGTGTCAACACAGGAGTCATGACGTCATGCTTGGGTAACGCAGATACCGGCCGCAACCGGATTTCACGCCTCCCATCTGGCCCCACCGGGCGCAGCACCCTAGCGTGCTCGCCGTGGACAGAGAACCCCGCACGGTAGCCGTGGCCTCGCTGAACACGGCCGCGCTACCGGGCCACCTGCCGCCAATCGCACAACGGGCAGCGGAAATCTGCCGCTTTCTGGAATCCTCCGACCACGACGTGATCAACCTGCAAGAAGTCTGGGGACGCCGCTACCTCGACCTCTTCCGGCGCGCACTGCCCTCGTACCCGTTCGTCGACTGGCGGGCCGGAATAGCCGGCCAACCGTGCGGCGGCCTGGCCACCTTTTCTCGACTGCCGATCGGACAGGTCCACTACACCGCATTCAGAGCTTCCCGGCCGAACGCCGGAGGAGCTCTGTTCCGGCTCGGGATGCGGGCCCGAAGCGCCCTACACGGAGCCCTGACCGTCGCATTACCCAGCGCTCGCGCCGTCGTGGGCAATGCTCATCTGGTGGCTAACCTTGACGGCGACTGGTCAGCGGACAACCGACACCACCGTATTCAGCGCGACCAGATCACCATCCTGCATCAGGCCCTCACCCGGGCCCGAGCTGCCACCGGGGCCGAGCTTGCCATCCTCAGCGGAGACCTGAACGTGGCCAGCACCAGCCCGCTGTACCCGTTGATCACCGACAACGGGGCCTGGCGGGATCCCTTCGCTGCGACCGACCCGCCTACCTTCCATGTCGAGTACCTGCCGCCCGGCGCAACCGGGCAGCGCATCGACTACCTCCTCGTTGCCGGCGACGAGCAGCGTCACCGGGTGCTGGAATGCGGCCTCATCCTCGGTGAGCCAGTCGAGTTACCGGATGGGCGTTCGCACCTGTCCGATCACTTCGGTCTCCACGGCACGATCACCCTCGGTTGAGTCGAGCAGGTAGGACCACTTCGGCCTCGCCGGCACGATCACCCTGGGCTGAGTCGAACCTCTGTGTCCTTGGCTGGTTGGTGTTGATGTTGGCTGTTCCAGAAATCTGTCGGCCTGTTATCTTTGCTTCATGCGGGCTACCGAGGCGATCGCGGAGCATCTGGCCAACCTGGCGCGATCCGGTGCCGCCCGGCCCACCTGCCGCCAGCACGCCTGGTCCCTGCAGCAGGCGCTCACCGCCGCGGCACTGTTCCGGCTGTACCGCCAGGTGCCAGAGCCGGAGCAGGTGGCCGGCACCGAGCCGGCTGCGCTGGCCACCGA
>DATINJ010000225.1:0-49373 GCA_035474375.1 Kineosporiaceae bacterium | reverse complement strand
CGGGTTTCGACCACCTCCGCACGCACGGCAGTCAGCGCGGCAGGCAACCCTCGCTGGCCGGCTTGAGCGCACGCGTGCAATGCAACATCCACGAACCCGGCTACGGCATCGATCTTTTGGACGGCGGTAGCGAGCTCTCGCTGTGCCCCGACCAGATACCCCGACACCTGCTCGACGCTTCCCTGATCATCGATCAAATCCAACTGGGCCAAGGCTGCGACGCCAGCACGTTGCGACTCCACCAACTCCACCACGACGCTTCTCAGGGCATCCACCGCCCCCCGCATGGAGGCCGCCACCCCGGTCCACCCATGACTGTCGGCTCGATCCGCCAGGCTGATCGCGGAGACTCGCGCTCGTTCGACCCGCGATGTGAGCCCAGGCCCCTCGCCGCAGACAGCCCGCAACGCCTCAGTGATCTCAGCTAATTCAGCCACCGAAGTCGCCTAAGATGCGCTCTTTTCTTCCTCCTCCTCGACCGCATCAGTCCAGGTCTCCGCCTGCTCCCGCTCAGCATCGATCTCGGTGCGGGACTGACCGGCCCGCTCTTGAGCCTCGGCGATCTCCTCGCGCAGGTTGTGCATCGCCCCGGGCAAGGACGTTTGCCCCGCAGCCTCACACGCAGAAACCGCCTCATCCACCTCGGCGACCGCCGCATCGAGGGAGCCCGTCACCGTGTCCAGATCCCCGCCCGCCGTCACCAAACGTTCAACCACTTCAGGACTACTCATCTGGTCAGTAATCTCGTCCAACGCCGTAACAGCCGTCTGACCATCTTTCTCAGCCGTACCCAACTGCTCGATCACACCCTCGAGATGCCCAACCGCCTGCTCCATATTGGCGGCCACCCCACCCCACCCATGTTCAGCCGCCGTCTCAGCCTTCTCCCGAGCTGACTCCGCCAAGCGCTCAGCATGTGCCGCCGCCTCAGTAATCCCCTCCTGAGCAGCCTTTACCGCCGCACTGATCTCCTCAGTCTTCGTGGACATCGAAATCTCCTTGTCGTCTGAATCGCGAGTCTAGAAATCGTCGCTGTACCTACCCGGGGTGACGAAGGGGACAATGAGTTCCTTCGTATCCTCCTGACGATCGATCAGTAGAGCCCGGTTATGCCGAGGGGTCCAGTGGAGCATGACCTGACCGACCAAGAGACCGAGTTCGTTGCCTCGAACGTTCAAGGCAAGCACTCCGGAAATATCTTCCTTCCCGTTCAAGCCGAGGTCGTCAATCAATCGACGCACTCCTCGCCACCAGCCGAAGAAGTGGATTCCCTTCGCCGGACCCTCCCGGAGCAGAGTCCGGAATTCCTCGATCCCACTGCGCGGCGAACCTTTGACCTTCTGCTTCAGCACGGAACTGGCCGCGTCGGCACCGAATCCGAAGACATAAATGCCTTCGCCCCGCGGGCAAGGCCCCAAACTGTTCAACTCTTGAAGCCGAGCCTGATAACCGTTCAGTTCCACAACTTCGGCGATGTGCCCAGCATCTCGAAGGCGTTCAGCCAGCGCATCGACCTCATCCTCGGTCGAGCTCACCAGGCTGACCAGGATGAAAGTGGCTGTGCCGGAGTCGTGTTGCCGGGAGAGCCCGATCGCGATCGACGTCAGGGCGTCCGCACCGACCAGGGAAGTACCCAGTACCGCGAAGTTCTTTCCAGGCGATGAATCCAGTGGGAACGCCGCCGTCGAAAGGCCGATGTTGACCTTCCGGCCGACCACGGCAGACCGCCGCCGTCGGGTCGAGGGGATGACCACCGGGTCTTTCTCGTCGTCCATGGTGTATTCGGCATACCCGATGAACATCGCCGGCGGCGACGATCCCGGCGTCCGCATCTGCCACATCCGATGTCTCAGCATGTGCAGGCTCCCGGCGTCGGCGTTCGGGAAGCGCGCTCGGCGGTTGCCACTCTCGACTCCGGCCGCATTGTTCAGAATCACCTGCCCAACCGGCAACGAGTCGGCCGCCTGGTTCAGTAAGTCGAGGATGCCGCCCCCGCCGGAGAGCGCGATTCGCATCCCGAACTGGCCGAACACCGACTTCCCCTTGGTGTACAGCGCCTCGATCCCGGAGATCGACTGGCTGGCGAGGATCAGGTGAATGCCGTACGAGCGCCCCTTTCGGGCGACCTCCTCCAGCAGGGTTACCGCCTTCTTCGCGGTGTCGTCGTTCCCCTGCAAGAGGACGTGGAACTCATCAATCACGGTCAGGATCCGGGGCAGCGCGATATCCCGACGGGAGAGCCTGAGCTGGGCCAGGTTGCTCACCCCGGCCTGTTTCATCGCCGCAGCTCGCCGGCCCATCTCCCGGACCAGTTCGGTGAACACGGCCAGCCCGTACTCGCGGTCCGATTCGACCCCGACGGCGCGGGCGTGCGGCACCCAGGTGGGATCCCGGTCGGTCGGGATGAACTCGGTGAAGGAGACACCCTCCTTGAAGTCGAGCAAGTACAGCGCCAACTCGTCCGGGGAATAGCGGGCGGTGAGCCCGTAGAGCATGTCCAGCAGGAAGACCGTCTTGCCGGATCCGGTACGACCAGCGACCAGCCAGTGCGGGGTGGAGTCGTCCAGCGCGAGGACGGCGTCACCCCGGCCGATCCGGCCGATCACGGTGCTCAGCCCGTCCACCGAGGACTCGGTCCACAGTTCGGGGGGAACCAGGTCGTCGAACTCCAACGCGCTGTCCGACTCCGCCTGCGCCGCCAGTCGGCGGCACAGTTCCTGGATCAGGTCGTCCGCCGGCGCGGGGTCCAGCGTCACCGGCGCATTGAGGCCTCGGCCTTCGGCACCGAAGGTCTCCCGGGCCGGGTCGCCGATCCGGAAGTGCCCTTGCGAGCCTTCGGCCTTGATCGTCGTGGTCAGCTCCAGCGCGGGCAGCTTCTCCCAGGACGACCCGGACGTCGGCGGGTATCCGGCCAGCAGTAGATGCACCCGGGCGGCGGGCCCGGCATGCGCCAGCGCCGCCAACCGGGCGTGCTCGCCACGGCTGCACCCCTGCGGCAGCGCGGCCGAAACGATCACCATCACGTCGGGATCCGTCGCCGCCCCGGACTGCACCCGCCGGACTTGCTCCTCGGCCTCTTCGAGGACGTTGCGGAACTCGTCCAGCTCGGTGACCGGCTCGTTCATCAAGCCGGCCGGCACCAACGCACGGAACGGAGCCAGCGGAGCACCCAGCGCACCACCGTCCACCGCCAGGAGTCGCAGCATCCCGGGTGGGTACGAGGCCAGCAACCGGGTGATCAGAGCGCGCAGCAGCCCGGCGACCGCCGGGTCGCGGGCGTCCCGGTCGATGGCGATATGCCCGACCCCGATGAAGGGCACGATCACCGGAAAGCCCACGCCGGGCAGCGGGAGTGCGTCCGCCACCCGGATCATCACCGACTGCCCTGGCAACACCCGGGGTTCGACCCCGAACCGGCGCTCATTGATCACGCTCCAGGGAGCGCCCAGCCAGTCCGGTGCGGCCTCAGCCGCCAGCCGCTCCAGCTGGACCGCGAGCGCGGTCTGCTGCTGGGCAGACTCCCCACTGTGCGCTGATTCGGCCTCCAGCCGCTCAAGCCGATTCCGCAGCGCCTCGAGCAGGCCCAGAGCCTCGCGATGCGCGGTGATAGCACGCTTGAACGATGACTTGGCCTTCGCCACCGGGCCTCCGCTCGTCCGCCTGATCGCTCAACCCGATCCAGCACGACACTACCGAGAAAAGGGCGAGCCTCGCGAACCCCCCGTAAGCGGACGGTACACAGCCGGTCAGGATCGAGCGGTGATCAAAGCCAGGCAGTATCCGCTGCCGCAGCGTCGGTGGTCAACAGCGCCAGCACGGCGTCGCCGTATCGCTCCTTCTTGACCTGACCGACCCCGGGAATCCGGGCCAGCTCTCCCTCGTCCGCCGGCATTGTCTCCGCGATGGCCACCAACGTGGCATCGGTGAACACCACATAGGCCGGCAGCTTCGCCGCGGCTGCGGTCTGCGAGCGCCACTCCCGCAGTCGATCGAAGGTCGCCTCGTCGTAGGTCGACGGGCAGGACGAGCAACGTCCAACCTTTCGATCACGAGCGGTGGACAGCACCCCGCCACAGACCCGGCAGCCGGGCACGGTCGAACGCTTGCGAGCGGAATCGCGGCTGCGGGTCTCGCGGGCCGCCACCGGGATCGGCTTCGCTGCCTCGGGAAAGATTCCCTCCAGGAACCGGGACGGCGAACGGCTCGCCCGGCCCCCCGGCGTCCTGGAACGAGACCAGGACAACTGCAGGTGGATGCGAGCCCGGGTGATGCCGACATAGAGCAACCTGCGCTCCTCCTCGACAGCCTCCCAACCTTCGGCGAAGGAGATCGGCATCAGCCCTTCGGAGAGGCCGACCAGAAATACGGCATCCCATTCCAGCCCTTTGGCCGCGTGCAACGAGGCCAGAGTGATGCCCTCCACTGCGGGTGCATGCTGGGCTGCGAGCCGCTCGTCCAGCTCGGCAACCAGATCGGAGAGGGTGGCCTCGGGCCGGCTGGCGGCGAACTCGTCGGCCAGCGCGGCCAGCGCCTGCAGCGACTCCCAGCGTTCGCGCAGTGCGCCACCGGCCGACGGCGGGGACACCGACCAGCCGGCTGCGGCCAGCACACCGCGGGTCTCCTCGCCGAGGGCCAGTTCGTCGTTGCCGGCCCGAGCGGCACCACGCAACAGCATCAGCGCCTCGCGTACCTCCTTGCGGGCCCAGAAGCGCTCGCCCCCGCGCAGCACGTAGGCCAGCCCGAGGTCGGACAGCGCCTGCTCCAGCTGCTCGGACTGCCCATTGGTGCGGAACAGGACAGCGATCTCTCGGGGCCGGACGTCTTTGGCGACCAGTTGCTTGATCCGCTTGGCGACCGCAGCGGCCTCCGCCACGTCGTCGTCGTAGCTGGTCAGGGTCGGCTCCGGGCCGGCCTCACGCTGGGCGATCAACCTGAGCGGGGCCGGCCCGGAGCCGGTTCGCTTGGCGAGCAGCCGATTGGCCAGGTAAACGACCTGCGGCGTCGAGCGGTAGTCCCGCACCAGCCTGACCACTCGCGCGTTCGCGTATCGGCTCTGGAACTTGAGCAGGTGCACCGGGGACGCTCCGGTGAACGAGTAGATCGTCTGGCTCGGGTCGCCAACCACACAGAGTTCGTCCCGGCCGCCGAGCCACTGTTCGAGCAAGCGTTGCTGAAGAGCCGAGACATCCTGGTACTCGTCCACGACGAAGTGCCGGTACTGACCCCGGATGGCGGTCGCCACCTCGGGATGCGCCTCGATGATGCCTGCCGTCAGCAACAGCACATCCTCGAAGTCGATCACTCCCCGATCGGTTTTCGCCTCCTCGTAGACGGTGATCAGTCGAGCAATCGTCTCCGGTGGAAACCCGCCGGGCTCGCCACGGTCAGCCTTACGAGCGGCGCCCGCGTAGGTCTCCGGCGTCAACAGCGAGACCTTGGACCACTCGACCTCGGCGGCCAGGTCGCGGACCGCCGTCCGGTCGACCGTCAGCCGCAACCGGGACGCCGCGTCCGCGATCATCCGCGACTTGTGCTCCAGGATCTCCGGTGGCCGCCCACCGACCACCCTGGGAAAGAAGTATCCGAGCTGGCGCAGCGCCGCCGCGTGGAAGGTCCGAGCCTGAACGCCGCCGACGCCGAGCGCCCTTAACCGGGTCCGCATCTCACCGGCCGCCCGCGCGGTGAAGGTCACCGCCAGCACCTGCTGAGGGGTGTAGAGCCCGGCGTGCGCGCCGTAGGCGATCCGGTGCGTGATTGCCCGGGTCTTGTCGGTGCCGGCGCCGGCCAGCACGCAGACCGGGCCGTCCAGGGCCAGGACCACCTCGCGCTGCTCCGGATCCAGCGCCGCGAGCATGCCGTCAGCGGTGAGTGGCTCGCCGATCGGCAGGCCACTGTGCGGGTCGCGGGGGGTCTCGGTCATCGTGCATATCTTGACAGGCCCCGGCACCGGCAACCCACCGGCGGTTCCGGACCTGCTTGAGCGGTCACCCGGGCACGCATAAGTGGCTCTGGGGCCCTCATCCTGGGCATATTCCTGGGTTATGCGTGCCTGAATGGCCCCTGGAACAACTGATCACTGTTCGGTGGTTACACACCTGGACCGGTACCCCAGCGAATCAGGAGCCCTCGCAGTCATGGACGCCCCAGCAGCAGGCACGATCACGATGTTCTCGACCACCTGGTGTGGTTACTGCCGGCGGCTCAAGAGCCAACTGGACCGCGAAGGCATTGGGTACACCGAGGTGAACATCGAGGAAGTGCCGGACGCCGCGGACTATGTGATGGAGGTCAACGGCGGGAACCAGACCGTCCCAACGGTGATCTTCCCCGATGGCACGGCGGCGACCAACCCCTCGCTGGCCGAGGTCAAGGCGCGGTTGGCAGCCTGAACCGGCTGGTTGAAGCGCTGGCGGACCTGGCCACGGCAAGGATCACGGATCCGCCGTTCGCCGAGGCCGGTCCGCCCGCCCGAACTCAAGCACCGGGCCAGGCTCAGGCAACGGGCCGGGCTCAGGCAACGGGCCGGGCTCAGGCAACGGGCAGGCGGCGGGTTCGCCTCGGGATCGATGGGCCGGTTGAGCAGGATGCCGTCGCTCTGGCGGATGCGGTGGCTGCCCGGCTCTCAGCGTCCGCCGTCCCGGTCGCTCGGGTCAGCGCCAGCGATTTCCTTCGCGCACGCTCGATCCGGCTGGAGCATGGTCGCGACGATCCGGAAGCCTTTTACGACCTCTGGTACGACTGGGGCGCGCTCCGCCGCGAGGTGCTGGACCCGCTCGGTCCCGGCGGCCGGGGAACCTGGCTGCCCCGGTTGCGCGACCCGCTGACCGACCGGTCCGCCCGCGAGCCGGTACGACCCGCCGCACCGGGCACGGTGCTCGTTCTCGACGGCCGGTTCCTGCTTCGGGACGACGTCCGGCCGGGCTTCGACTTGATCGCCCACCTCGTGGTGTCGCCGGCCGCACAGGACCGGCGTCTGCCCGAGGACCAGAAAGCCCGCGTGCTACCGGCCTGGGCCCGCTACCTGGCCACCGTCCAGCCCGCCGAAAAGGCGGACCTGTCAGCCAAATTCGACCATCCCGACCGCCCCGCACTGCTAACCCCGGAGCGACTGCGCGCACCCTGATCTTGGTACGCGAACCGCCGGGAAGGAGTCATGGGCGCTATCGGCGCCCCCTCACCCCTACTGGGGGGGTGAATCCTCCCGGGCGGTACACCGGCGGTCAGCGCCAGGGGTCGATTGCGCCTTGGATGGGGCCGCCGAACCAGTCCTCGATCAGCCGCCGGGCGATCGACACCCCGGGAGGCAGCAGTAACCGGCCGGCCAGCACGTCGTCCTGCAATTGCTCGCGGCTCCACCACCTGGCTTCGGCCAGTTCCACTTCATCCACGGTGATCGTGGTGCTGATCGCCTCACCCCGGAAACCCAGCATCAGCGATGACGGGAAGGGCCACGGCTGGCTGCCTCGATAGCTGACCTCGCCAACGGTGATCCCGGATTCCTCACCGACCTCGCGACGGACGGCGTCCTCAAGAGACTCCCCCGGCTCGACGAAGCCGGCCAAGGTCGAGAACCGCAGTTCCGGCCAGCTGGCCTGGCGGCCGAGCAGGATCCGGTCATCGGGGCCGACCACCGACATGATCACCGCCGGGTCCGTGCGCGGGTAGTGCTCGGCACCGCAGACCGGGCAGAGCCGCACCCAACCGGATTGGATGACGTCGGTCTCGGCACCGCACCGGGCACACCGGGTGTGATTGGCATGCCAGGCCAGCAGCGCGACCGAGGCGGTCAGAATGCCCGCACCGGTGTCATCGAGCAGCGACCCGAGCTCCCGCAGGCCGGCCCAGCGAGCGTCGGCCGGCAATTCCGGTGCGTCCACCAAGGAGACGGCCAGATAGCCGCGCCCGTCGGCGTCAGTGCCGAGGAACAAGGTGCAGGTGGACGCCGCCATCAGTTCAGGACGGTCGGTCGGTGCCGACAGCAGCAACGTCGGACCCTCTGCTCCTTCCACCACCGGAGCTTGACCGGAGTGGATCGGCACCAGCAGTGCCTTTGGGTCAACCGCCAACCGCGCCAACAGTTCCGGGTCAGCTCTCAGATGAGCCGCTCGATCTAGCGTCGATCGGGACAGCGCGAGACGCTCCAAGGCCATGAGCGCACCTTACGCGGGACCGAACGGTAACCATGCTGGCCGGGTGCCTACCTTGAGCCTCGACTGACAGTACGGTGGCAGGGTGTCTGCCAGATCCCCGCTCGCGCTCGCCGCCCTGGCATCCGCAGCAATCCACGGTATGGAGCCGATCCACACCAGCCGATTGGTGGCAAGCGCGGACGACGTCGACTCGGCCCAGATCGAGGACAGCCTGAAGCGGCACTGGGTGGTCCGGGCACCGCGGACCGCGGCAGCCGGCATCCGGATGGATCAGGAAGCCGAACTGATCGACCAGCTGATGTCCTGGCTGCCCTTCGGTCTGCCGCAGGCCGAAGGGACCGCTCCGCTACCCACCGGCGGCAAGGCGATGGTGCATCGGCGGCTGCCCGGGCATCCGATTCGCCCACTGGAACTGCTGCACCGCCCCGGCTTGGCCACCGCCTACGGCCAGGCCGTCGCCGCGATCCACGACCTGCCCGTCCGGCTGATCGAAGACGCCGGGCTTCCGGTCTACTCCGCCGAGGAGTACCGGTTCCGCCGACTCGCCGAGATCGACCGGGCTGCGGCGACCGGCCGAGTACCGACCCGGCTGCTGACCCGCTGGGAGCGCGCCGTGGAAGAGGTCGGCGCGTGGCGCTTCGTCCCCTGCTGCGTGCATGGCGATCTCGCCGGCGACAACGTACTCGTCGAGGCGGAGCGAGTGACTGGGATCATGGACTGGTCGGAAACCCGGGTCGCCGACCCCGCCGATGACCTGGCTTGGTTGGCGATCGGCAGCACCGAACCGGCCCTGGACAGCGTTCTGGCCGCGTACATCGCCGCCCGCCGGGAATCGCCGGATCCCTCGTTGCGCCGCCGCGCTCGGTTGTCTGGCGAGTTCGCGATCGCCCGCTGGCTGTTGCACGGCGTCAACTTGGACGACGCGGCGATCATCGAGGACGCCGTACAGATGCTCGCTGATCTGGACGCCAGCATCGGTGACACGCCCTGGTGACAGCGCTGCGAACCGGCCGGGCTTTGCGGCTGGGCTCAGCGAACCTGCTATCCGGACGATCGCTGACCGACGGAGTGATCGACACCGAACGCTTGGTTGAGGCGGTCCGACTGCTGGAGGTCGACCTGCTCGCCGTCCAGGAAGTGGACCGGTGGCAACCCCGCTCGAACGGGATCGACCAGTCCGGCCTGATCGCGCGAACCCTGGGTGCGGTGGATCACCGATTCGTCGCGACGGTGGAGGGGACGCCGGGAATCTCCGGCTGGACGCCGTCCGTGAACCCGCCGTCCGGGCACCCGCCCTCGAGCAACCGGCCGCCCGGGAACCCGCCGGTCGACGAGAGTCCCGGCCCGGAGATGCTTTCCGCCCAATTCGGGATAGCGCTGTTCTCCCGGCTACCGGTCGCGGAGTGGCACGTGCTCCGGCTGAGCCCGGCCCGGGGCCGCTTCCCGCTGCCGATCCCCAGCCAACCGCCACAAGTGCTCTGGCTGAACGATGAGCCGCGAGCCGTGGTAGCCGCGGTGCTGGAGCACCCCCGGATCACGATCGCCTGCACCCACCTCTCGTTCGTCCCGACCACCACGATCCGGCAACTGACCGCAGTTCGGCGCTGGTTGGCGACCTTGCCCGGTCCCCAATTGCTGCTCGGCGATCTGAACTTACCCGGGTCGGTGATCCGCCGGGTCGGCGGGTGGACGCCGCTGGTCAGCTCGCCAACGTTCCCGTCGTCGGCGCCCCGGGTGCAGCTCGATCACGCTCTGGCGGCGGGTCTGCCGGTCGGGACGCGTGCCCTCGGCCGGATCAAGCAGCTACCGATCAGCGATCATCGAGCGGTCCTGATCGACCTTGATCTGCCCACGCCATTGGGCTGATCGAGGGTACGTGGTTGCAGCGCGGACAGCCTCGTGCCGATCTACCCTCCAGCGTGCTACGGGACCGGCCCTAGGTCGCGTTTCATAGGTCCGCGCCGTCGCGAGGACGTGCCCGGTGGAGTGCTCCGCAAGCCCGGGAAGGTCGTGCATAGCGGAGCTACGTGCGACCTTCCCGGGCGCCGCGGGGCGCCCACCGGGTGCGCCGCAGTAGGCGGGGACTTATGAACACGACCTAGAAGGCGCATCGTGCTCCTGCCGGTCCCACGGCGGCCGCTCATCCGGCAGGCGCGGCTGGACACGGCAGGAGCACGATCGAATCACCGAAGCGGGTGGCGAGGTTCAGTCACCGATGTGTCCCGCCGGGTAGAGCTGGCCTCTGATCGCACCGCCGGGGAACTCGGCGGTGTGCACGTTGACGTAGTAGTCCCGGGGGGTGTGCCGGATGCTGGTCACCAGGCTCTTGTCGAGGTCGCGAACCACGCCGGTGATGGCGAAGATGTGATCGGGCATGGCACCGGAGAACAGCGGGACGACGACCGGCCCGCTGGCGCCGAGTGCGCCGGCATGGATGTGGCTCATGGTGGGCCGGCCAACGCCGGCCCAGGCGACGGTGTACTTGATCCGGTGACCGGAAGCGCGAACCATGGCGATGCCGTGTCCATCCGGGTCACCGGCGACGGGCGCCTCCTGGCCGCCGTCCATCAAGGTCTGCAGCGGCAGCCCAGGCAACAGGTCAAGAGCAGCACGGTCTCGCCGGGCCGGGCTCAACTGGCCGCGAACGGCACCGGCCGGGAACTCGGTGGTGTGCAGGTTCAGATAGAAGTCGCCCGGGTGCGACGTGATCGCCGCGACCAGAGCGGCGTCCTGCACTGCGACCACACCGGCGGTCCCGATGGCGGTCTCCGGCAGAGCCGAGCTGAACAGCGGGACTTTGACAGCCCCGTTCACTCCGGTTCCACCGACGTGGATATGTCCCATCGTGGGCGCCGGCATGCCCTTCCAGGTGAAGGCGAAGGTCACCCGATCGCCTTCGATCTCAACCAGGCTCTTGGCCGAGCCGTCCGGGTCGCCCGGCGCGCCGATCTCGTTGCCACCCGAGAGGGCGGCGGAGAAGTACAACGGCGTGGCGCTGCTGGACGAGAATGCCGACGGCGTCACCCGGGCTTGCGCGGGGGATGCCGTCGTAGCAGCAAGGGCGACGGCGAGTACCGGCAGAAGCAGCGTTCTTTTACGCAAAACGATCATCCCCTGGAGTGGTAGAGCAACCTATACGCCAACCACTCTTCCCAATTGGGGCCGCGAATTAACGCACCGACATGGGTGTTTCGAATCCCGAGCGACGCTTTGGCCGCGCCCGTCCCAGCTGTCACAGCGTTCCCCAGGGCGCGCTGAGTCGCATGCAGAAGTCGTTGCGCAAGATCGCCAACTGTGCCCGCATTTGTGCCCGGTACGGGCACCAGAGCGGGCATAGCTGGCGATCACCGAGGCGAAGCCGGAGGACCGGGGTGCGACACGGTGGCGGACCAGGCGGCGATCTCGGTGCGCCGGGCAGCGCCCAGTTTCATCAGAATGTGCTCCACATGCGCCGAAATCGTCTTGGGTGCGAGCACGAGTCGCTCGGCGATCTGCCGATTGGTCAGCCCGGACGCGACCAACTGGGCGACCTCGAACTCGCGGGCCGTCAGTGGTCGCCACGGTTCGCCGGCCCGGCCACGGTCGAACGAGCGGGTCAGCGCCTCGGCCGCCTCGACGAGTACCCCGGCTCCGACAGTGATTGCCAAATCGCGACTTTCGTCGATCAGGTGGACCGCCGCGGCGCGCCGCCGAGCACGGACGGCGACGGTAGCGAGGTCCAGTCCCGCCCACGTGCCCTCCCAGAACCGGCGGCGGGAGCGCCACTGCTCCCGCGCTGATCGCAAAGCCTGATCGGCGCCGGCCAGGTCGCCGCGGGCGAGCAGGAGCAACCCCCGGGCGTGCTCCAGCGCGGGGAGGGTGCCGGGGATGGCCCGCGCCTGCAGGACCGCGCCAACTTGCGTGGACCAGGACTGGGCGGCCTCGAGGTCGTTGAGTGCGAGATGCGCCCGAACCCCGGTGAGCAGGTACGGGAACAGGTAGCCGGCGTCCATGACCTCGGCCGAGGCACGGTACCCGCGCCGGCACAGCTCGATCGCCAGGTGATGATCCTGCCGGCAGCGGGCGACCTCGGCCAGGCCCCACAGCGGGGGTGACAGCCGTTGAATCTCGGCCATCCGCTCGCCGTCCGAGCTCGCCTCCCGCAGCAGGGCGGTGGCGTCGTCCCAGTCACCGCGCCCGAGGGCCAGGTACCCGAGGACGTACTGGGCGGTGATCCGCGTAGTGATGCCGCCTCGCCCGTCGGCGAGGGCGTGCTGGGCCGTCCGGTGCGCGGCCTCCCAGTCCCCGGTGGCCCACTGGACATGGGCCAGGTGCGCGGCCATGTAGTGCTGGTGGTTCCAGAGTTCGACGCTCTGCGCGTAGCGCACGCCGTCGGTGAGCCAGGCCTGCGCGCGGTCGTATTCCACCAGCACCGACGCGGAGGACCCGAGCCCGCGGTAACCGCGAGCGGCCTCCGCTTCCTGATCCGCGTGCCGGGCGTCGGCGATTGCCCCTTCCATCAGCCGCCAGCCCTCGTCCATCCGGCCGGCGAAGGTCAGGACACAGCCCAAGGTGGAGGCGAGATTGAGGGCGGTTTCGGCGTCACCGGTTCGCAGGCTCTCGGCTCGGCCGCGCTCGCCGTGCTCGATGGCCTCGTCGAGACGCCGGTCCAGCATGTAGGCGGCGGCCAGCGCCGAGCGCAGTCGGGCTCGTTCGCGATCGGCGCCGGCGACGCCGGTCAGGCTGTCCATCGCGGTCTGTAGCGCGCGGACCCGGACCTCCAGGCTGTCCCCGAGCAGGTGCCCGACCGCCACCAGGCGCGGGACCAGAGCCGCCGCCGCCCGCACGTCGCCGGCCTCGACGATCAGTTGATGCGCGGCTCGGTACGCCTGCGCGGCGGCGGCGTTGTCGTCCGTCGCGGCTGCCTCGTCGCCGAGCGCGGCCAGCAGCCCGGCCCGCTCCAGAATCGGTAACCCGGCTGGTTGATTGCGCACCGCTCGGCGATACAGCTCCAGCGCCTCGCGGTGTGCGGAGATCGAGGCTGCCAGGTGCCCGGCGGCGATGGCGTGCCGGTAGGCGAGATCGGGTTGCTGGGCCTGCTCCAGGTGGGCGGAGATGACGGCGCTGCGGTCCCCGCGTTCGGTTGCCGACCGGGCCACCCGCTCGTGCAGCCGACGCCGCACTGGCAGGTCCGTGTCGGCGTAGAGGGCGTCCCGGATCAGGGCGTGCCGGAAATCGAAGGAGTTCGCGATCAGGCCGGGCAGGACCAGGTGTGCTTGTTGGAGTTCGCGCAGCGCGACGGCGACCTCGTTCGGTTCCACCTCGGTGATCGCGGTCAGCAGATCCCAGTCGAAGGACCGGCCGATCACGGACGCCGCCGCGGCGACTTCGCGGGTTCGTTGACTCAACGCGGCGGTTCGACCGAGGACGGCGTCGCTCAGGGTGTCCGGCACGGTGGCAGCCAGCACGCTGGCACCGGATTGCGCGGTCAGGGTGTCCTCGTCCACCGTGGCCAGAAGTTCTTCCAGGTGCAGCGGGATCCCGTCGCTACGCTCCTGCAACGCCTGCACCACCTGGGCCGGAGCGGGGTGACCCAGCAGGGTGCTGATCATCGTGGCGGTCTGCTGGAGTTCGAGACGCGGCAGCCGAATCTCCTCGGCCAGGCGCTGGCCCAGCAGTCGGCTCCGCAGATCCCGGATCGGCCGGTGCGGGTACAGCTCATCGCTGCGGTAGGCGGCGGTGACCAGCAGCGGTTGGGTGCCCAACCGGGTCGCCAGATGCCCCAGCACGTCGAGGCTCACGTCGTCCGCCCAGTGCAGATCTTCCAGAACGATCAGCAGCGGATCGCCGGGGTAGGCCGCGAGCAGCACGTCGACCAGGTCTTGAACCAACAGCCGGCGCCGGCGGTGAGCATCACCGGTGGCCGGATCTTCGGCCTGGCCGGTGAGCGCGCGTAATCGTCCGGAGAGCCGCTCGCCCAGTGCCCGCAGTGGTGGTTTCCGGCAGGCGATCAACCCGCCGGCCAGATCCAGCAGTAGACCTGCGGACGAGTGCACGTCGCCCGGGAAGGATCCGGCCCTGAGCACCCCGAAGTTCTGCAGTTGCGCCTGCCGGGTGATCGCGCCGAGCAGGCGGGTCTTGCCGATGCCTGCCTCACCCGCGACGAACAGCAGTTGCCCGCGGCCCTTCGCCACCGTCGCCAGCCGCCGAGCGGACAGTGCGAGGAATTCGTCTCGTCCGACCAGGACAGGGCACTGCAGCAGGTCGTGGCCGGGCCTGCTCATCTTCGTGCCTCCTTCGGAGGGGTCGCAAATAGGTCACCTGACTGATGAACCGCACCAGCGTGGCGATACACGCTGAGGGCATCGAACCGTGATTAAGGGGATCTTGATGGCCAAGTACATGGATGTGCACAGCGGTTTCGTCGGTGTGACCGCGGAGCAGTTGCGCGAGGCGCACAACCGGGACCTGATGAACGAAAAGGATGAAGGCGTGCATTTCGAGCGGGCCTGGCTGGATCCGGAGAGCGGAAAGGTGTTCTGCTTGTCCAGCGGGCCCTCGAAAGAAGCGGTGCTACGGGTGCACGACAAGTCCGGGCACCCCACGGAGGAGATCTACGAGCTGCCGATCGAAATCGAGTAGGCGTCAGGCTGGCTGGACGAGGTGATCTGGGTCAGCGTCCAGATCGAGCGGGGCAGAAGGGCCAGCGTCATCACTGCCATTCCGATCAGTCCACCGCCGATCAGCACCTCCGGCTCACCGATCACGACCGCGACCGGACCAGCCAGCAGGTATCCCAGTGGCAGCAGGACGAGTGAGCCCATCCAGTCCCAGGCGGATACCCGAGACAGCAGGTGTGCGGGAATTCGCTCGGCCAGCGCGGTTTCCCACCAGACGCCGAACAAGCCGAGGCCCAGACCGGCCAGGGCGGTCACCGGGTAGAGCAGAGCCGTCGACGGCCCGGCGGCGAACAGCGCGATCTGACCCGGCCAGACCAGCGAGACCAGCAAGCCGGTGAGGAGCGGCCGGCGCGGACGCCAGCGAGCGCCGATCAGCGCGCCGGTCACCGTTCCGACTCCCCAGAAGGCATTGGTGATCCCGAAAACCGCTTCGGTGCCGTACACCTGCCGGGACACCGCCGGGCCGAGAACGAAGAACGGCGCCAGGGCCACCAGCAGTGCCGTCGCGAAGGCGGCGATGGTGGCCCAGACCCAGGAGCGCTCCTGGACCGCCGTCCACCCCTCACGCAATTCGCCGAGCAGAGTGCTGCGTACCGCCGCTTCGCCGCGTGATCGGGCCCGCACCCGGGACAGGGTGGCCGCGGAGATGGCGAAGGTGACGGCATCCAGCGCGAAGGCCACGGCCCCGCCGACGCTCAGGACCAGGGCGGTAGCCAGCGCCGGGCTGACGAAGGCCGCCAGTTCGCGGCTCACCCCGTTCAGTGCCTGGGCCTGCTGGATTCCGTCTTCCGGCACGGTCTGTGGCACCAGCCCGGTGTAGGCGGGCTGGAAGAAGGCCTGGGAGGTGCCGAACAGCAACCCGATCACGACCATGTGCCAGATCTGCACCACGCCGAGGGCGATCAGCAGCGCCAGCGTGCCGTGCAGCAGCGCCCGGATCACATCGGTCGCGACCATCACCGCCTGCCTCGGCAGCCGGTCCGCGATCACGCCACCGACCAGCAGAAACAGGACGAGCGGCAGGACGTAGGCGGCCAGGACGACACCGACGTCGCGGGGGTCACCGGTCAACCGCGTGACGAACAGTCCGATCGCCACGATGATCAGGCCGTCGCCGATCACGCTTGCCGATTGCCCCAGCCAGAGAAGGCGGAAGTCGCGGGAGCGAAGGATGGAGAACACATCTTTCACGTTAGTCACGCTGTCACCTGCTTTATTGCCGGCCGGTAGCTGTCCGTCGAGCCGACCGGCAATGAAAGAGTTTCCCGGGCAGGTCCAGCCGTGGTCCGACAGGTCAGCGAGAAACGCCAGGTAGAAAGCGCTATCGGTGAACGCGCGGCAATCCGGATCGGGCCGGCACTGACGGGTCGGTATGTCCGGAATTAGCATCGGCCCTAATTCGGCCATCCTTCCGGTTCCGGTCGACGTTTCGTGCCGATGCTGCTCTCGCCGATGTGAGGAGTCCCTGTGATTCCGTCCTATTCGCAGCCGTACTTGCTCGTCCGCTCACCGGAGGACTCCGGTCGTCCGGGCCCGACCCGGGTGCTCGCGCTGGCCGTGATCGCCGCCCTGGTTCTCGGTGCGTTCTTGATCGGTGGATCGAGCGGTACGGCTCGGGCGGCCACCACAGTCCGCGTGATGCCGCTGGGTGATTCGATCACCGGTTCGCCCGGATGCTGGCGGCAACTGCTCTGGAGCCGTTTGCAGAGCACCGGATACACCGGAGTGGACTTCGTCGGCACGCTGAACAACAGCACCAGTTGTGGGACGGCGTATGACGGCGACAACGAGGGGCACGGTGGGTTCCAGGCGACCGGAATCCTCAACGACAACCAGCTGCCCGGCTGGCTTTCGTCGTCCAAACCCGATGTCGTGATGATGCAATTGGCCACCAACGATGTCTGGAGCAACATCTCGACCAGTTCGATTCTGGCCACCTTCGGCAGGCTGGTCGATCAGATGCGGGCGAACAACCCGAGTATGCGGGTGGTGGTGGCACAGATTCTGCCGATGAATCCCAGCGGCTGCTCCGAATGTGCCCAGCGGGTCATCAATCTGAATGCCGCCATCCCGGCCTGGGCGGCGAGCAAGTCCACCGCCGCGTCACCGATCACCGTGGTTGACCTCTGGACCGGGTTCAACACCGCAACGGACACCGGCGACGGCGTGCACCCGAATGATGCCGGCAACCAAAAGATCGCCGCTGCTTGGTATCCGGCGCTGACAGCGGCGGTAAACTCGGTCGGGACCACCACCCCCACCACTCCTGCGACGACGCCACCGGCGTCCACCAGCCCGACGCCCGCTCCGACGGCGACGTTCCAGGGTGGTTGCCTGGCGACGTTCAGCGTGACGAACTCCTGGACCGGTGGCTTCGTCGGAACGGTGAAAGTCTCCGCACCGGAATCCGCGATCTCGCGCTGGAAGGTGAATCTCACGATTCCGAGCGGGACGTCGATCACCAACATCTGGAATGCCACGCTGGCTGGTTCGGCGGCGTCCTCGCTGTCCTGGAACAGTTCGGTTGCGTCCGGTCAATCTGTTGAATTCGGTTTCCAAGGTTCAGGTTCGGCGACCGGTGTGGGGGTGGCCTCCTGTACCGCTGGGTGAGCGTCACGACCAGGCTGGGGATCGTTCAGGCGCGAACGGGCAGGTCATTTCGTGCATGATCACGGCTGGGTTGGTCGTTCTCGATCGTCGGGAACTGGAGGCTGAAGGTCAGCCCACCTTCGGGGTTCGGCCGGGCCCAGCCGACGGCGCCATGTGCCTGAGCGATCGAATTGACGATGGACAGGCCGAGACCGGCGCCGTCCGCCGTCCTGGTTCGGGTCTGCTGGAGTCTGCGGAACGGCTCGAACAGCTCCGCGATCCGCTCCTGGGGGATCTCTGGGCCGGTGTTGTAAACGGTCAGGCTGCCGGCCGCGGAGAGGTTGACCCAGACCGCGCCACCCGGTCGGTTGTAGCGGACGGCGTTGTCCAGCAGGTTCGCCACCAGCCGCCCCAAGAGCACGGGGTCGCCGTTCACGGTGACCGGCTCTACGTTCAGGTTCAGAGTGACGTCGTTCGCCGGAACCTCCGAGGCGGCCTCACGGACGACGGCGTCCAGCGGTACCGGTTCCCGGATGTCCAGGCCGCGATCGCCCTGGGCGAGGGTGAGCAGACCGTCGATCAGTCGCTCGGTCCGCCGGTTCGCCGTCAGCAGGTCGGACTTGACCTCCGTCAGTCGCTCCGGCGTCGGGTTGTCCAGGCCGATCTCGATCGCCGCTCGTTGAATGGCGAGCGGGGTGCGCATTTCGTGCGAGGCGTTGGCGACGAACTGGCGCTGGCTGTCCGCGGACTGCTCGAGGCGATCCAGCATGGCGTCGAAAGTATCTGCCAGCTCCTTGAGTTCGTCCCGGGGGCCGGTCAAGGCGATCCGCTGATCCAGGTTGGACATCGACAGCCGGCGCGCGGTTGCGGTGATCCGATGCAGAGGGCTGAGCACCCTCCCGGCCAGCCACCATCCGATCGCCAGTGACACGATCGCCAGCACGACGATCGTGACCCCCGAGACCCACCACTGGAACTTCAGCACGGCATCGCTCAGGTCGGTAGCGGCGCGCCCAGCCACCGAACCCTGGAAGTTCAGCGTTGTCGGCGGCTCGAGGCTTCCCGGCGGCGGGTCACCGCCTGGTCCCGTGCCGGGCACGTACCGCGTGTCAGACCTGATCATCAGGACCCGCTCCGCGAGCATGCGCCTCAGCAACAGGTTCACCACGACCAGCAGAATCGTGGAGGTGATCAGGAAGAGCCCGCCGAAGAGCACGGTCAGGCGAACCCGCACGGTTCCCCGGTTCACAGCCGGTACCCAGCGCCGGCGACGGTCTCGATGCAGGGCGGGTCGCCGAGCTTGGCCCGCAACCGGCTGACGATCACCCGGACCACGGTGGTGAACGGGTCGGCGTTCTCGTCCCAGGCGCTTTCCAGCAGCATCTCGGCGCTCACCACCGCTCCGTCGGCTCGGATCAAGGTCTCCAGAACGGCGAACTCCTTCAGCGACAATCGGAGATAGCGACCGTCTCGGACAGCCTGCAAGCGCTGCGGGTCGAGCACGATCCCGTGCCGCTCCAGGACCGGTGGCACGGCCGCCTGACTACGTCGTCCCAGGGCCTGTACGCGGGCCACCAGTTCGGTGTAGTCGAACGGCTTGGTCAGGTAGTCGTCGGCGCCCAGGCCCAGCCCGGCGACCCGGTCCGGGACCGAGGTCGCCGCGGTCAGCATCAGAATCCTGGTCCGGGCACCGGCCTGGGCCAGGTCGGCGCAGATCACGTCGCCGTGGATCTCGGGCAGGTCCCGGTCCAGCACCAACACGTCATAGTCATTGATCCCCAGTCGCTCCGAAGCGGCCGCGCCGTCATAGACGACGTCCACCGCCATCGCATGCTTGCGCAGCCCTTCGGCCACCAGATCGGCCAGCACCTGCTCATCCTCAGCCACCAAAACCCGCATACCTCCATAGTGATAGCGGCTCGGGCGTAACGACAGCGTTAACGATGACGTTCGCGGCCGGGAAACGCCTCGATCAGCAACCTGATGCCATGACGAAGACGTTGCTCGCACTCAGTTCGGTCGCGCTCGCCGTCAGCCTCGTCGGTTGCGGCAATGGGTCCAACCCATCCACTTCGGCCAGTCCAACGGTCAACGCCCTTGATCAAGGGGTGAAGTACGCGCAGTGCATGCGCAAGCACGGCATCCAGATGGAAGATCCCAAACCCGGTGAAGGCATCCATCTCGGGGTGAAGAAGGGTGATGAAGCGAAAATGAAGGCCGCTGAGGCGGCCTGCAAGGCCTACAGCCCGGAAGGATTGGGCGACCACACAATGACGGCCGAGGAGCTTGACCAGCAAACCAAGTTGGCCCAGTGCCTGCGTCGCCACGGCATCGATGCAGAGGACCCGAAACCCGGCCAGCCGTCCCGGATAAGGGCTCGCAAGGCGAACGAGCAAAAGATGAAGACGGCGATGAAGACCTGCCAGAAAGAGGCAGGGCTGCCCGATCCGGACTCAGCCCCTGCTGGCGGGGGTTCCCTGACCAAGCAGGAGGGCTGATCGCCATGCGACGCAAAAATCTCCTTCGTACAACGGTGGCCGGTGGCTCGATCGCACTCGGTGCCGCCGGGGTGCTGGCCGCCGCGATGCTGAATCAGGACGACGCGAAAGCGGCCACCCCATCGGCTGCCCCGGTGACGACCGCCGAAGTGGTGCGCACCGACCTGATCAGCCGCAGTGACCTGGACGGCACCCTGGGCTATGCCCACACCTATCCGATCATCGCCGAAGGTACCGGGCGAGTGACCTGGCTGCCCGAGGTCGGTGATGTGATCACCCGTGGTCGGCGGGTGTACGGACTCGACGGGCACAAGGTGCCGCTGTTCTACGGGAAGACCCCGCTCTGGCGGTCGCTGCAGTCCGGCGTCAGCGACGGCAAGGACGTGCTGGAACTGGAACGCAATCTCAAGGCGCTGGGCTACGGCGACGACATGACCGTCGATACCGACTTCACCTGGGTAACCGCTCAGGCCATTCGGGACTGGCAGGACGATCTGGGGGTGAGCGAGACCGGTCGGATCGACGTCGGTGACGTCGTGATGCAGCCTGGCAAGATCCGGATCTCGGCGGTGGACGGCGTACTCGGCTCTCGGGCCAGCGGCAAGCTGCTGACCGCGACCGACACCACCCGCCAGGTCACCGTCGATTTGCCGGTCACCCAGCAGGAACTCGCGAAGGTCGGCCGCAAGGTGCGAGTCGAGTTGCCCGGCGGCAAGACGAGCAGCGCGAAGATCACCGCGATCGGCAGCGCGGCCACCTCGGACAGCGACAGCGACAATCCGGCGGACATCGGTGCGCCCACCGACACCGCGACCATCCCGGTTTACCTCGCGCTCACCAAGCCGTCTGCCGCCGGTCGGTTGGACGGCGCTCCGGTCACCGTCGGGTTCACCGGCGACGTCAGCAAGGACGTTCTCGCCGTCCCGGTGAACGCCCTGCTGGCCGGGGCGAACGGGACCTATTCGGTCGAGGTCGTGGACGGCGCGACTCGCAAGCTGGTGCCGGTCGAACTGGGTGTCTTCGCCGATGGTCAGGTCGAGGTCACCGGGGACGGGCTGGAGGCCGGAATGCACGTGGAGGTGCCGAAGTCATGATTCAACAGCTTCTGATCGGGAACCCGGTGCCACCGGTAGCGCTGTCCGGCGTCTCAAAGAGCTACCCCGGCGACGTGACCGCCCTGCACAAGGTGTCCTTCGCGGTGCAGTCGGGGGAGATGGTCGCCATCTGTGGCCCGTCCGGATCCGGCAAGTCGACCCTGTTGCATCTGGTCGGAGCGCTGGATCGGCCAAGCTCCGGCCGGGTCCAGATCCTCGGCCATGACGTCGGGCAGCTTTCGGATCGACGGCTGGCGGCGGTCCGCGCTCGCTGGATCGGGTTCGTGTTCCAGCAGTTCTTCCTCACCGCGCACTTGTCCGCGCTGGACAATGTCGCCAATGGTCTGCTGTACCACGGGATTCCGAATCGAGAACGGCGAGAGCGGGCGCGGACGGCGCTGGCCGACGTCGGCCTGGAGCACCGGGTCGATCACCGGCCGCCTCAGCTGTCTGGTGGCGAGCGCCAACGCGTCGCGGTGGCTCGCGCCATCGTCGCCCGTCCCGCGCTGCTGCTCGCCGACGAACCCACCGGCAATCTGGACTCGGCCTCCGGCGAGGCGGTACTTCAGCTACTCGTCGACCTCAACCGGGCCGGGTCGACGATCATCGTGATCACTCACAACCCCGAGCTCGCCGCCGCCCTGCCCCGGCGGGTCGATCTTCTGGACGGGCGGATCAGTGCCGACTCCGGCTCGACGTCCAGCCCGGGAACTTCCGGCCCAGGGATGGTGATCACGAGATGAGCGCTCTTGCGGTACCGGTCGATCTCACCACCGCACCCCCGCTACCGGCAGCGACCCGGCTGCCCGGTCGTGACCTGGGCGCCGTCGGCCTGGCGGGTCTACGGGGCCGGCCGTTGCGGGCCGCCCTGTCTGCGCTCGGGATCGCCATCGGGATCGCCGCAATGGTGGCCGTGCTGGGCATCAGTACCGCGAGCCGGGCCGGGCTGCTGGCCCAGATCCGCAGCCTGGGTACCAACCTGCTCACCGTCACTCCCGGGCAGTCGATGTTCGGCGACGAGGCCTACCTACCGGTCGCTGCGCCCGGCATGATCTCTCGGATCCCCGGCGTCAACGCGGTCTCGGCGGTCGGGGTGGTCGCCGATGCGACTGTTCGGCGGACCGATGCCATCGACCCGGACGACAGCGGCGGTATCGGCGTGCTTGCCGCCCAGGAAGATCTGGTCACGACCTTGGGCGGGTCCTTGCAGGCCGGAACCTGGCTCAATGCGGCCACCGCCCAGTACCCGGCCGTGGTCCTCGGTTCGGTAGCCGCCGAGCGGCTGGGCATTGATCGCACCGACCTGGATAACGCGGCTGCCGCCGGAGGGGACGGCAACCGACGGGTCTTCCTGGGAGGGCGCTGGTTCACCGTGATCGGCATCCTGAACTCCCTGCCGCTGGCCCCGGACATCGATCGTTCGGTTCTGATCGGCTGGCCGGTCGCCGAGCAGTTGCTCGGCTTCAACGGGCACCCGACGACGATCTACGAGCGCTCGGACGACGACGCCGTCGAAGCTGTGCGGTCGGTGCTGGCGGCGACGGTCGACCCGGAGAATCCTGATCAGGTGGGGGTGAGCCAGCCGAGCGATGCGCTGACCGCACAACTCGCGGCCGGCTCCGCCTTCGATTCGCTGTTCCTCGGCCTCGGCGCGGTGGCCTTGCTGGTCGGCGGCGTCGGAATCGCCAACATCATGGTGATCTCGGTGCTGGAACGCCGGCAGGAGATCGGATTGCGGCGGGCGCTCGGCGCTACCCGACGGCACATTCGGCTGCAGTTCCTCACCGAATCCGTGCTGTTGTCGATGCTCGGCGGCGTCGTCGGGGTGGCGCTCGGCCTCAGCGTCACCCTGTCGTATGCCGCGTACCGGGACTGGCCGCTGGTGTTGCCGACCACGGTCTTGATCGGTGGCGTCCTGATCGCGGTGCTGATCGGCGCGGTAGCCGGCCTGTACCCAGCTCGCCGAGCCGCCCGGCTTGCCCCGACCGAGGCCCTGGCCACGGGGTAGGTCACCCAACCTGCCGTGATCATGCACGGTTACCCGCCTCAAAGCGGTAACCGTGCATGATCACCGCAGTCACTTGGGAGGCGCGTCAGCGCGGTGTGCCCGCCTCAAAGCGGGTAACCGTGCATGATCACGGCAGTCGCTTGGGAGGCGCGTCAGCGCCGGTGTGCCCGTTTGTGGGTGCGGGTAACCGTGCATGATCACGGCAATGCCGGTGAGTCAAGCGCTGGAGTGACTGGGGTGAGGTTGCCTGAGGTCGCATCTGCGTCGCTTCGACCCGTGATCATGCACGCTTGCTCTTCAGGCCAGGGCAATCGTGCATGATCACGGCAGTCGCTTGGGAGGCGCGTCAGCGCCGGTGTGCCCGCCTCAAAGCGGGTAACCGTGCATGATCACGACAGGTTTGGGCCCTAGCTGGTGAGGGATGGCTCGTCCGGGGCGGACAGGCTCAGGACGGCGCCGACCACCACCGGTGATTCGCTGAGCTTGGCTTCCAGCGCCCGAAGTCGAATGGCCAGGTGAGACTCGGGGTCATCGCCGGTGAGGTCGACGTCGCCGACGATGCTGATCATCTTCGGGCCGATGATCTCCAATCGCAGGTAGGTCACCCTGGCCACCTCGGGCAGTTCCAGCAGGGCCCTGATCGCGGCCGACCGCACTCGTGGATCGGCTTCCTGCCCGATCAGGAACCGGCGGTTGCGGTTGATCAGGACCACGGCCACCACGCCGAGCAGGATGCCCACCAGGATCGATCCGAGCGCATCCGGGACCGAGGACCCGGTGATCTGGTGCAGGCTCAAGCCGGCCGCCGCGATCAAGAGGCCCATCAGCGCGGCGGCATCCTCGGCGAAGACCGCCCGGAGCGTCGGATCGGAGGTCTCGAGCACGTGCTCGATCAGATCTCGATCCATCGCCGCGGCCTCGGGCTTGGCCTGGCGCAGGGACTGCAGGAACGAGACAGTCTCGAGTGCGAACGACACCGCCAGCACGATGTAGCCGACCAGGAAATCGCTGGCTTCCTCGGGGTGGATGAGTTCCTGGACGCCGTGGGTCACCGAGACGGCGGCGCCGGCGATGAACAGGCCCAGGGCAGCGAACAGCGACCAAACGTAGGCCTCGCGGCCAAATCCATGCGGGTGGGTCGGCTCGGGTGGACGCCGGGACCGACGATTCGCCACGATCAGGAACACTTCGTTGCCGGCGTCGGCCCAGGAGTGTGCCGCCTCGGCGACCATGGAGGCCGAACCGGTCAGGCCAGCCGCAACCGACTTCGCGATGGCGATCAGCAGGTTTGCCGCGAAGGCCACCGCGACGGTGACGGCGCTCTCGTTGTTGTCGTCGGTTCCGGAAGCGTCGCTCCAGGCGGGGAAGCCGGCCAGTTCCATGCCGCGGCGTGGCGGCGCTTCCGACTGGGCTTGGCCGGGCGCACCCGCATCCTGCGATTCCATACCGCATCCTGACGGGTGGGGCACTCATCCCGCATCTGGACAGGTTCGGGGCGTCGTCCGGGTGGACCAGGATTCGTGGTCCAGGATTAACCGCGGCGCCCGGTTCGTTGAAGGGCCGATGACAGCCGGTCCCGGACGGGTATCGGTCTGAACAACAGATTGAGAGATGCAGATGAGTGAATCGACGAGTGGTCCAGCTTCCTGGAACGTCCAGGTGATCGAGCAGTTCCAGGCCGGAGAGCAGCGCATCGCCGGGATGTTCGACCGGTCGGCGCTGTTGCTGCTGCACACCAAGGGAGCCAAATCCGGGGAGCGGCGGACGTCGCCGCTTGCCTATTTCACGTTCGACGACCAGATCGTGATCGCCGCCTCGGCGGCCGGCGCGGACCACCATCCGGCGTGGTACTTCAACCTCGTGGCCAACCCCGAGGTGACGATCGAGCGTTGGAAGGACGACGCGATCGAGGTGATCGCGGCGAAAGCGGTTCCGGTCGAAGGCCCGGAGCGCGACCGACTCTGGGCTCAGATTACTTCTGCAGCACCTGGTTTCGCTGATTACGAGACGAAGACCAGTCGGTTGATCCCCGTCGTTGCCCTGCAACCACTCTGAGCTAGCTCGCCGGTGTTAGACAGGTGCCGTGACTGAATCGCCCCCTGAGCGCATCGACGGCGGCGATTTTGTGCTGCGCCGGATCCGGGTAGCCGATGCGCAACTGGTCGCGGACACCGTGGCGGCCAATCTGGGCAGGCTGTCCGCCTGGATGCGCTGGGCGGCGCCGGCCGCCGGGACGGTCGAGGAACAACGCTGGCGGATACCCCGGGCGGTGGCCGGCTGGAACCGGGGCAACTCGTTCCAATACCTGGCTGTGCACGCCGACACCGGTGCGCACCTGGGTAACTTCGACCTGGAACGGCGGCTCGGCTCCGGCGTGATCGAACTGCGCTACTGGCTCGCCGAGGATGCCACCGGGTATGGCTATGCCACCGCGAGTGCCCAACTGCTGACCGAGGCGGCTCTCGACTTGCGGGACGTCGAGCACGTGGAGATCCGTTGTGATGCGGCCAATCTGCGCAGCCAGCAGGTGCCACGGCGGCTGGGATACCGGCTGGACCGGATCGAGGTGGAGGAGATCAGGGCGCCCGCGGAATCCGGGCACAGCATGATCTGGATCTACCCGGCGTGATCGAAACAGGGAGTGGTGTGGATGCGAACTGACGTGGAGATCCGGGTGGCCGGTGCCGAGGACTGGCCACTGATCTGGCCGTTCTTCTCCCAGATCGTCGAGGCCGGGCAGACGTATGCCTACCCGGAGGGATTGACCGAGACCACGGGACGCTCGATCTGGATGGAGGAACCACCGGGCCGGACCGTGGTTGCCGTGCGCGGCGACACCGTGCTCGGCTCGGCCAAGATGGGCCCCAATCGGGCTGGGCGGGGCGCGCACATCGGAACTGCCAGCTTCATGATCGACCCTACGTACGCCGGCCAGGGGATCGGCCGAGCGCTCGGTGCGTACATCGTTGAGGCCTGTCGGGCGGACGGCTACCACGGCATCCAGTTCAATGCCGTGGTGGAGACCAACACCGCTGCCGTCCATCTCTGGTCGTCGCTCGGCTTCGAGATTCTGGCAACCGTGCCGGAAGCCTTTGACCATCGCCACCATGGTCTCGTCGGTCTGCACCTGATGTACCGGAAGCTATAGCCGCTGCGCACGTTCGTGGCAACGGCTAGCAGGCTCGGGTGAAGACGATCCGGACCGGATCCGAGAATACCTGGGCGCTCTCGACACCCGGGAATCTCTGCGCCACCGCACTCGGGTCGTAGACCACCTGGAGGTCCAGATCACCCGCCGGGTGGGTGTACCAGTCGTCCAGATTGAACTCGGTGCTTGTTTGATCCCCCTGGTCCAGCGTCCGCAGGTCGTCTGCCGAGTGCGGTGCGCGGTGGTACAGCTGGGCTGGCCCTCCGACAATCTCGCCAGTAGGTCTGTCATGCAGCACTGCGTAGATCTCGCGATCGGAGCTGTCCTCGTAGCCGATGGCGAGCCGGCCGGCCACGATGACCGGGAAACGGCTCGTGTTGATCAGCGCTACTCGAACGAGGTCGCTCTTAGCGACCCCGTCGTGAGTGACATCGACGCTGAGCCGGACCGTTAGCGGCGCACGGCCGGTTGCGTTCACGGCAGCACCACGGCCACGTAGCTGGCCCGGAGCCCTGCGTTGGCTGCCCGTTGGGCGGCCGTCCCGGCGGCGATGCGCCGCAGCACTTTCCGCCGGACGGCAACGAACTTGGCCCGGAACTGGCGACGGTCCGCGAGCGACATCAGGTTCCAGTTCTGGAGGCACCGTGTCGCATCGCTGATGAACGCGTCATGGGTGGGGTTGACTGGGTCCAGAGGTTCCTCGGGCATCCCGAGGCTGAGGATTTCCAGCGCCTCCCCGAGGAATTCGTGCGTCTGCGCTGAGACGATGCCCTGTCGAAGCCGGCGTACGTGCTCCAGTTCGTGGGCGATGTTGTGCACGGCACCGGAGAAGGGCAGCGTCAGCGCGTTCGGTCCGACTCGCACCCGGACCGGTTCGCTGGGCCGGAAGTCGGTCGAGGCTAGGGCTGCCACCGTCGGATCGAAGTAGACGGCCAGAAGATTGCCGTCGTCGGTCATGTCGAAGAAGTCGACCAGCAACCGCAGGGCAGCGTTGGGGTTGGCCGCGATCAGCTGGGTGTAAAGCACCTCGGTCGTCACCGGGCCGATCCTGCCGTCGACGACGATCCCCGCGCTGCTCTGTGCCTCCGCGACGAACTGGATAGTCGCGACATCCCAGGTGCCGGTCACCGGCGCCCCGACCCTGCCCTGGATTGCCCGCACCGAGCGTTCGTCGGAGTACTTCGCGCGGGTGAAGGCCAGCCCGCTGCCGGCCTCGGCTGCGGTGAGCCGGGCCGGTGTGGCGGCCGCAGGCCCCGCCGCGGGAGCGGGGCGGCTCAGCTCGCGCGCGATGGCGTCCCGAAGCGTGGTGGCGCTGGTGAAGGCACCGTCCCCGATCTCAATGACCCGCAGCCCGCCGGACTCGAACCCGGTGGAGGCGGGCGAGAACCTCGGCAGCGGTATGCCGCCGACCAGCCTGATCCCTTCGAACGTCAGGGCTCCGGCGTTGTGCCGGACCGCCAGGACGTCGCTGCCGGTGGCGAGGTTGAAGAAGTCGAGCACCAACTGGATGCCGTGCTCGGGTCGACTGTTCGCCAGGCTCTCCGTCACCAAGCGGTCCATCGTCGCCGGATCGACGATGCCGTTGTCCCCGAGACCCCGGGCCGTCTGCCAATTCGAGATCGCCCGTACGGTGGTGGGGCCGATCACCCCGTTGCGCTCTGCCGGCGGCATGCCGGTGATCGTCTGCAGCGCCCGGACTGTCAGGCTGTCGAACAGGCCTCGGTCCCCGGCGACAGCCGCTGTCTCCTCGGGGGCAGTCAGGACCCGGCGCTGGACGAGCGGCCCCGCCAGAGCCGCCTGGCCTGCGCCGATGTAGTCACCGGGGGAGCCGCTCTGAACCGCCCCTTCGGCGTGCTCGAGGGCGCGCACCACGCCACGGTTGCCCGCCTGGCGTTGAAGCTGGACGAGGTCGGCAAACCGTCCAGTCCCGGCTTGCGGTGGCCGCGGGTTAGCCGCGGAGCGCCGGCCCTCGGTGGCGCGTGGGCGTTCAAGATGAGGTGGCGACATCCGCCTGCCCCCCTCGGCCGGGAGTGGGCTGTTCCGACCAACAGTCTCCCACGGTCGCGGTTCCACGAACCTGCCCTTTGAGGCAGTCTTACCCAACGTACCCGGCGGGCGGCTAACCGACCCGGCCGACGTGGATCACGATGATCGAGCCGACGGAATCGACGATTTCGTAAAGCGCTCGATACCGTCCCACGCGAAGGCGACGAAGATTCGGCGTGGTCAGCGCCTTGCTCTTGCGTGGGCGTGGGTCATCGGTGAGCAGATCCAGGGCATCAAAGAACTCGTCCAAGCCGTTTGGATCTTCGGCGATGAAACCGGCGACGGTATTTAGTGCCGCCTCATACCAGTCGAGCGAGTAGGTCACGCGGTGCGGTGCACGCCGAGCTTCTTGCGAACCTCAGCGTGCGGAATCGTGTAGTGCTCGCCTACGGCCTGTCGAGCACGGAACTGGGCCAACCCGAGGGCCTCCTCGAGATCGGCCAGTTCTTCGGCGTTGACCAACACTGCCGCCGGTCTGCCGTGGTTGGTGATCGTGACTCGTTCCCGATCGGCGGACGCACGTCGCACGAGAGCGTCCAGTTGCACGCGGGCCTGGCTCAGGGACAAGACAACCATGACTTGAATAGTACGCCTCCGAGCTCAGTTATGGACGATGACGTCGACCCGGCGATTGCGGGCCCGCCCGGCGTCCGTGGTGTTCCTTCCGGTGGGCGCCTTTTCGCCCTTGCCGACGATGTGGACGGTGAGCTTGCGGCCTTTGGTCAGGCGTCCTTTCGTCAGGATGGCGCTGACGGACTTGGCTCGGTCGGTACTCAGCTGCCGGGCACCCAGCGCGCTGCCTCGACTGTCGGCGTGTCCGATGCAGGTCACGACGGTGGCGCCGGCCAGCTTCGCTCGGACGCCGCGCAGGTACTGGGCATCGGAACGGCCGACGGACGCCGAGCCGGTGGCGAAGTGGATCGAGCGGGGCAGGGTGTACTTCCGCGCCAGCACGGTGGTGGTACCCCGGGCGATCCGGCTGCCGGTACGGCCGCGCTGAACGACGACGGCCGTGAAGGTGAAGCGTCGTCCGCCGGGACGGGCGGCCAGCGACCGGCCGAGCGCGTTCAGAGCGACCCGGACGGTGACGTGCTTTCGGCTCTGCTTGGCCGTCGTCCTGGTCACGCCCTGCCCGACCGACACCGCTCGTCCGCTGACCACGGCCGTCGCCGTGACCGTGCACCGGGCGATCGTGCCGCGGGAGATCCGGCACGCCAAGCTGGCGGAGCCGGCCTTGCCGATGCTGGAGATAATCCGTTTCGGCAGCTTGACCGTGGGCTTCCCGGCCGGTGGGCTCGGCGGTGCCGGGGCGGTGACGACCGCGGTATAGGTGCCGGTCACCACCGTGCCGAGAGCATCGGTGATCCGGTAGGTGACCGGGGTGGCCGTGCCGACGAACCCGGCGACCGGCACGAAAGTGATGACGCCGGTGACGGCGTCCAGCGTGTAGGTGCCCTGCGCGGCAATGACAACCATGGTGACGGCGAGACCCGCGCCGTCCAAAAGTGTGATCGTGCCCCCGGCCGGAACCGGCAGGGTTCCGGACCCAGAGCCGTCGTCACCTCCGGTGTCGGTGGGGGCGACGGTGATCGGCAGTGCCATCAGCCGTGACCCACCGGACGGATCCACGCCGCTGGCGAGGAACGTGTGGGAACCGGCCGCTACGTCGGCGGGAACCTGCACCGACAACGAGAGCCGACCGGCCCCGTCCGTGGTCCCGGTGCCCAGTTCAATCGGCGTGGAGTAGAGGATCACCGTCACCGTGGAGTAGGGCGCGAAACCGAGCCCCACGATGACCAGGTCCGTACCGGGGGCGGTCAGGGAGATCGCGCCGGCGTCGGTGGTCAAGGTGGCCGGGACGGCGGGCGGGAGGCTCGGCGGAACCTCCGGATCGAGTGCCGTAACCGCGGTCGAAGGGGCCGAATCCTCTGACGTCCCGGCGTCAGAAGTAGCGGAAACCGTTACTCTGTAGGATGTTCCAGAGATCGCTCCGAGCGTGCAGGAAGTCGCCGTAGTGGTCGTGCAGGTGGCCGGACCGGGATCAGCCCTAGCGATGTATCCGGTCGCGTCGCTGACCGCTGACCAGGAGACGGTCAGGGACGCCGGGCCGGCGACCGCAGTGACTTCGGTCGGAGCGGCCGGAGCGGTCGGTGGAGCGGGCGGCGCGACCGGGATCACCGTGTTGGAGGGGGCCGACCAGCCTGAATCCGTGCCATTGCTCGCCTTGGTTTCGAAGGTGTAGGCCGTGCCGTTGCTCAGACCGGTGATCGCGCAGGAGAGCGCGGGTTCGGCGGCAGCTTTGAGTTTCGATCCGGAAGCCGAGTAGAGGCTCAGGGTGCAGGTTTTGGACGTGTCTCCGGGTGCAGCGACCCGAGCGGTGTAGCTGGTCGGAGTCTCGCCGCCGACCGGTGCGGTGAACACCACGGTGGCCCGGGCATTGCCGGCGATGGCGGTCGGGGTTCCGGGCGTTCCTGGAGCCGGGGCGGGCACCGGAAAGCGGACGATCACCCGCCCGACTGAGCCGCTGAGAGAGAACGTGCTGGCGCTGTTGGCCGGCCCGCCGGACCCGTACAGCGGAGGGCCGCCGGCTGTGGTGAAGCGAGAGCCTGTCCGGTTGCACCGTCGGCCGCTGCAGCCGAGGCTGTTGAGGCCCGCACCGCCTTGGGCGTAAGAGACCGTCGCTCCGGTGATCGAGAGAGCTACGCCCGCCCCGGCGGTGGAATGGCTGCCAGCCGATCCGGCGCCGCCGCCACCACCGCCGCGAGTGTTCGAAAAGGCGCTCCCGCCGTCATGCCCGTCGCCCAGGCCGGAGGCGATACCGGGCAGGTTCCCGGTCTGGCTGGCGCCGCCGCCGGAACCGCCGGGACGTCCGGCGCCGGTGCTGGAGTCTCCGCCGCCGCCGCCTCCCTCGCCGACCAGGGTGTCGAAATAGGAGTCGCTTCCGTCGTTCCCGACCCCAGTGGAGGACAACCCGGCTCCGCCGGCCCCAGCCCGCACATCGAGGTGATCTCCGGGAACCAGGGTGACCTGCCCACCGCTCCCGGCGGCCCGGTAGATCAGTCCGCCGGCGCCACCGGCGCCCGGGCCGTGAAACTGGTCGACCGCGCCGCTGCCCCCGCCACCGACGACCAAGACGTCGGCGGCGGTGACGCCGGCCGGGACCACCCAGAAGCACTCGGTCGGGTTGTCGAAGGTGAGCACGTTGTCCGTGGAGACCACCGCGGAACCAGGAGTGCACTCGGTCGGCACGGCCTGCGCCGGCGAGGTGAGGCTCGCGACCAGGAGCGCAAGGACGACCGCCAAGCCGACCCGGCGCACCCTGGTTCGGCGGAGCGAGTTGGCCAGAGGCGGATTCATCGCGTGCAAGACAACGGACATCCGTCTGCTCCTGTTGGGCCAGACGCCGCCCCGACGACTGGCATCCAACAGCGAACAGTATCCGGTCGAGCACTAAGAGTGACTATTGATTCGCTCGTGGCGTGGCTCGCGGGATCAAGTGAGCGAGCCGTCCGCCGCTCGCTGGATCGTCGCGATGTCGATCTTCTGCATTTGGAACATGGAGCCTCCGAAGTGGCCAAAAGATTTTTCGGCCGATGCGCGGTAGATACGGCAGACTCTCCGCGTGAGACGGAATGTGGTGGTCGGCGACGAGGTCGCCCGGCTTATGCGGAAGCATGCGCACGCGGAGTTCCCGGCCCGGCTGCGGGGCGACGCGATCAATGGCGTCGACCTGGTGGCCCTCGAGGCCGACATCGTCGGATGTGTCCAGGGCTGGCGGTCCGGCAGCGGCGCACTGGACGACGATCTGGCCAAGAGTCTCACCCAGCGGATCGAGGAGCTGGACGCCCTGATGCCGCTCTTGACCTCCCGGGTAGAGGTCCTGTACTTCGAGCGGCTGTGCCAGCTCGCGGTCGTCGTTCTTGATTCGTGACCCTCTGCACAGTTATGCGCTGAACCCTTCGGTTCCCGAGTGCGTATCCCTGGGCGAAGACTTGTCCCCGGACTCTCCAGGAGCGCACGCATGAAGGCACCGCTTCCCACCACTCGTCGTACCGTCCTCGCCGGCACCGGCGCGGGGTTCGTCGTCGCGCTCACCGCGGCTTGTTCCACCGGAGACGAGTACGTGGCACCGGCCGACGGGTTCGCCGTACCGGCGACCACCGGGGCCGACACCGGTGCAGACCCGGATCCCTTGGCGACCCCGGACCTGACTGGCGAGACCGAAGAAAAAGAAGCCGCGACCGACCCGGCGGCGTTGGCCAACCTGAACGACATCCCGATCGGCACGGCGAAGTCCGTGAAGGACGCCAACGGTGACCCGGTGATCCTCAGCCACCCCGCGAAGGGGAAGCTGAAGGCTTTCAGCGCGATCTGCACCCACGCCGGTTGCCCGGTCAAGCCGGTCGGCACGTCGCTGGACTGCCCGTGCCACGGATCCAAATTCGATTACGCCACCGGTGAGGTCACGGCCGGACCGGCCAAGAAGGCGCTCCCGGCGGTGGCCGTGCACATGAAGGGCCGCAGCATCATGCCCGGCCCGAAGGCCTGATCTGACTGCCGCTGCGCCCGGCTAGCCCCGGCGGACTCTTCGGTGATCATGCACGGTTGCCCGCTTCGGACCCTCAGCGAGCGGGTAACCGTGCATGATCACGAGAGGGTTTGGGTGAGGGCAAGGTGGTCGGGGGCCCTTTTCGCGCCGAGAAAGTGGATCGGCCGATGGCCGTCACCGCAACGCCGATCAGCAGGGCAAGGCCACCGAGCGCTTCCGCCGGGCCGGGCTGCTCGCCCTGGACCAGCCAGGCGGTGAGTAGCCCCACCGGCGGCACCAGGAGGGTGAACGGGACGACGAGCGCCGCCGGGTGCCGGGCCAGCAGGGTGTTCCAGATTCCGTACCCGACCAGCGAGGCCAGGTATGCGGTGTAGGCCGTGGACAGCACGTTGGCCAGGGTGAGGTGGGTGAGAGCGGTGCCCACCCGGCTCGGACCATCGACCGCCAGGGCCAGCACGAACAGCGGGATCGGGACGAAAAGTGCGGCCCAGACGGTCAACGACAGGCCGGAGGCGACGGCCGCCCGACGGCTGGCGATGTTTCCCATCGCCCAGGACAGGGCCGCCGCGAGGGTGAGCAGCAGGCCGAGCAACGGCGTCTCGGCCGAGCGGCCGGAAGCAACGATCGCCAGTCCGAAGGCGCCGATCACGGTGCCGACGATCTGCCGGGTGCCGGGCCGCTCGTGCAGGCGAAATGCCGCCAATGCCACGGTGAAGAGGACCTGCGCCTGAAGTACCAGGCTGGCCAGTCCGGCCGGCATCCCGGCGGCGAGCGCGGTGTACAGCAGCCCGAACTGGCCGACGCAGAGGAACAGCCCGACCGTGGCCAGGGTGCGCCACGGCACGTTCGGTCGCGGGATCAGGAAGACCGCCGGGAGCAGGACGACGACGAACCGGATCGCGACGAACAGCAAGGGCGGCATATCGCCCAGACCTTCATCGATGACGGTGAAGTTGACTCCCCAGATCAGGGCGACGCTGAGGGCGAGCAGGGTGTCTTTAAGGGGCACCCATTGACCATCGCCGACCAAGACCTTTCACGTCCAGCGAGTATTCGTACCGCTGATTCGGTAGCGTTGCTTCATGATTGACCTCGTAGCGTTGCGCTCGTTGCTCGCGCTCGACTCGTACGGCACCGTTTCCGCAGCGGCCTCGGCCACCGGCTACACGCCGTCCGCGGTGTCCCAACAGATCAAGCGGATGGAGCGGGACCTCGGGGTAGACCTGCTCGACCGGGTCGGCCGGGGGGTGGTGCTCACCGAGCAGGGCCGGTTGCTGGTCCAGCACGGTCACGGCATCGTGCGGCACCTCGAGGCAGCGATGTCCGGGCTGCAGTCCGAGGATGCCGGAGCCCGAGGTGCGATCCGGATCGTCGCCTTCTCCACCGCTGTTCGAGGTCTGGTCGCACCACTGTTCGCGGACCTGGTGACCAACAGCCCGGAGGTGATTCCGGAACTGGTGGAGCGCGACCCGCCGGAGGCGGTGGAGATGCTGTCCGCCGGCCAGACCGACCTGGCGATCGTGCACAACTGGGTCGGCGTTCCCTTGCATCGGCCGCCGTACCTGGGTAGCTGCATGCTCGGGCAGGATGTCGCCGACCTGCTGGTGCATCGTGATCATCGGTTGGCGAGTGCGGGCTCGGTCACGCCTGCGGATCTGCTGACCGAACCGTGGGCCTCCACCCCGGTCGGCAGCATCTGCCACGGCTGGTTCAGCTACATGTTCGCCGGATTCGCTGCGCCGCCGCGGGTGCGATTCTGGTCGTGGGAGTTCGCCTCACAGATTCAGTTGGTGGCCGAGGGCGTGGCGGTTGCCCTGGTCCCGCGGCTGGGCCGAGGGCCGCTGCCGGACGGGGTGGTCGCCGTCTCGCTCACCGACCCGGTGCCGACTCGAATGATCGAGGTGCTGTGGCGCGAATCGATGTCGGCCAGCCCCACGCTGCGACACGTTCGGGAACGACTGCAGGCGCTGTTCGCGCCCGGCGAACCGGCCGGGCAGGTTCAGAAGTCGCCGCCGCCGAAGTCACCGAAGTCGCCGCCACCGAAATCTCCGAAGTCGCTGCCGCCGTCATAGCCGGCGCTGTCAGCGGTGTCGGTGCTGTCGCCCGAGTCGCCGCTGTCGCCGCCCTCGGAGCCGTCCGCGGAGTCGTTGTCGGCATCCCCGTCCGAGTTGTCGAACATCGCGTCCGCGATCGCCGTCCCGACAAAGGCTCCGGCGACACTGGCGAGCAGGCTGCCGGCGAGCAGGCCGCCCATTCCGATCCCGCCGCCCATTCCGCCGCCGAAACTGCGTTCCAGGGTGCCGGGACGGCGCATCTCGGCCCGGGTGGCCATCCGGGCCAGCGATTGCGGATCGTCCGAGGTGGCCCGCTCGGCAGCCGGCAGCTGAGATCCGAGCTGAGCCAGTACCTGTCTGCGCTGTTCCGGCGTGAGTTGGGAGAACGCCTCCCGGTGGGCCTGTTCGATGGCGTCCGGGGGAGCGGTGCGCAGCAGGTATCGGTAGCGCTCGATCGCGGCGGCGTCGTCTCCGGTCGCCGCACCGGGGTTCGGCCGGCCGCGGGCTTCTCCGCCGGGCGGCGTTCCGTAGTCGGGCCCGCCGGGCGGCGTTCCGTAGTCAGGCCGAGCCGTTGGTTGCTGCTCGCGGCCCAGGAGCCGATCAAGAAAACCCATGACTGAATCCCCACCTCTCAGGTCATTCAGGACAACGGCCGGTCGAGGCCGGGGGTTCCAGTGCCGTTCGAATTCGGGGACGCTCCTCGGCGTCGAATGTTTGCGTTGACGCAATCTCTCGGTCACCTGAACGCCGTCACCGCAGGTGAGGGTGGCTAGCTGTGACTATCCCGTCGGCGACCGGTCGAGTAGCGGCCCGGAAGGCCCCCTCCGAGGTGATCGCGACGCACTTTCGGGAGCGGATCGAGCGCGGTGGCCTGAAATCCGGTGAGCCGATCCCGACGTCGGCGGAGATTGCCCAGACCTGGCGAGTGGCGGGCAAAACCGCGGATCGGGCGATCGCGCGGCTTGTCGCCGAGGGATTGCTGACCGCAGGTGGCCCGGGCGGACCGGTGGTCGCCGCACCGATCCGAACCGAATCGATGACCGTTGTGCTGGACGGGCTGACCCCCGGTGCGGTGGACGCCGTGGAACTGACCGAGATCGCTCCGGCAGTGGCCGAGCAACTCGGCGTCCGACCGGGATCTTCGGTACTGATCCTGCACTTTTCGGTCCCCGCCTGACCCTTCCTCGCTGCGACCGGTCGCGATAGCCGCAGCTCTCCCGCGGAGATCACCAGTTGTGCCGGTAAGTAGTCCCTTTCGCGGCACGAGAACGGGCGCAACTGCCGATCACCCAGGGGCCGTCAGCGCGACTGGCTGTGCTCAGTCACCCAGCGTCTCGTTTGGTCACCCAGCGTCTCGTTTGGTCAATCTTGCCGACCGGTCAGGGGGAGCTCTCGATCAGGCGCTCGCTGCTGGGCCCGAGAACGGGTCCGACGTGTAGCGGGCTGAGGTAGTGCGCGCTGCGACCCGTGTCGTCGTCCACGACGATCCAGGCGGCGCCCTTCTCGGTGGCGTTCTTTCCGGTGAGGGAACGGTCGGAGCGGGGGCCGCCAATGGTGAAGGTCACCCCGTCCTTCTGCCGCCAGCGGCGGATCAGCGCCGAGAGCGTCTCGCCGTGCGTACACAGCACTGCCCCTTCAAGGTCCGGGCCGGCGAGGAACTCGTGCAACTCGTTGGGACGGGCGTCGGGGGCCAGGAAACGACTCGTCTCGATCGCCCGGCGGGAACGCGCGGCGAGCGGCCCCAGGGTTTGCTGACAGCGCAGGAAGGGGCTGCTGATCAGGCGTGGCATATCCAGACCGGAAAGGTTGTGGGCCAGACCTTCGGCCTGCTGCCGCCCACGTTCGGACAACGGGCGGATGCTGTCCGCCTTCTGCCATTGCCGCTTGTCGCCGGCATGAGCATGCCGAACCAGGATGAACACAGCTCTCCTCGCCGGCGCCTTTTCTGGACGTCGGAAGACTCGGACGACGTGCACGGGTGATGGCCATCATCATCGGGCGGCTGAGCCGCAGACTCCTTCGGCTGATCGGAGGACCAGCTCAAGGATGGCAGGGCATGGGAAGGATCACCCAGGCCAGCGGGCGAGAACCGGCTGAGTGGCTTTCCAGACCCCGGCGAAGCGTTCCTGGTCGTGCTCGGCCCGGTTCTCGGCCAAGCCGTGCAACCGGCCGAAAGTGAAGCCGTTCTCGCCGGCCAGGAAGGCGCGGGCGCCCAGATCCCGCAGCCAGCTGCGCTCCACCACGGCGTCATGGTGATCACCCAGAGCCTCCTGGATCTCCTGCATCGCCGCTGCCACGGCTTTCGCCGGCTTGCCGATCACCGGGCGGACGGCTTCGGCCGCGTATCGGGCGCGTTTGGCGGCGATGCGGACGTCGTGCAGGTGCTGGTCCTGCTGAGTCGGGTCCGGGTCGGCGTCCAACCGGGCGTACTCCTGCTGTACCCGGCGGCAGGCATGCCGGACCCGGGACCGGAGTTCGGCGATCGATCCCGCGGCCATCGGGCTCAACGGTGGCTCGGCGATGAAGTTCTCCAGCGCCGTCACCAAGCTGAGATAGCGATCACTGTCCAGCGCGGTGACGACCTGCTTGTGCGCGTCCCGGTAGGTCTGACCGAGTTCCAGGTCGATCCGGCGCTTGACCGGCCCCATCACCAGTTCGGGTGGCTGGGCTGCGAGATCGGACTTCAGCGTGGCTCGCATCACCTCCGCGTCGCGGGCCGCCCCGAGCAGGCCGCTCAGCCATTTCAGCTCTGCTCGCAGCGGCTCGCCGGCGCGATCGACGAAGAACGGCCGGAAGGTCGCGAGCGTGGTGCGCAGCCGGCGAGTGGCGACCCGCATCTGGTGCACGCCGTCCTCCGCGCTGATCCGGACCCGGGGATCCTCCGCGATCAACGTCTGCACCTGCACGGTCAGATAATCGAGGACGACGGAACCGGCCGTCGGCAGATCGGCAGCCGGCGTGGTGCCCTTCTTGCCCGGCTTCTTCTTGGCCGGGTGCTTCGCGCGGGTTCTGGCCTGTTCCGCAGCCGCAGCCAGGTTCGGCAGTTGTAGCGCCGGAAGCCGATGAACCAAGGCGCGCTGCAACTTGGACGCCGATCCCGCCGGTCGAGCTCCGGCTTCGACCAGCGCGGCGCTCGCGGCCTGCAGCAGGGCATCGTCGCCCTCGACCAGCTCCACCTCGATCTCCCGCCACGTGCTCGTGGTCAGCTCCTCGCCGAGCGCCTCGGCGGTCACCTGGTCGTCGGCGACCTCCGCCAGCACCACGCCGTCCACCCCGAGCAACCTGCGCACCGTGCGCCGGGTGGTGATTCGGGCCACCGGAGCCACCGGCTCACCGCGCAGTTGTACCCGGACCAGCCCGAGCAGCTGCGGTGGCACGGCGCGCTCGCTGCGGCCGAGCCCTCGACGAACCTCGATCCGGCCCTGCTTGGCGGCCGGCAGTTTCAGGTGCCAGCCGGCGTCCGGGCCACCGGTTCGGCGCCGGAACGTGGTGCCGTGCCGGGCCAGCCGTAGGTCTTCGCTGTCCAGGTAGACCGCGTCGAGTTCCAGGACTTCGCTGTCGGCCACGGTGCTGACACCCGGGAGACCGGCGAGATCCGGCAGCACGAAGTCGGCGCCGGCGTCGAGTTTGATCTCGATTTCGTGGTGCGTGTCGGAGGGGGCGCTGGGCATGTACCCACCATAGGCAACCAAGGTGAACAACTCATCTTTGCCATTCAGACGTTCGGCGTTTGCCGATTGTTCATCTACAGAGCGCGAGCAGGCCAGGGCTGGCGGGCTTGGTCGATGGGGTCGTCGCCGTCGGGTTGACCGCCAGTGCTGCCAGGGACTCCTCAACCTTGGGCGCGGTTGAGCCGAGAGACTGAACATGAACACCTCGGGGGTGTCCAGCGGACAGGCGCTGGTGGCGAGCTTGCCGGGCCAATGGCTGATCTGCCAGACGGGTGATCGCTTGCTGGCGATCCCACTCGGTTGCGTGGTCGAGACCATGCGCCCGCTCGCGCTGCGGGCGTTCCCCGGCGTCCCGCGCTTCATCCTCGGGGTCGCAGTGATCCGCGGTGTGGTGGTGCCGGTGATCGACGTCCAATCGGTGCTCGGGACCGCGGACTCTACCCCGGGCAGGTTCGTCGTACTCAGGTTGGACGATCGGACCGTGGCGCTTGCCGTCGACCTGGTATTCGGCGTCCGAACTCTGAACGACGTGGCCCTGCACGATCTTCCCCCCCTGTTGGGGGGTTTGGACCAGGAGGCATTCACCGCGATCGGCACCCTTGATTCGAGCCTGCTACTGGTGCTGGGTGAGGCTCGGCTGGTCCCGGAAGCGGTCTGGGCCAGGCTCGATGAAGAACTGGCGACCGACGGCCCTGAGCTACCCGCAGCCGGACCGATCGAGCCGGTGCCGACCTCATGACGGTTCTGGCCCCGAGCACGGCCGGTCTCCTGCGGTTTCGGAGTCTGGTGGAGCGTGAGCTCGGCCTGCGATTCGACGACGCCGGGATGCAGAATCTGGAGCGGGCGCTGGTCCGTCGGCTCGGCGTCAAACGCCAAGCTTGTGACGAGTACCTGGACCGATTGGACGCCGATCCGAACCAGGAGATCCTCGCCCTCTCCGCCGACCTGACCGTGGGTGAGACGTACTTCCTCCGGCACATCGAACAGTTCCAGGCGCTGACTCGAACGGCCCTACCCGATTTGCTGCGCACCCCTGGCCGGACCAGCCCGCTGCGATTGCTGTCGGCCGGTTGCAGCACCGGCGAAGAGACCTATTCGCTGGCGATCGCCCTCCGGGAGAGCGGGATCGGACCGGACGCCGCCATCCTCGGGGTCGACGCCAACCCGGTCTCTCTGGCCAAGGCGCGGACCGGCCGCTACACCGACTGGTCACTGCGGTCGGTTCCGCTGGCGACGCAGCAGCGGTGGTTCACCACCAAAGGCGCGGTCGTCGTCCTCGATCCGGCAATCCGGTCAGCGGTGCACTTCGAACGCCGCAACATTGCCCAGAACGATCCGGCGCTCTGGCAGCCGGCGTCGTTCGACGTCATCTTCTGCCGCAATGTGATCATGTACTTCACCCCCGAGGTGATGGCCGAGGTGGTCGGGCGAATCTCGAGCTCGCTGATCCCCGGCGGATACCTCTTTCTCGGTTCGGCGGAGACCGTGCGCGGCCTGTCCGACGATTTCGAGATTCGGGAAAGCCACGGCACCTTCTACTACCGGCGCCTGGGCGGAGCGAATCAGCCGGCGTCACCTTCTGGGGCGCGATCGATCGGCGCGGTGCTATCGCCATCGCCATCGCCGGAAGCGACGCTGTCGCCGGGCCGAGTACTGGCAGCGAACCCGGTAGTGACACCGCGCCCAGTGCTGTCCGTACGACCGGTACCCGCGCCGATGCCGGTGGCTGAGCCGGTATCTGCGGAAAACCTGCTTCCGGTGATGGATCTGCTGCGCCGCGAGCGCTTCGCCGATGCTCTGGTCGCGATGGACGAACTCACCGGCTCGGTCGACAGCGACCCGGAATTGCTGCTCCTGCGGGCCGCGCTACTGACCCACAGCGGTCACCTACCGGCCGCCGAGCGGGCCTGTCGCCGGTTGCTCGAGATCGACGCGCGCAGTGCCGGTGCTCATGTCCTGTTGGCGATGTGCCGAGAGGGTGAGCAGGATCTGCCGGCTGCGGTCGAGCACTGCCGGACGGCGATCACCTTCGATCCAGATTTCGCGATGCCGCATGTTCATCTGGGCCGGCTGGCCCGACGGATGGGCGACCGAGGCACTGCCCAACGGCAGTACACCCAGTCAACGCGGCTCCTGCCGACCGAGACCGGGCATCGAATTCTATTGTTCGGCGGCGGATTTGACCGAGAGGCGCTGATCGCACAGTGCCGAACGCAAGCTGCCGCCGTGAGGGAGGAACGATGAGCAGGCCAATCGGAATCCCCGCCCAGATCGGGGAGCGGGCGGCGCAGATGCGCGCCGACTTCGACTCCGCGTTCTCTCGGTTGCCAGTGCAGCCGCCGACCGACCTGATCGATGTGCTGGAGCTGAAAATCGGCGATGATTCGTGTCTGCTGCGGTTGAGCGAAGTTGCCGAGTTGGTCGCGCATCCGGTTTTCACCCCGGTGCCGACGCCGGTGCCGGCGCTGATCGGGATTGCCGCCTGCCGGGGTTCCCCGATCGCCGCCTACGACCTTGGCCTGCTGCTCGGCCGAGCGCCGGTCGCACCGCGCTGGCTGGTGATCGTCGCAGCCGAACCCGGCGTCGGGCTGGTTTTCGAGCAATTCGATGGCTACCAGCGAATTTCGCTGGGGCCAGGCGGTTCCCAACGGTTGATCGAGATGACCACGCTGATCGCTGCGATCACCCAACTCGCCCAACCCCGTAGCACCAACCAGGAGAACGACTCATGAGCAGTACATGGACTTTCAGCCGCATCATCGCCACCGGGTTCGCCGGTGGAATGCTGCTGATCCTGGCCACCGGCGGGATCGCCGTGGTGGGCTTGCGCAGCGTGGTGGCCAGCAAGGACCAAGTGATCCATGTCGATACCCAGTTGGTGGTCACGGCGGAACGAATGCAGTCCACCCGTAACCAGCGGTCGGCCGCCCTGCGCGGGTATCTGCTGAACGGCGACCCCGCCTCGCGGGACGAGGCGCTGACCGCGACCACGGAGTTGGGAGCACTGATCGATCAGGTCCGGCAGCAGGTGCATACCGCCAAAGGGCAGGAACTGATCGCTCAGATCGCTGCCACCGAGCCCGGTGCCACTGCAAATGTGAAAAAGTTGATCGCGGTCAAGGAGAGCGGCGCGTCGCAGGACGAAGTGGTGGACGCCTTGGCCGCTGTCTCTGCGCAACTGATTCCGCTGAAAGCGCTGCTGGTCACCTTCGCTCAATACGAGCGGAGTCTGGCCGAAGCTGCTGTTCGATCCTCGGATGCGGAAGCCACCAGGTACAGCTGGGCGATCGTCGGGGTGCTGATCGGCAGCATCGTGCTCGCCACCGGGCTTTCGGTGGTGGTCACGCGGCGGTTGCGGCTGCGGATCGGAGCGGCGGTAGGTGAGGTGCAGAGCTCGTCGGCAGAGCTGCAGACCACCGCGAATCAGCAGGCGATGGGGGCGATGGAGCAGACCACGGCGATGAGCGAGATCTCGACGACGATCACCGAGTTGCTGGCCACCTCGCGGCAGATCACCGACAGCGCGCAACGCGTGTCGGACGTGGCCGAGCAGACCGCGATGGCCGGGAAATCCGGCCGCAGCACGGTGAGTTCGGCCCAGCAGTCAATGGCTGAGATCCGGCATCAGGTCGATGTGATCGTGAATCACATGTTGGAATTGGGGGACAAGTCTCAGCGGATCGGGGCGGTGCTGGACATCGTCTCCGAGCTCGCCGAGCAGACCAACATCTTGGCGATCAACTCGACCATCGAGGCAGCTGGGGCGGGCGAGTCCGGCAAGCGGTTCGCGGTGGTGGCTGATGAGATCCGCAAGCTCGCCGATCGAGTGGCGGAGTCCACCAAGGAGATCCGGAACCTGATCGAGGTGGTTCGCGGGGCGGTGCACACTACGGTGATCGCCACCGAGATCGGATCGAAAGCGGTGGACGCCGGAACCGCGCAGTTCGCCGGGGTGGCGTCCTCGTTCGAACAGATCGTCGGTCTGGTGACCACGACCACCGAGGCAGCCCGGGAGATCGAGCTGTCCACCAAGCAGCAGACCAGCGCGGTAGAACAGGTCAACTTCGCGGTCACCAACGTCACCCAGACCACGAGGGAGAGCGAGGCCAGTTCTTCGCAGACGCTGCAGACCGCCTCGGCGCTGACCGAGCTCTCGACTCGGCTTCGCAACCTCGTCGAGCCCGCGACGACCGGCTAGGGCGATGGCAGATCCCTACCGGTACTTCCGGATCGAGGCCCGCGAGCTGATCGATGAACTGGCTGCGGGGTTGGCCGCGCTACAGCGCGGCGAAACGACGTCCGCCCGGGTCGGTGGGCTGCTGCGGCACGCGCACACGCTGAAGGGCGCGGCCCGGGTGGTGGCCCAGGCCGAGATCGCGGATCACACTCACGCCCTGGAAGGGCTGCTCGAACCGTTCCGTAACTCGACGGACTCGGTATCGGCCGAGCAACTGGACGAGATGCTCGGACAGGTCGACGAGATCGGTGACCTGCTCCGGTCGCTCGACGTCACGCCTCCCGCCGTGAGCGCCGTCCCGGCACCGCGCACCGAGCCGGTTCTGGAGAGCCGCCCGGACGTCGTTCGAACGGCTCGTGCCTCGCTGGTGGAGATCGACGCCGTGATCGATGGGGTCGGGCGCAGCCGCACCCAGCTCAACGCCTTGCGGGAATGCCTCGAGCTGGGAGCCCGGCTGTCCGAGCGCGCGGACGTCGGGGACGAGCTGCGCGATGCGCTCGACAGCCGGCAGCGGAAACTCGGCATCCTCGCCGACCGGATCGAGCGCGACCTTCGCGAGGTGCATGACGTCGCCGAACGGTTACGGCTGGTTCCGGTGACGTCGATCGTCTCCGACCTCGAGGGGGCCGCTCGGGATGTCGCGGCGGCCCAGGGGAAGCGGGTGCAGGTCGAGGTCGGGGGTGGCCAATTGCGGCTGGATGCACCGGTTCTCGCCGGGGTTCAGGACGCGCTCCGGCAGATCGTCCGAAACGCTGTCGCCCATGGCATCGAAGAGCCGGCCGACCGGCTGGCGGCCGGCAAGCCCGCTCGCGGCCGGATCCGGCTGGAGGTCAGCCAGCGCGCCGGTCAGGTGGTGTTCAGCTGCGCGGACGACGGCCGAGGGGTCGACCTCGACGCGGTCCGGCGGATGCTCCGGCGCGCCCACCCGGACCAGGGCGTGCTGGATGACCAGCAAGTGCTGGATCTGCTCGCGCTCGGCGGGGTGAGCACGGCGACGACGGTCAGTGAGGTCTCCGGCCGCGGGATCGGGCTGGACGTCGTCCGGGACACCGCCATTCAACTCGGCGGGAAGGTAGCGATCCGGACCCGTCCTGGTTCGGGCACCACCATCGACCTGACCACGCCGCTGTCCCTGAGCGCGCAGGAGGTGCTGTTCCTGGACGACGACGCGGTGACGGCAGTGCGGCTGGCCGCCGTGGTGGAGACAGCTCGGGTCCGCGCCGACGACATCACCGTTGGCCTGGCCGGTGAGGTCCTTCGGCACGCCGGAGAGGAACTGCCCTTTCTGCCGCTGGCGGCCGCCTTCGGAAACGACACCTGCACCGCTCGGTCGCGGTCGGCCTGGTCGGTACTGATCCTGGCCGGTCGATCGGGCCGAGTGGCGATCGGCGTCCGTCGACTGATCGGGACCGGGACGATCGCGGTTCGCCCACTGCCCCGGCTGGCCCCGGTCGCCCCGCTGATCAGTGGGATCTGGTTGGACGTCGATGCGCGACCGCGGCTGGTGCTGGACCCGGAGGTGCTGGCCGGCGCCACCGCACGCCGGGTGACCGCCGCACCCGCACCCGAACCGCTGGCCCCGATCCTGATCGTCGATGACTCACTGACCACCCGAATGCTCGAGCAGAGCATCCTCGAATCGGCCGGCTATCGGGTAGAACTGGCTGCCTCCGCGGAGGAGGGCCTGGTGATGGCGGCCCGCAAGCGCTACGCCCTGGCGCTGGTCGACGTCGAGATGCCAGGGATGAACGGCTTCGAGTTCGTCGAGCAGACCAGAACTCGACCCGAACTACGGCATTTGCCATGCATTTTGGTGACGTCCCGGGCTTCGGCGCAGGATCGGCAGCGCGGCGTTGCGGTCGGTGCTCGGGCGCACATCGACAAGCGCGAGTTTCAGCAAGGCACCCTGCTGGACCGGATCTGCGAATTGTTGGGCGGTTGACATGCTTTCTGCTTCCCAGCCGGTTCGGGTCCTGGTGGTCGAGGACTCCGCCCGGCTCCGCACCCGGATCGTCGAGGCGCTGAGCGGGGATCCGGGGATCGAGGTGGTCGCCCAGGCCGGCGACGGCCGGACGGCGATCGACCTGTGCCTTCAGCTACGCCCGGACGTGATCACGATGGCGGTGCGGTTGCCCGGGGTCAGCGGGCTCGCTGCCACCGAGCAGTTGATGCAGCGCTGCCCGACTCCGATCCTGATCCTCTCTGCGGGCGCCGATTCCGGTGAACTGGTGAACTCCTTCGCCGCCCTCGCGGCTGGAGCGGTGGACGTTCTGGAGAAGCCACGGCTGGGGATCACGGACGACGCGGACTGGAACCGCCGCTTGATCTCCACGGTCAAGCTGGTGGCCCGGATCCAGGTCATCACCCACCTGGACCGGAAGGGTGGCCGCCGATCCGACCTGGCCGATCTGCCTGCGGCCAAGCCGGCTGCGGCCAATCTGGCTGCGGCCGATCTGCCCGCGGCCGATCTGCCCGCGGCCAATCTGGCTGTGGCCGACGTGCTTGACCCGCCGTCCGCTCGGGTGCCGTCGGCGCCGGGCGCCTTCTCGGTGGTGGCCATCGGCGCGTCCACCGGTGGCCCGGCGGCGGTCGCCACCGTGCTCTCGGCGTTGCCGGTGGCCTTCTGCCTGCCGGTACTGCTCGTGCTGCACGTCGGCGAAACCTTCGGCCCGGCAATCGCCAACTGGCTCAAGGATGTCACCGGCCGCCGGGTCCGGTTGGCCCAGCACGGTGAGGCAGTCAGCCGGCTCGGCGGCCAGGTGATCATGGCCCCGCCGGGCCAGCATCTCGTCGTCCGCAACGGCTTGCTGCAGCTCAACACCGACCGTGAGCGGTACTCCTGCCGTCCGTCGGTCGACGTGCTCTTCGAGTCGCTGGCAGATGAGTGCGGCCCCCGGGTAGCGGCCTGCTTGCTCACCGGGATGGGCAAGGACGGCGCCGGCGGACTGCTCAGGATCCACCGCAGCGGCGGATTGACCATCGCCCAGGACGAGGCCTCCAGCGTGGTCTTCGGGATGCCAGGTGAGGCGGTTCGGCTGGGCGCCGCCCAGTATGTGCTGCCGGACAAGCAGATTGGCCCGCTGCTGGGCCGACTGGCGATTTCCGAGGTGGAGTCGAGATGACCGCTGGCCGGACCGTGCTGATCCTGGACGACAGCCTCACCGTGCGGATGGACCTGGTGGAGGCCTTCACCGCTGCTGGGTGGACCACGGCGCCCTGCGCAACCGCCGTCGCGGCCTGGGAATTCCTGGCCGGGAACGTCGTCGATGTGGTGGTCCTGGATGTGCTGCTGCCGGACGCGGATGGGGTCGACGTCCTGCGCGCGCTGCGGACCGCTCCAGCGACCGCAACCCTGCCGGTGCTGATGCTCTCCTCCGAAGCTCAGGTCAAGGACCGGATCCGGGGTCTGCAGACCGGCGCCGACGAGTATGTCGGCAAGCCGTACAACGTCGCCTACCTGGTGGCCCGGGCCCAGGAACTGGTCCGCGTCCGCTCGGGTGAGGGACCCGGCGACCGGTCCGGTGAAGCGGCCGGGCGGCCACGGATTCTGGTGATCGACGACAGCGCGACGGTACGGCAGATGCTCCGGGAGGCCCTGGAGGGAAACGGCTACGAGGTGCTGGCGGCCGGTTCTGGTCTGGAAGGGCTCCGGCTGGCGGCCAGTGCTCGGGCCGACGCGGTCCTGGTTGATGGCGGTCTGCCGGACATCGACGGCGCCACGGTGATTCGCCGACTTCGGCTGGACGCCGCCCTGCGTGGCCTGCCGTGCCTGCTGCTTACCGCGTCTGACGACGCGAGTGCGGAATTGGGAGCGCTGGAGGCCGGGGCGGATGCGTTCGTCCGCAAGGACGCCGATCCCTCCGTGGTGCTGGCCAAGCTGTCGGCGGCGTTGCGTCGAGGCTCCGAGGGAAGCTCGGTGCTGGACACCGCTAGTCTGCTCGGACCGAAGAAGATCCTGGCGATCGGTGGCGAGGCGGGCCTGCTGGCCGCGCTGGCGGCTCGGGTTCGTGGCGAGGGCTATGACGTGGTGTCGGCCGGTTCCGGTGACGAGGCCCTGGAGCTGCTGACCTTCGAGACCATGGACTGCATCCTGCTCCAGCTCGCCGATCAGGACCAGAGCGGCCTGGCGATGTGCCGGCGGATCAAGTCCGCACCCGGCGTCCGGGATGTGCCGTTGGTGTTGATGGCGCTGGACGTCGATCCGCAGGCGATGATCGAAGCGTTGGCGGCCGGCGCCGATGATTATGTGCTGCTCTCCGGGGACGTGCAGGTGCTCGCCGCCCGGATTCGTGCTCAGTTGCGCCGCCGACAACTCCAGGACGAGCACCGGCTGTTGCGGGAAACCTTGCTACGCCAACAGATCGAGGCGGCCGAAGCTCGGGCAGCCGCCGAGATCGCGCTGTCCAAAGCCGCGATGGTGGAGGAACTCGAACGCAAGAACCTGGAACTGGAGGCCTTCAGCTACTCGGTCTCGCACGACCTCCGGGCACCGCTGCGAACGGTCGACGGGTTCGTCCGCTCGCTCAGTGAGAACCTGGCCGAACACCTCGATGAAAACGGCACCCGGCAGGTGAAACGAATTCACGGCGAGGTGGCCCGGATGAACGAGATGATCGACGACCTGCTGGAGCTGTCCCGCGTCGGTCGGGCGCAGTTGCGGCGCGGTGACGTCGATCTCGCGGCCTTGGCCGAAGTCATCCTGGCCGACCTGGCGGCCGGCGCCCCGGACCGCCAGGTCACGGTCGTGATCGAGGCGCAGCTGCGGGCCTCGGCGGACCCGCGGCTGATCCGCAACGTCTTCGAGAACCTGATCGGCAATGCCTGGAAATTCACCGCGAAGACCCCGTCGGCGATCGTCGAGGTGGGCTGCGAGCAGAGCGATCGGGGCCCCGCGTATTTCGTCCGGGACAACGGCAGCGGCTTCGACATGGCCAGATCGACCAGGCTTTTCAGTCCATTTCAGCGGTTGCACAGCCAATCCGACTTCCCCGGCACCGGGATCGGGCTGGCGACCGTGTACCGGATCGTGGATCGGCATGGTGGCCAGGTGTGGGCCGAGGCGGCGATCGGGCACGGTGCGACTTTCCGGTTCACCCTGCCGGTGTGAGCGGCCGGTGTGAGCGGGCGCCGGGGCTCAGACGCCGCTGACCATTCGAGCGCCGAACCTGGGCTTGCGGCCGAACCCGCCGCACCGCTTGCACGGCCGGTAGGTGGTGCCGAAAACGGCACCGAAGTGTTTGCCGGCGCCCTTGCAGCGGCGGCAGGGGCGGTACGGGTGCCGGCGAACGGACAGCAGATAGCCGGAGAGCCCGATCGCGATCACCGCACCGAGTGTCAGGTACATCCGGCCAGCCCACCATGCCGACCTCGGTCTGCGGGTGCGACACCCGGGCCGGATCGGACCTGATCAACCCTGGTCTTCCACCGGGACGGCGGCTGATCGGGCGAAACTGCTCAGATCCAGCTGGGCAGCCACATCCGGTCGCTCCAGGAGGACTGCGGGATCACCTGGGCGCTGTAGATCGGCAGGAAGAACCAGAACGTCAGGACGGCGATCACGATCACCGCACCGGTGGCCGCCGCACCCTGCTTTCGGCGTTTCTCGCTCTGCCCGGGTGGGCCGAGGACCATCCCGAGCGCGTAGGTCAGCGCCAGCACCACCCACGGTGTGAACGCGATCGAGTAGAAGTTGAAGATGGTCCGCTCCTGGAAGAGGAACCACGGCACGTACCCGGCCAGCAGCCCGGCCAGGACGGCACCGGCTCGCCAGTCGCGGCGCAGCGCCCATTGGAACAGCAAGACGGCGATGGCCAGGGTGGCGCCCCACCAGATCACCGGGTTGCCCAGGGCGGTGATCGCCTCCGAGCACTGGGTGACCTTGCAGCCCTGCTCGCCCAGCTTCGGGGATAGGTAGTGGAACGCGGTCGGGCGGCCCATCACGATCCACGACCACGGGTTCGCCATGTATGGGTGGGTGGAGGTGAGGTGGACGTGAAACTCCAGCATTTGGCTGTGATAAAACCACAGGCCGCGTAGGGCGCCCGGCACCCAGTCGAAGTGCGCCGAGGGGTGGTCGGCGGCCCAGGCCCGGTCGTAGGCGTTGTCGGAGAGGAACCATCCGGTCCAGGACGCCAGATATACCGCCAGCGCGATCGGTGCCATCACCAGCGCGGACAGCATTCCCCAGAGCGTGGCGCCGGCGAACCAGTGCTTCAGCCCCACCGCCCGCCGGGCTCCGGCGTCCCACAACGTGATCATCACGGTGAAGACCACGGCGAAGTACAGGCCCGACCACTTCGTGCCGATCGTCAGACCCAGACAAACCGCCCCGGCGACCCGCCACCAGCGAACTCCCATCCACCAGGACAGCGACCGCCAGGTGGCCGGATCGAACCAGAGCCGGGTCTGCACCGCGGCCGGCTCGGCCGCCGCTCGTTCGGCGAGTCGTCGGCGGCCCTGATCCCGGTCAATCAAGAAGCACCCGAACGCCGCCAACGCCCAGAACATCACGAAGATGTCCAGCAACCCCGTCCGGCTGTGCACGAAGTGCTCACCATCCACCGCCAGCAACAACCCAGCGATCACCCCGAGCAACGTCGAATCGAACAACCGCCGCGCGATCAACGCCAACATCAAAATCGAGACCGTACCCACCAACGCCGCAGAAAAC
>DATINJ010000224.1:0-3767 GCA_035474375.1 Kineosporiaceae bacterium | reverse complement strand
GGAAGGAGTTGATGAGCAGTCCGACGACCGGGATCATCCACGCGACGCAGGCGAGGGTCAGCACGATGCGTACCGCCCAGTTTGCTCGGCCGGCGCCGATGCCAGGTCGCGCGCCGACGGGCTGGGGGCGGAACCGGCGCGGCGACGGTGTGCTGTTGTCGCCGCGCCCGGGCGCGGGGTCAATGCTGACGGTCATCTGCCGGCCTCCTGGGCCTTGAATTGCCGCACCTGGTAAATGAGGACTGGGATGATGGCCACCATCAGCAGGACGACGATGGTCGCGGCATAGCCCGCGTTGCCGTCGGTGAAGAGCTCGTTGTAGAACCGGCGGCCGATGACGTCGGTGTTGAAAGCGCCGTTGGTCGTCACGTAGACGATGTCGAAAACCTTCATGACGCCGATGAGCACGGTGATGAAGACGGTGATGATGGTGCCTTTGATCTGCGGGACGATGACGCTGAGGAAGATCCGCCGTTCGCCCGCACCGTCGATCCGGGCTGCCTCGATGGTGTCTTCGGGCGTGCCCTTGATGGCAGCCGATAGCAGGACCATGGCGTAACCCGCCTGGGTCCAGATCAGGATGATCATGAGGAGCAGGCTGTTGAAGTGCAGTTTGTCGATCTGAAACCAGGAGAATGGCCCGTTGCCGAACAGTCCGAAGACCGCATTGAGCAAGCCGGTCTGAGCTTCGCCTTTCGGCTGAAATTCGTAGACGGAGCGCCAAATCGTCGCTGCACCGACCATGCTGATCGCCATCGGGAGAAAGATGACGGTCTTGGTGGCCTTCTCACCCCGGGCCGACAGCCGGTCGGCGAGAAGAGCGACCCCCAGCCCGAGTGCGACGGTGCCGGCCGGCACGATGATGATCCACAGCAGGTTGTTGAACAGGACGCCGAGGAAGTCTGGGCTGGTCAGCAGGTCCTTGTAGTTCGCCAGTCCGACGTATGCGGTGGAGGAGGCATTCGCGAAGCTGAGTTGGACGGTGACGATGGCCGGGTAGATGAGGTAGACGCCGATGGCGAGGATCGCCGGACCGGCGAAGGCCCAGGGCTTGATCCGTTCCTCCCAGCGCCGGCCGAGGGACTCGGTGAGTTTGTTGAGGAGCCAGAACAGCAGCATCGCGCCACCGATGCCTCCGAGGATCGCGAGTGCCGCGTTGGCGAGCTTGATGACCATGGTGCGGGTCCTTCCGTGCGCGCGGTGGCGTGGGACGCCATGAGGTCGCGTGGGTGGCCGCGGGGCGGTGAGGCCCCGCGGCCACGGATGTCAGCTGTCGGACGTGGGCCAGCTGGCGTCGATGTTCTTCAAGGCTTCGTCGAGGGATTCCTTGCCGGAGATCCACTTGACCGGTTCGGTCCAGAAGGTGCCGGCCCCCACTTTGGCCGGCATCAGGTCGGACCCGTCGAACCGGGCGGCGCTGGACTTGTAGAGGACGTCCTTGGCGATCGTCCGGAGCGTCTCGTTGGGGTAGAGGGAGACGTCGAAGGAAGTGTGCGGTGAGAAGTAGCCGGCTTTGCCGACCTCGATGCCGTTCTCCTTGCTGGCGATGAAGTTACGCAGCTTGAGGGTGTTGGCGTCGTTGTTGAAGGCAGCGGCGAGGTCACCGCCGGCGAGGACCGGGTTGTTGCCGGCCTCCTTCGCGGGGAAGGCGGCGACGCCGACCTCGGTATCGAGTTTGGCGAGGACGGCGTCCGGGAAGCCGCCCTTGCCGGCGATGAAGGTGGCCTGCTTGAACAGGTAGCAGCCGGGTGGCTGCTTGAACAGGGCGTTCCCGCCGGTCTGGAAGTTCGTTGCGACAATGGCTTTGGTGCCGCCGAGGACGTTGCCGTTGGTGAAGGCGATCTTCTGGAAGTAGTCGAAAGCGGGCTTGATTTCGGGGCTGTCGAACTTCAGTTCGCCCTTGACCCACTTGTCGTAGTTGTCCGGGCCGGCCAGTCGCAGGACGAGGTCCTCGATCCAGTCGGTGAGTGGCCAGCCGGTTGCCTGGCCGGACTCGGCGGCGATGCACCAGGGAGTCTTGCCCTGCGAGCGGATCTTGTCGGTGAGGGTGGTCAGTTCGTCGAGCGTCGTCGGCACGGTGTAGCCGGCCGCTTTGAAGGCCGGTTTGTCGTACCACAGCAGGCTTTTAACGCTGACGGCCGCGGGCAGGCCGTAGACCTTCCCGTTCGGGCAGGTGCCCGCCCCGACGAACCCGGGGACGAGGGTCTGGCCGTCGGTCTGCGCGGTGGCGTCGTCATACGGGAGCACCTTGTTCTGTTTGGCCAGGTCGCACATCAGGCCCGGCTGGGGGAACAGGCCTACGTCGGGCGCGCTGTTACCGGCGACACGGGCACGGATCTCGGTGTCCCAGGAACCGGCCTTGGTGAACTTGATCGTGAATCCGTTGGCCTTGGCGAACGTGTTGAGGTCCTTCTGGAAGGCCGCCTCCTGAGAGTCGCCGAACCCGTACATGACCTCGATGGTCGACTTGCCTGGGCCGGCTGCGGTCCCGGCGGAAGCGCTGTCACTGGGGGACGCGCTGAGGCACCCCGATGTCAGCGATGCCACGACGGCCGCTGCGGCCGTCGCCTTGACTATATTCAAGACACGCATGAGCGTTTCCTTTTCTTCAGATGGATGGAGAGGTGCCAGCGGGCATGGTGGAGCCACCCACCTGGTGTGCGGCTGCTTGCGGCGCAGCGAGGTGGGCCGGTGGTGGGGTGGTTACGGTGGTGAGATGCGGAATTCTGCGCTCAGCTGGTGTTCTCGGCGGGAGTTGGGGCCGATGCGGAGGCTGAACTGCCCGGGTTCGACCAGCCGGCGGTTGTCGGCGGTGACCAGGGAGCATTGCGAGGCGGGGATGTTGATGGTGACGTCGAGGGTTTCGCCGGGCGGGATGGTGACCTGGGTGAAGGCCTTCAGTTCCTGCTCGGCCCAGGTGACGCTGGTGGTCAGATCGCTGATGTACGCCTGAATCGTCTCCAGAGCGGGACGGGTTCCGCTGTTGGTGATGCGCAGGGTCGCGCTGACGGTGCCGTCGGCGGGGACGTCGTGCTCGTGGATGACAAGAGTGGAGTAGGTGATGGTGGTGTAGCTGAGGCCCTCACCGAACGCGAACAAGGGGTCCTGGGTGAGATCCGCGTAGGAGTCTCCGTGCTGGCCTCGCACCTGGTTGTAGTAGGCGGGTTGCTGTCCGACGTGGCGCGCGAAGGAGACCGGCAGTCGGCCGCTGGGCTCGATGAGTCCGAGGAGGAGTTCGGCGATGGCGCGGCCACCGCGCATGCCCGGGTTGAACGCCTCGATGATCGCTGCCGCGTACAGCGCCGAGTCCGGCAGGGTACTCGGCTTGGACTGAACCAGCACCACAATCATCGGTGTGCCGGTCGCGGCCACCGCGTCCAGCAGAGCGCTCTGGCCGCCTTGCAGATCGAGCGTGGCCGTGGAACGTCCCTCGCCGGTCAGGGCAAGGGTGTCTCCCACCACCACGACGGCGTAGTCGGCGGTCCTGGCGGCGGCGACGGCCTCCCGAAGCTGCGCCTCGTCGACCGGGGCGGAGGCGAAGGCAGGCGGTAGTGGTTCACCGTGCGGCCCGATGGACCACTGCGAGTCGGAGCTGCCGATGTCGGCCCCTTGGGCGTACGTAACGCTCCAGTCGGCAGGCGCGAGCGTGCGAAGGCCGTCGAGCACCGTCTCTACCAGCTCACGGGGATGGCCGTCGGGCATCCAGGTGATCTGGCCGGAGGCACCCGCCCAGTCACCGAGCATTGCCTCGGGGCTGTCAGCGTTGG
>DATINJ010000223.1:0-4256 GCA_035474375.1 Kineosporiaceae bacterium | reverse complement strand
CCGCCGTGTGGCTGTTCCTCCTGCGAGGCAGGCCGGTTCGTTCGTACATTCCCAGCCTCACCGACTTTCGCGCCGCTCTCGACCCCCGCTCCTTCGGCCCAGTGGTCTTCGTCCCAGCGGCAGTCGAAGTGCTGGTGTTCCTGCTGGTATTCGGTCTCCTGGGCGGGTGGATCCTGGCCGGGCGCATGCTCGCCCCGCTGACTCGAATCACCAGCGCCACCCGGATGGCCACGGTCGGATCACTCTCCCACCGAATCCAGCTACCCGGCCGCGAAGACGAGTTCCGCGAGCTCGCCGACGCCTTTGACGCCATGCTCGCGCGGCTCGAAGCCCACGTCGCCGAACAGCAGAGATTCGCAGCCAACGCCTCTCACGAACTGCGCACTCCGCTGGCGATCACGCAGACCCTGCTCGACGTGGCCCACAACGATCCGACCCGGGACACCGGCGAAGTCATCGACCGACTCAGGGCCGTCAACACCCGAGCGATCGACCTCACTGAGGCACTGCTTCTGCTCAGCCGCGCTGACCAGCGGTCCTTCACCCGAGAGGACGTCGACCTGTCCCTCCTGGCGGAGGAAGCCACCGAAACTCTCCTCCCTCTCGCGGAAAAGCGTGGCGTCACCATTGAGACCTCAGGCGACATCACCCGCACGATCGGATCGCCGACCCTCCTACTGCAGCTGACCATGAACCTCGTGCAGAACGCGATCGTCCACAACCTGCCTGACCACGGCAAGGTATGGGTGCATACCAGCGTCCGCCCCAAGGCAGTGGTGCTCACTGTCGAAAACACCGGCGAGACGGTCTCCCCGCAGCTGGCCTCGACTCTCACCGAACCGTTCCAGCGTGGCACCGGGCGCATCCACACCGACCATGCAGGCGTCGGCCTCGGCCTGGCCATCGTCAAGACCATCGCTCAGGCACACGACGGATCGCTCGTCATCATTCCGCGCGCTGCGGGCGGACTCCGGATCACCGTCAAACTGCCCACTCCACCGCCACTTACAGCCAAATAGCCGTCATGTCTCGACGGTCCGACGGCACTCGTGACGCCGCGCGCAGACGGTCGAGAAGTCACCGCAGTGGTAGGGCAGGGCGCCGGCCATCAGGTTGGAGAGCGCGTCGAGATCCGCCTGGTGATTTTCGTCGGTGGTGGCGTACCACTCATGCCAGCCCTCGGCAGACCGGATCCCGATCGACGCCTTGTCAAAGTCGGAGGCTGCTAGCGCGAGGCGGAAATCCATTTCGGTATCTGGGTTCGCATCAGCGGCTTTCCGGCTGTCTCGGGTCATGTCCCAAGGGGAGTCGACCACCCGTGCGGCCACTTTGCCCCGGATCCCGCTGCGTCTGGCCGGCCCTTCGCCGTGCCGCGGCAAGTTCTGGCGCTCGGCGGTGTCCACCCGCCACTCGTCGGCCTTGGCCAGTATCCACACGATACTGACGAACAGAGCGATGACACCGGCAGCGATCGCCGTGACATACGACGAGACTTCCTGGCCATGCATCCGCCGGTCGGGTTTGGCACTGCCGGAGTAGGTGAGGAAGGCAGCCATGACGATGGGCAGTGAGATGGCGACAAGTCCGAGACCGCGCATCCACACCAACAGCCGGGCCGCGAGTCCACCGAATTCTCGCTGCGCAATGAGGGTGGCGACCCCGGCCGACGTGCTGATGAGAAGAACGCAGACGTTGGTGGTCTGGCTCTGATCCCACACCGCCGCAGTGTCGTTGTACCAGTGGAAAGCGACAGAAACGAGGACGGCGAAAATCAGCCAGCAGGAGACGGCCAAGGTCGTCAACCAGCCGCCGGTGGGTAGTCGCAACTCGACTTGAGCGCGACACAGAGAACCGTAAGGAATCTCGGTCGCATGCAGACCCACGGTCGCGGAGTGACCCTCCCAGACGTCGGAGGACACGTGCCGGAGCGGGTTGTTGGGACGCCCGGCCACCAGGCTGGCGCGGACTATTCGCAGGCCGAGCGGCGCCTTCACCTCGAAGTGGTAACTGGCGGCGTGCTCCGCCGACGGCACCTGGAACCGAATTCTCGTCGTGGTGAGCCCGATGGCCGAACAGAATCCATGCCACCAGCTGACTCGAAATCCCGGCTGGTAGCGGTGTACGTTCACGGTTTCGGGGTCGCGTTTGATGTCTGCCGGACCAGGTCTGCGGAGTAGTTCGGCCGGCATTTCAGCCGTCGATTCCAAAGCAGCTGCCTGATATCTCCAGGCTGTCGGTTCTTCGAACGACATCCTTAACAGCCGGTGTCGCTTCCGGTCGACCGGTAAGAATAGGTACAGCGTAAAATTGCGGCGCAGCCGGTAGAGCGTTTCGGTGAAAAGTGGATTTTCGCGCAACTTCTCCAGACCGTCAGTGGATTTCGGCTGCTCGAACGCCTGGAGTGCGTTCATCACCTCCTTCTTCGTGCCGGTGACCACGGCCTGGATGAACGCCCGTCCCGGTGTTCCCGGCAGGACGGATTCCGGTCCGCCGACGGCGGCAGCGGCCATCAGCACCGACTCGTCCAACTGCTGGTTGAGCCGCAATCCGGGCAGGGATATCGACGTCCCCTGCTCATCGTGCAGGTCGAGGTTGACCAAGGTCCGGCGACGCATGATCGACAGCGGCACCAGCCAATAGCTCTCGTCCTTGCCCTCGAATACCGGAGCGTCCTCACGGATCATGAACTCGATGGTTTGCTGCCGAGAGACAGCGCGCTCGCGCTCGAACGAGACCTTTTCGACCCGCCGCAAGACCCAGCTACTGAACTGCAGTTGGGCCAGGAGAAGGCACCGGCCGATCTCCGGACACAGCGCGTCCGGCTTGGAGATCGACATCGCGGTGCTCGCCTCAAACGCCAGGTCGGTCGGTTCGAACCGCCACGGTGGAACGTCCGGCATGTCGTCCTCCTACCGACGATCACGTACCCACCTCGAGTATGCGCGTGCCCAGCGCCGATCGGGTCAACTCGGACTGCTGGTAAAGGTGTAGGAGCCGGGCGGGACCTGGTAGACGGCGTAGTCGCCCGCCAAGCGCAGGAAGTGCGCTCGCGCCTGGGCGGCCCGAGTCGCTCCGCCCAAGGTCGGCACCCAGACTTCGGCGGTGGTGTTGGGGGGTACCGCGATCCGAAGGGTGAACCTGTCCTGGTTCCTGGTCCATTCGGACCGGGCAAGACCTTGGGGGGTCTGGTAGATGCCTTTGACGAAGGTGAGGTCACCGACCACCTTCGGCTGGATCACCAAGGCGCGGTAGGCGGTGGAGTCCTTGGCCTGGCGGATGCCGGCCAGGTCGGCGTGGAACCATTCTTCGATCTGGGCGAGGATCATGTGGTTCTTGGAGTCTGCGCGGTTCCAGCGTTCACCGATGGTGGTCATGCCACCCGGATTGGCCGGCGTGGATTGCAGGAAGTAGCCGTAGCTGGGTTCATCGTTCTGCTGGATCAGATCCCAGAGGACGTCGTCCCGGTTGCCGGCGGCAAGGGCACGCACGGTCGGAGCCATGCCGATGGTTCCACCGCTGAAATGCGGACCGCTGCCGGCGGGATGGAAGGCGTAGACGAGTTCGACCAGCGCCTCCAGGACCGCCGTGCGCTCGGCGTCCGGCACGAGCCCGGCGTCGAGGGCGAGTGCCTGCGCGGTCTGCGTCGCGCCGGTGCTGCCGGCGTTCCCGTCGGTGGTGTATCGGCGCAGGCTGCGGTTGTAGAAGTGGGCGTTGAAGGCGTTCTTGATGTCGCCGGCCTGCGCCTGGTACTTCTGGGCGTCCATCTGGTGACCGGTGAGTTCGGCCATCTCGGCCAGCTTGCTGATCATCATGTAGTAGCCCCAGGTTCCGGTGATGCGCCCGGACGTCTGGTCGGCGGCAACCCAGTCGGCGAGGGCGGCGTCAACGATGTTGGCGTCCTCTCCGGTGCCGACCTTTTCTCTCTGGATGTAATTGGCGAAAGCGATCATCTGGTCGTAGTACCGGTTCATGGTGGCGGTGTCGCCGTACAATTCATGCAGGAACGCGGGGACGAGGATGATCGCGTTGCCCCAGTTGATCTCGTCACCGAACCGTCCGGAGTATCCCCAGTCGTAGACCGGGGTTTTCAGCGCGACGTTTCCGGCCATCGGCGTGTCGGCTACCGACTGCCCTTCGGCGAGGTGCCGCATCGTGGTGCGCAGGAAGGCATCCAGCTGGTAGTTGCGGTGGATGGCCGCCATCGGCATTGTGTAATCGGCCGGGTAGGAAAGCTTTTCCCGGCCGGGGCAGTCGGT
>DATINJ010000222.1:0-13650 GCA_035474375.1 Kineosporiaceae bacterium | reverse complement strand
GGCCGATGACCCACCGCCTGGGTCATCCGCCGGACACACTTCGCCGAGCGCACCCCCCAACCGGCGGTGATCATCAATGCCGGTGAGTTAAGCCACCACGGGACCCCTGACCAACAGCCGTGATCATGCACGCGTGCTCGTCGGGCCAGGGCAATCGTGCATGATCACGGGTCGAAGCGACGCAGATACGACCTCAGACAACCTCACCCCAGCGCCTAACTCACCGGCATTGCGGTGATCATGCACGGTTGCCCGCGGACCCGGGCAACCGTGCATGATCACCGCGAGGTTTTGGGGTCAACGGGGAACTGGGCAGCTACTGGAGAGCGCAGGGTTGGTTACGGGGCTGATTGCAGGGTTAGTTGCGGGGCTGATTGCAGGGTTGGTTACGGGGCTGATTGCAGGGTTGGTTACGGGCTGATTGCAGGGTTAGTTGCGGGGGTGATTGCGGGGCTAGTTGCTGGTCAGCAGCAGGCCGCTGGTGGGGACGCCGGTTCCGGCGGTGACCAGCACTCTGGCGGCGTCGGGGACCTGATTGACGGCGGTGCCACGCAGTTGCCGCACGGCCTCGGAGATGCCGTTCATGCCATGCAGATACGCCTCCCCCAGCTGGCCACCGTGCGGATTCACCGGGAGCTGACCGGTCAGCTCCAGGCCACCCGAAGCGACGAAATCTCGGGCCTCGCCGCGCCCGCAGACACCCAGCTCCTCGAGCTGGACCAGCACGAACGGGGTGAAGTGATCGTAAAGAATGGCGACATCGAGATCGGCCGGCCCGATCCCGGACTGCGCCCACAATTGGCGTGCCACCACACCCATTTCCGGCAACCTGGTCAGGTCGTCGCGGTAGTAGCTGGTCATCACGAACTGGTCGGCTCCGCTGCCTTGCGCCGCCGCGCTGATCACCGCCGGGGGTTGCGGGCAGTCCAGCGCCCGATCCAGTGCGGTGACGACGATGGCCACGCCGCCGTCGGTCTCCTGGCAGCAGTCGAGCAGGTGCAGAGGGTCGCAGACCCACCGCGAGGCTTGATGTTCGGCCAGCGTGATCGGCCGCTGGTAGAACCAGGCGCGTGGATTCGTCGCCGCATGCTTGCGCATGGTCACCGCGACTCGGCCGAAGTCCTCGCTGGTCGCGCCGTACGTGTGCAGGTAGCGGCGAGCGAACATGGCGACCCAGGCGGCCGGTGTCGCCAGCCCGAACGGGTAAGACCAGCTGGCATCGACGCCGGACGAGGTAGGCGCACCGGCCAACTGCGCCGAGACCTGGCCGAACCGCTGCCCCGAGCGCTCGTTGAAAGCCCGGTAGCAGACCACCGTCCGCGCCGCGCCGGTGGCGATCGCCATCGCCGCCTGCTGAATCGTTGCGCAGGCCGCGCCACCGCCGTAATGCACCCGGCTGAAGAAGGTCAGCTCCGGGATGCCGAGCTCACGAGCCACCGCCACCTCGGAGTTGGTGTCCTGAGTGAAGGTGACCAGGCCATCGACATCGGACGGCGTCAGCCCGGCATCTGTCAGCGCGGCGCTCACTGCCTCGACTGCCAAGGCCAGCTCGCTGCGCCCGGAGTTCTTGGAGAACTCGGTCGCTCCGATCCCGGCAATCGCGGTCGGCATCATTCGGCCTCCCCCGTGGGCCCGGGCAGCCGCAGAGTGACCGTTCCGGAAACATGGTCACCGTTACTGACCCGACCGACGATCGACACGGTGACGTCGTCGCCGTCGCGCTCGCTCACCCGCCCGCTGAAGACCAGCGTCTCGTAGGCCGGGCAGGGCACCCCCAGCCGGATCGCGATGCTGCGGACGATCGCGCTCGGCCCGGCCCACTCGCCGACGTACCGCTGCACCAATCCGGTGCTGGTCAGGATGTTCAGGAAGATGTCCTTCGCCCCGCTGGCAACGGCGCGATCTCGATCGTGATGCACGTCCTGGAAGTCCCTGGTGGCCAGCGCGGTGCTGACGATGAACGTCGGGGTCACCTCGATGGTCACTTCGGGCAGCAGGGTTCCGACCACAGCCACCGCGCTCACCCGCCTGCCTCGATTCGCCAGCCAGGCAGCGTCAGCTCATCGTCCACCTGTTGCCAGATGAGCTGTACTTGCGATCCGATCTGGATCGCGGCGGCGTCGAGTGGATCGACACCGACCAGTTCACCGAGCATGCGAACCCCTTCCGGAAGCTCGACCAGGACCACCACGAACGGCGTGGCGCGCCCGGATACTGGCGGATGATGGTGGACGACGTAGCTGAAGATTGTGCCGGTGCCTCCGGCCAGCAGGTACCCCTGGCGCTGTGATCCGCACGCGGTGCATCGTGGGCCCGGCGGGTGTCGGAGGGTGCCGCAGTCCGTACAGCGCTGGATCCGCAGCTCATGGGCGGCCGTGCCGGCCCAGAAGAACTCGGTGTCGCGGCTTACCACCGGCCGCAATGGGTCACCTGACACCGCAGGCTTGCCTTCGGCATCCCCGACCGGCGCTTCCCCGACCGGCGCCACCCCGACCGGCGCCACCCCGACCGGCGCTTCCCCGACCGGTGCCGCCTCGGCGGCCGAGGCGGCTTGCGGCGTCCGGAATTTCAGGACCCGAAAGACCATTTCGGCGACCGGCTCATCGTCGACGAACCAGGTGCTGCGAGTGGTGACGAACCAGCCTTCGCCGAGCGCCGTCCGCTTCGGGCCGGTGACGTCGGTCAGCCGGGCACTGACGCTCACCTGTTCGCCGTCACGCAGGTACCGGTGGTAGATCTGCTCGCAGTTGGTGGCCACGACGGAGGTGTAACCGGCCTGATCGAGGATGCTCATCATCGCCGCGAGCGGGTCGTCCGCAGCCCGCTGACCGCGCAGCCCGGGCATCGTCCAGACCTGGATCATGGCCGGTGGTGCGAACTCGGCCGGTTCAGCCATCGCTGCGTCGGCGGGCCGATAGCTGTCCATGGCCGACAGCCAGTGATCGATCATCGGCTGGTTCACCGGATACGAGCCCGGCCGACGCGCGCTTTCCCCGGCGGCCGCTACCCGGGCCGCAGCAGCCCGGATCGCGTCGGCCTCGACGTCCGCTTCTGACCGGACCGACGGCACCGCGGTATCCCTCATCTCGGCACCCTCGGCAGGCCCAATCCGGCGGTAGCAATCAGCTCTCGTTGGATCTCGTCCACTCCACCACCAAAAGTGAGTACCACGTTGCGTTTCAGTTGGACGTCGAGCCAGCGGGCCAGGGCGGCGGTCTCCGGATCCACCAGATCACCGTGCCGAAGGACGACATCCGCCAGCAATCGCCCGGCCCACTGCGCCGCCGCTGCCGAAAAGACCTTGGTCGCCGAGGCGTCCGCGATGTCGACCGGTCCCGCGTCGGACGCGGCCACCTGCCAGTTCAGCAACTCGTTGACCCGGAGGTGGGCATAGGTGCGGCTCAGCGCCACGCGGACGTCGGGCCGCTCCAGCAACGGCCGCCCGTCCGGGTCACACCGAGTGGCCGCCCACTCCCGGACCCGCTCGTACAGCCCTTCCAGCCGTCCGGCCGGGCCGAGCATCACCCGTTCGTGGTTGAGCTGGGTGGTGATCAGTCGCCAGCCGGCGTTCTCCTCCCCCACCCGCATCGAGACCGGCACTCGGACGTCGTCGTAGTAGGTGGCGTTGATATGGTGCGCGCCGTCCGACGTGATGATCGGCGTCCAGGAGTATCCGGGATCGGTGGTGTCCACAATCAGGATCGAAATGCCCCGATGGCGAGCGGCCACCGGGTCGGTCCGGCAGGCGAGCCAGACATAGTCGGCATCGTGACCGCCAGTGGTGAACAGTTTCTGCCCGTTGACCCGGTAATGATCGTCCTCACGAACCGCGGTGGTGCGCAACGCCGCCAGGTCGGTACCTGCCTCGGGCTCGCTGTAGCCGATCGCGAAATGCACGTCACCGGCGAGGATGCGCGGCAGGAACTCATCTTTCTGGGCTTGGCTGCCGTAGCGCTGCAAGGTCGGGCCGACGGTTTGCAGGGTGACGGACGGCAGCGGGATGTCGGCACGGGCCGCCTCGTTGACGAAGAGTTGCTGCTCCACCTGCCCTAGACCGCGACCGCCGTACTCGGTGGGCCAGCCGAGTCCGAGCCAGCCGTCCTGGCCCATCCGCCGCACCACGTTCCGGTACGCCGGTCCGTGTCGTTGCACCAGCAGCTCTTCGCGCTCGGCGGGCGAGATCAAAGTGGCGAAATACCTGCGCAACTCGATCTGCAACGCGCGTTGGTCCGGGCTCAAATCGATGAACACCGCTCAGCCTTCCCTCTGTCCGAACAGCTCATCACCGAGCAGCTCCAGCTCTCGTTCCGGCCCACCGACGAACCGGGTCAGCTCGGCGGCAGCAGCCGAGAACCGGTGCAGTGGATAAGATCTGTCCAGACCGACGCCGCCGTGCAGGTGGTGGCAAGCGGCAATCGCCGGGCGCAGTTGCTCGCCCACCCAGTACGCCGCGACGGCTGAATCGGCGCCGGAATCCAGACCTTCGGCCAACCGCCAGCAGGCCGACCAGGCAGCCAGGTGCAAGGTCCGCGACGTGACGTAGACGTCGGCGATTTGCTGCGCCACTGCCTGCAGGGTGGCGAGCGGGCGCCCGAATTGCTGCCGAGTGGCCACGTGATGTGCGGTCAGCGCCAGCGCCCCGGCCAGCAGGCCGTCCGCCGCCAGTGCGGCGGCCACCACCGCGACCCGGTACAGATCCTGCACGGCTTCTCCGTCGCAGCGGCCACCGACCAGATCGGTGATCGGGACGACGACCTCGTTGAGCGTCAGGTGATGGTGCGGCTCGTGACCGGATGACGGAGTAGCGCGCACGCTCACTCCCTGGGCCAGCGGGTCGACGATCAGCAGCCCGGTACCGACGTCCGGGACCGTGACCGGTACCAGCACGCGATCCGCACGACCGGCGTAGGGAACGCTGACCTTGGTTCCGGTGACGATGAAGCGGTCACCTTCCGGGCGGGCGATCGTTCGCGGCCTGGCCGGCAGCGGTTCCGACGGCTCGTGCAGCGCGGCGGTGAGCACCAGGCCCTCCTTCACCACCCGCGGCAGAAACACGTCCTGCTGCTCTCGGGTGCCGGATCGGGCCAGCGGCAGCGCCCCGAGGCCAAGTGTCGCCAGCACCGGTACGGATACCGCCCGACGGCCCGCCTCGGTCAGCACGACGCCGGCCCCGGACAGGCCAAGCCCATCACCGCCGCAGTACTCGGGCAGTGCCAGGCCGAGCAGCCCGCCGTCCACGATGGCCCGCCAGCCCTCGGCCACGGTCTGCTCTTCGGTCCGGTCCAGGATGTGGGCAGCCAGCTCCGCGATCTCACGCTGGGTCTGATCAAGGGTGAAGTCCATGTCGTTCCCTTCAGCCAACCGACGCTCGGGGCAGGCCCAGAAGCCGCTCCGCCGCCTGCGTCAGCAGGATCTGAGTAGTGCCCCCGGCAATGGAAAGGCAGCGGCTGAGCAGCAATTCGTGAGCGATTGGTTCGGTCACCGAATCCAGCGCGACCGCACTCGGGCCGAGCAGTTCATAGGCCGCCTCGGCGACCGCCTGCCGGTGATCGACACCGACCAGCTTGAGCACCGCCGACGTGGCGTCGGCAGCGCCCCGGCCGGCCTCGGCGCCTGACCGGCCGGCACTCGAGGCTTCGGCCCGCAGCCGGCGAACCGTGGAGCGCAGCCCGATCAGCGAGACCGACATTCCCTCGGCCACCAGGGCACCCAGCCGATCGAGGTCGACCTCGGCACCCGGTTCTGCGGTGGCCAGCCGGAGCAACCGCTCCACACCGGCGCCGAGTGCGGACCCGCCGCCGATCGCCACCCGCTCTTCGGCGAGGGTGGTCCGGGCCAACCGCCAGCCACCGTTCACCGGGCCGACGACCCGATCATCCGGCACGAACACGTCGTCCAGGAACACCTCGTTGAACAACGACTCCGCGGTGATCTCTTTCAGCGGCCGGATCCGCAGGCCCGGGCTCGTCATGTCGACGAGGAAATAGGTGATTCCTCGATGCTGGGCCGCCTCCGGATCGGTACGGGCCAGGCAGATGCCCCAATCTGCCTCTCGGGCAACGGAAGTCCAGATCTTCTGACCGGTGAGCTGCCAGCCGCCGGGGACCCGTTGCGCGCGGGTCCGCAGCGAGGCGAGGTCCGACCCCGCTTCGGGCTCGCTGAACAACTGGCACCAGGTGAGCTCGCCGCGCAGGGTGGGCAACACGAAGCGGTCCTGCTGTTCCGGCGTCCCATGTTGGATGATCGTCGGCAACGCCCAGCCGCCGACCACGAGATCTGGGCGCTCCAGCCCGGCCCGGCGCAACTCTTCGTCGATCAGCAACTGCCGGCCGGCGCCCGCTCCCTGACCGTACGGCTGCGGCCAATGCGGTGCAAGATAGCCAGTTTCGGCCAGTCGCGGACGTCGCTGAGCGGCCGGAAGGGTCGAGATCTCGGCCAGATCGGCCCGAACCCGCTGCCGCTGCGCGTCGTCATGTGGGTGCAGCCCGGGATCCAGCTCGAGCTGACGGCGGGCACCGGCCAGCGCCAGTTCGGCGACCCGCCGCCGCCAGACCCCGCTGCCACCGAGCCACTGCCGCTGCGCCAGAGCTCGGCGCAGGTACAGGTGGGCATCGTGCTCCCAGGTGAATCCGATACCGCCGAGCACCTGGATGCAGGCCTTCGCGTTCTCTACCGCGGCGTCCAGCGCGGTGGCCGCGGAAACCGCCGCCGCCAGCGGCAGCTGCTCGCCGGCGGCGGCGGCGCGAGCGGCGTCCCAGGTGACGGCGGAGGCCTTTTCCAGCCGGCAGAGCATCTGCGCGCACAGGTGCTTGACTGCCTGAAAGCTCCCGATCGGCCGGCCGAACTGCTCGCGGATCCGGGCGTGGTCACAGGCGGTTTGCAGGCACCACGCGGCCACCCCGACCGCTTCCGCGCCGGCCAGGACGGCGGCCAGCTCGGTGACCGACGCCGACGTCAACCCGATCAGCAACTGATCGGTCGGCACCTCGACGTCGGCGAAGCGCAGCCCGGCCAGCGGACGGGAGAAGTCGAGCGGTGCGCACTCCTCGATCTCGACCCCGGGCCACCCGGGATCGATCGTGAACCAGACGTCTTCGGTGCCGCCGCTGCGGGCTGCCAGCACCAACTGCGCTTCAGGACTCGCGCCGAGCACCGCCCGGACCGTGCCGGATACCCGAATCCCGCCGTCCGGAAGTCGCCGCGCGGTCAGCTCACCGGGCCCGAGCGCTACCCCGGCCGTCAGCGAACCGTCACTCAGCCGGGGAATGAGCCGCTTCGCGGCCGCCGGGCCGGCCTGACGAGCGAGCAACAGCCCGGCCAGAACGGTGGGCAGCAGCGGACCGGGCAGCAGCCCGAGGGCTGCTTCCTCCAACGCGACGGCGACGTCGGCGACGCTGCCACCGGCGCCACCGAATTCCTCGGGCATGGCGATGCCCAGGACACCGACATCGGCCACCCCGCGCCAGAGGGCGGCCAGCTCCGGCCCTGGCCGCGACCGGCCCGGCTCGAGGTGCGGTTCACAGCGGCGAATGATGTCCTTGGTGTCGGTTCCCGCCGCATATTGCCGAATCGACCGCTGCAGCGCCGCCTGCTCATCGGTCGTCGCGATGCTCATCTCGCTCCCGGGCGCTCGGATCGGTTCGGCCTGCTGTAGAACGTGTTCTAGCATGGACCAGGTTCGCCAGGAATGCCACCATCTGCTGGAATCTGATTACCAGTTAGTAACTTCGAACGTGGGCACGTGGGTGAACTCACGTCGGCACTAGAACCTGTTGACCCTTGAGGCATGTAATCTCAAGCAGGAATCGGACGAGCGACGAGGGGTTCACAGATGGCATCAGCGGCCCGCGGGCGTAACGGGAGCCCGGGGATCACTGGCGGGACATCGGCGCTCACCCACGACGATCTGGGTTCCGACGCGCAACGCGACCGGCGCAAGCGCATCCTTGACGCGACGATCTCCCTTGCAGCCAAGGGCGGGTACGACGCCGTCCAGATGCGGACCGTCGCGGAGAACGCCGACGTCGCCCTCGGCACCCTCTACCGCTACTTTCCCTCCAAGATTCATCTGCTGGTCTCCGGCCTGGCCCGGGAGTTCGAGCAGGCGCAAGAGAAACTCGATCGCCGGCAGATTCCAGGCGACACACCCAGCGAGCGCGTGCTGTTCGTGCTCGGCAACGTGACTCGAATGCTGCAGCGCTATCCCGAGCTCACCGAAGCCATGACCAGAGCCTTCATGTTCGCGGACGCGAGTGCGGCGACCGAGGTCGACACGGTCGGGCGACTGATGGAACAGATGTTTGCCCAGGCGATGAGCGAGGGCGAACCCACCCCGGAGAATCTCGCAATCGCTCGGGTCATCGGTGATGTCTGGCTCTCGAACCTGGTGGCCTGGGTGACCAGGCGGGCCTCGGCGAGCGACGTCGCCGCCCGGCTGGAACTGACCGTCCGGCTGCTGCTGCACTGATCCGATTCATCAAAGTAGAACAAGTTCTTGTCGTGACAGCGGTCCGGGGAGAGACTGTCCCCCATGGATCTGATCACGCTCGAGAAGCTTCGTCAGCTGAAATACCGCTACCTGCGCGCACTTGACCTCAAGCTGTGGGACGAGTTCGCCGACACCCTGATGCCGGACGCCACGGCCAAATACGGCGAGCGCCTTTCGTTCACCGGCCGCGACCAGATCGTCAACTACATGCGGACGACGGTCGGCCCGGAGATCATCACCGTGCACCAGTGCCACCACCCGGAATTGACGGTGGACGGCGATCGGGCCACCGGCCGCTGGGCCCTCGACGACACAGTGATCATCACCGAACATCGGGCCATGTTGCGCGGCGCGGCGTTCTACGAGGACCAGTACGTGCGCGACGGCGAGGTCTGGCGGATCCAGCACACCGGTTACGAGCGCATCTACGAGGCGATGATCTCGCTGGCGGATCTGCCCAGCTACAACCTCACCGCCAACCGCTGGGCGGCGTCCACACCCTGAAACGACCGCTCAGGCATTGACCTCAACTTAGAACGCGTTCTAGCCTCACTGCATGCTCACGCAGACGTTCGCCGACGCGGTGGTCGAGGCCGAGAAAATCATTGCCGATGCGCCGCACGTGCGCACCGAGGCCGATCTGATCGAAGGTTACGACTACCTGGCCGGCAGTATCCGGGCGTCGCTGCAGCAGGCCTGGGCCTACGACCGCGACTTTCCGTACTTCACGCTGTCCACCGGCCCGTACACGAAAATGGGGTTGGACAACCCGGACACTCTGTACTTCCATGCCTACCTGCGAGAAGACGCGGAATACGTAGTCACCGGTCGGCGTGGCAGCACCGCGGATCTCAGCTTCCAAGTCCTGAACGGCGACTATTCACCGGTCGACGTGCCGGACAGCCTGACCGCCTTCGATGACCGGGCGTTCGACATCGCCGACGACGGCAGCTTCGAGCTGCGCTTCGGCCCGGCGTCGAGCGACCCGGGCACCGGGCGCAATTACTTCCCGCTTGCGCCGGGCTCGGCGATGCTCGTGGTCCGTGAGGTCTACAGCGACTGGACGAACGAGCAACGCGGCGTGCTCCGCATCCAGCGCGTCGATCGGATCGGAGCTCAGCCACCCGCTCTGACGATGGACGCGCTCGCTCGGCGGTACGGCGTCACGGGCAAGATTCTGCTCAGCCGACTGCGCACGTTCCTCGCCTTCCCGTCCTGGTTCTACCTCAACCTGCCGGTCAACACCCTGACCGAGCCCCGCCGGACGCCGGGCGGGCTGGCTACGCAGTACTCCTCCGTCGGGCACTACGACCTCGACGCCGACACCGCGATGATTGTGACCGTGCCGCGCAGCGACGCTCCTTACCAGGGAATCCAACTCGGCAGTCTCTGGTACATCTCGCTCGACTACCTCAACCACCAGACCAGTCTCACCGCCGACCAGGCACAGACCGACCCCGACGGCCTGATCCGGTTCGTGATCAGTGAGCGGGATCCCGGGGTGGCGAATTGGCTGGAACGGACCGGGCACAGTCGTGGGTACGTCCAGATCCGCTGGCAACGACTGGATCGTGAGCTCGGTCCGGCGGATGGTCCGAGCGTCGAACTGGTTCCGGTCGACCAACTGGCCGACCGGCTGCCCTTCCACGCGCAGTCGCGGGTCACCCCCGCCGAGTACGCCGCCCGAATCGCCGCCCGCCAGCAGGCCGTGGCCACCCGGATGGTGGGCTGATGAGTACCGCAGCGGGGTTGCTGGCCGGCCGAGTGGTAGTGATTTCGGGTGTCGGTCCGGGGCTCGGCCGCTCGATCGCCGTCCGCAGTGCGCTGGCGGGGGCCGACGTCGTACTCGCCGCCCGCACCGAAGCTCGCCTCGAGGCGGTGGCGAAAGAGGTCACCGATCTCGGCCGCCGGGCGGTGACCGTCCGCACCGACATCACCTCCGAAGACTCCTCCCAGAACCTGGTGGAGACCGCGGTTGCGGCGTTCGGTCGGGTCGACACGCTGGTGAACAACGCGTTCGCGATCCCGCCGATCGCCGATCTGCTGGACGCCGATCTGGACGCCATCCGGGCCGGCCTGGAGACGAACGTGCTCGCGGCGCTGCGCCTGACCCGGCTCTTCGTCCCCAGCCTGGTGGCTTCGCACGGATCCGTCGTCATGATCAATTCCGCCGTACTTCGGCATTCCCGGCGCACCTTCGGGCCGTACAAGCTGGCGAAGGCCAGCCTGCTGGCCATGGCTCAGACCCTGTCCACAGAACTCGGGCCGCGCGGGGTTCGGGTGAATTCTGTTGCCCCTGGTTATATCTGGGCAGATTCACTGAAGTGGTACTTCGACTTCCTGGCCAACAAACGCGGCGTCTCGGCCCAGGAGGTGTACGACGAGACGGCAGCGACGATCGACCTGCGCCGCCTTCCGGAGCCGGACGAAATCGCCGACGCGGTCGTCTTTCTGGCGTCCGACCTGGCGCGGATCATCACTGGCCAGTGCCTCGACGTCAATGGCGGCGAATTCCACCACTGAGCGATCCACCCGTTCACCCACTGCATCGCCGGAGGATCTGATGGCCACAGGCCGCGAAAGTGTCGGCACGGTCGAGGATTTGCACGCCTCGGCGACCCGGCTGACCGGGCTGGACGATTTCGGCGACGACGCGTACCTCGAAGGTCTGCGGGTGCTGCTGAAGTCCTACGCCGACGACGCCGACCTGACCCCGGCGGGCAACAAGGCCAAGCGGTCGTTCCTGCGCGGCGCCCTGGTGGCGAGGCTGTTCAGCGAGATGGCCTGGCGACAGAATCCGGAGTACGCGAAGGTCACGATCGAGCGGCCGATCTTTGTCACCGGGTTACCCCGGACCGGCACCACGGCTCTGCATCGACTGCTCACCGCCGATCCGATGCACCAGGGCCTGGAGGTCTGGCTGACCGAAGTGCCACAACCTCGCCCCCCGCGAGACACCTGGGACCAGAACCCGATCTTCCTCGGTATCCAGGCCGGTTACAGCCAGCACCACCTGGAACACCCCGAATTCATGGGCCTGCACTACATGTCGGCTGATCAGGTGGAAGAGTGCTGGCAGTTGCTTCGGCAATCGATGCAGTCAATCTCCTACGAGTCACTCGCTCATCTGCCGACGTACTCGGCCTGGCTTCGCCGCCAGGACTGGACTCCCGCCTATCGCCGGCACCAGCGCAACCTGCAACTGATCGGCATGCCGGACGCCGGACGCCGCTGGGTCCTGAAAAATCCGAGCCACCTCTTCGCGCTCGACGCACTGTTGGCGGTGTATCCCGACGCCTTGGTGATCCAGACCCACCGCGAGCCACGGACCGCGATCGCCTCGGTGTGCAGTCTGAGCGCGGAAGCGACCCGGGGCTGGTCCACCACCTTCCAGGGCCAGGCGCTGGGCCGCGACCAGCTCGAACTTTGGGCCGGCGGGCTCGAGGCGTTCGTCGCCGCGCGGGCCCGGCACAATCGGGCGCAGTTCCTTGATGTGCAGTACGAGGACTTCGTCGCCGACCCGATCGGAACGGCAGAATCCGTCTACACCCATTTCGGCCTACCGCTCACGCTGGAGGCACGAACGGCGATGCGCGGTTTGCACGCCGAGAGCACTACCGGCCAACGGCGCCCGTCCCATCGCTACTCGCTCGCCGACGCCGGCCTCACCGCAGCCGACGTGGACGCGCGGTTCGCGGGTATTCCCTCCGTCGCCACCAGCGCGAGCTGACCGCAGAGATCGGCCGCTACTGACACATCCGCATCGGCTTACCGCTGGCGGACGGGACGAGAGCGACCCGGACCCCGCGCGCCTCGAACACCGCTTCGGTCGCCGACCGAACCGTCAGCCGACCCGCCTGGTAGGGGTTGTCCCACCCGTCGGGCGAACTCCCCGGGCCCTCGTCACCGTAGAGCGGCTGGGCCGCCACCCACCAGACCCCGCCGATGCGAGCGCTCTCCACCCCGCAATGCGTGTAGAACGTGAAGTCGACGCGCTTTCCGACCGGAGGGGCCGTCTCGGCGTACTGGGTCTGCTCCACCGTGGATCCGGTATACCCGCCACCGCAACCGGCGACGACCAGCGACACGGCGAGCATCATGACCGACAGGCCACGCGACATCGAAAGCTCCCTTGCTCGACAGACGCTTGGACGTCGCGCGACCTGGATCGGTTCCACCCGTCGGGGCCCCAGCCAAGATCGGGGGCCGATCTCGCGTCGGTGTCCGCCCCTGAGTTCTGGTTTCAGCGCCGCATCAGCGGCATTTCAGCGCGTGATCGCAGACTCAGCACCGATGTTGCTGGCAGCGCCCAGCGGAACGGCGGTCCCTCGACGACAAAGGTTGTGCAGGCAACAGACGGTGGCTCCGATCAGTGACGAGCGTGAACTGTACGCGGCGGTGCTCGCCGATCCGAATGACGACGATCGGCGGCGAGCACTCGCGGCGTGGTACCGCGAGCGTGGCGATCCGCGCGCCGAGTTCATCCGGATACAGCTCGCGAATGCGGCCACCGAAGCGGTCGGGGTGTTCGACGGCAGATTGATCATGCGAGAACGCGAGCTGCTCGTGGCACACGGCACCGCCTGGCGGGCTCGGCTGACCAACCTCGTCACGGAGTGCATATTTCACCGCGGCCTGATCGGCGAGGTGACGCTGCCGGCCGACCGCTTTCTCGAGGTCGCACCGGCGCTTTTCGCCGCAGCGCCGATCCAGCATCTGAACCTCACGGCGCCAACAACCCAGTTGACCCGTCTGCTCTCGGCGCCCTACCTCGACCGCCTGGTTTCGCTCGGGCTCGACGGATGGGGATTGGACGACGACGATGCCAGGGCGCTCGCCGACGCTGCCGGATTACGGCACCTGTCCTGGCTTGGCCTGGGACGGAATGGGATCGGCCAGGCCGGCGTCGACGCGCTCGCGGCCTCCCCCTGGCTGGCCGATCTCGACGTCCTCGATCTGTCGCTCAACCCCTGTGACCCGACGCCCAAACCGGGAGGATACGACCTCGACGGCCGAGCTGTCGCCATCGATCGCCCGACGCTCGCGGATGAACTCGTCGCTCGTCACGGTCCACGGCCGTGGCTGGCCAACCCGGAGAATCCCGACGCTTGGCCGCTACCGCGTGACTCTTACCGCCCCGGCCGGGCAAGGCTGCGGGGATC
>DATINJ010000221.1:0-18984 GCA_035474375.1 Kineosporiaceae bacterium | reverse complement strand
GGCTCGAGGTGTTCGTGCCGCGCTCAACCGGTCCACTGCTGACCTACAGCCGGCTGCTGCCGCGCCGCGCCGGTCTCTGGCTGAGCCGGCGGATGCACGTCGACACGGTGTTCACCGAGGCGAGCCGCAGCGGCGAGCGGGACCGCTACGAGGACCGGGCCGCGCGCGGTCTCTGAACCCCGTTGCCACTCCGGCACAGGGGGCCTAGCGTCAGGCCGCATGACCTCCCAGCTGATGGCGCTGTGCGTCGACGCCCACGACCCGCTCGGTCTCGCCCGGTTCTGCAGCGGCGTGCTGGGCTGGGAGATGCTCGAGGACGCCGAGGACGAGATCGCGCTGCTGCCCGCCGACGACACCGGGTTCCGGATCCGCTTCCTCCCGACCCAGGAGCAGAAGCGCGGTCAGAACCGCATGCACGTCGATCTGACGAGTACGTCCCTCGGGGACCAGCAGCAGACGGTGGCGAGGTCGCTGGAACTCGGCGCCCGGCACATCGACATCGGTCAGCGCCCCGAGGAAGGGCATGTGGTGCTCGCCGACCCCGAAGGCAACGAGTTCTGCGTCGTCGGGCCGGGCAACCAGTTCCTCGCCGACTGTGGATTCATCGGAGCGCTCTCCTGCGACGGTTCGCAGCAGGTCGGGTACTTCTGGAGCGACGCGCTGGGGTGGCCGCTGGTCTGGGATCAGGATCAGGAGACGGCGATTCGCTCGCCGCACGGCGGCCCGAAGATCACCTGGGGCGGTCCACCGGTGAGGGAGAAGACCGGGAAGAACCGGCTGCATTTCGAGATCGCTCCGCCCGCCGAGGGTGATCAGCAGGCCGAGGTCGACCGCCTGGTCTCCCTCGGGGCGACTAGGGTTGACGTCGATCAGATCGACGTCAACCAGGACGAGGCCGACCAGGGCGAGACCGGCCGGGTGTACCTGGCAGATCCAGACGGCAATGAGTTCTGTGTGCTGACCCGGCGATAGCACGCCCCCGGTTTGCCGGGATCATGGGGAGGTGACGCCCACCGCTGCTCGACCCGCTGACCCCACCCGACCGGTTGCGAGTTCCCTGGACGTTCCACCGCTGTTCTCCGCCCTGGCCGGAGCTCGGAGCGTGCTCCTGGCTGGTGCCGGCGGGGGTTTTGACGTGTACGCCGCGCTTCCGCTCGCGATCGGGCTGCAAAACCGCGGTGTCACCGTACATTTGGCGAACCTGTCATTCACCCAGCTGGAACTGCTGGACCGGGCCGCGTGGGCGGCGCCCGACGTGGCTCGGATCGGCCCCGACACCACCGGGCCAGAGGGCTACTTTCCCGAGCGCACCTTCGCCCGCTGGTTGGCTGCCCATCAGCTTCCCTCGACGGTGTACGCCTTCGCCAAGGTCGGGGTGCAACCGTTACGAGCGGCTTACCAGTATCTGGTCGACGAACTGGAGATCGACGCCATCGTGCTGATCGACGGTGGCACCGACATCCTGATGCGCGGCGATGAGGCTGGGCTGGGTACGCCCGTGGAGGACATCACCAGCCTGGCCGCGGTCGCCGGTCTGGACGTCCCGATCGCGTTGGTGAGCTGCCTGGGCTTCGGTATCGACGCCTACCACGGCGTGGTCCACACCCAGGTGCTGGAAAACCTTGCCGCCCTCGAACGCGACGGCGGATACCTGGGTGCACTGATCGCCGCCGCTACCCAAGGCGCTTTCGGTGACGTCCAGTTCACCAGCCGGACCGCCCGCAGCACGCTGTTCGTCAACCCGCTGATGGCCGTCTACTTCACCGTCGGCCTCGCGGAGCTGGCGGCTCGGTGCCTCTACCTGGATCGGATCGAAAACACCGTTCTCATGCGCCAAGTGAGCACCCGGATCGAAGCCTTCCGGGACGAGATCACTCCTCGGATACCGCGGGCCTTTCCGCATTGACCCCGCTGCGCAAGCTCTTGAGAGGATGACCGGGTGGACAGTTCAGCTGGTGTGGTGATCGCCGCCCACGGAGCCGACGACGGGCAGGAGCCTGCGGTGATCTGGGCGCGGGCAAAGGCCTGGCGCGACCAGGATCCAGAGCCGGCTACCGTCGAGGAAACCAGCACGGGCATCCGGCGGCGCCTCGGCCTCGACGGTGCCAAACTGTTCCTTGCTCGGCGAGACGGCCACCCGGTGGGCTTCGCCCTGGTCGCCCCCCGCAGCCAGACGCTGGAAATCTTCTATCTCGGCGTCGACCCCGAGGCATGGGGCAGCGGCGTGGGGACTGAACTCCTTCGCACCGCGGAGGATCACGCGCGGGAGATCGGTCGCGAGGCGCTGGAGTTGTGGGTAATCAACGACAATGCGCGTGCCATCCGGGTGTACGAGCGATCAGGCTGGGTCGGTACCGAGGAGCTGAAACAAGATTCGACTTCCGGGCGGATCGAACGACGGTTCATCCGAAAGCTTTGCTGAGATGGACTTCTTCGCACGTTCGTGGACGGCGTTGCGCACGGCGGTCGCCGAACTCCGGGACGAGGACTGGGCCCGCCCGTCCGGCTGTTCCGGCTGGCTGGTCCGGGACCTGGTGTGCCACCTGGTAATCGACGCCCAGGACGTCCTGATCACGCTCGTCACGCCGGCCGACAGCGAGCCGACCCGAGACAGTGTGACCTACTGGGACGTCACCCGAACGCCGCCGACCGGCGAAGATCCACTCGACGCGCTGACTGTCCGGCTGGCCGCCGCGTACCAGGAGCCGTGGCTGCTGAAGTATCACTTCGATGACGTCGGCTCCGCCGCCGGTCGGGCCGCCGCACTCGCCGACCCGACGTCCCGCATCAGCACCCGCGGCGAGGTGCTCACCGTCGGCGACTACCTTTCCGCGTACGTCCTGGAGTGGACGCTGCATCACCTCGACCTGATCGCAGATCTCCCGGACGCCGCAGATCCGCCCGCCGAGAGCCTCGCCCGGTCCCGCGAGATGCTGGAGACTATCGCCGGGGCCGCATTCCCGGAGTCGTTCTCCGCCAAGGATGCGCTCCTGGTCGGCACCGGCCGCCGTCCCCTCACCCCCGCCCAGACGTCCGACCTGGGCCCACTGGCCACCAACTTCCCCGTCATTCTGGGCTGATCGCCTCTGCCGTACCGGCGGGGAGGAGTCAGACCCGGGTAGGCGGACTTTTGGGCCGATCCCGTCGCCGAATCCTCCCCGCTGGTGCATCCGCTGTCTGCCAGGATGGGGACATGCTTGATCACATCTCCATTCAATGTGCTGATGTCGCGGCCAGCGCCGCGTTCTACGACAGCGTTCTGAGCGCGGTCGGCGGTCAGCGCATCATGGACTTCGGCGAGGTCATTGGTTACGGAGTCCCGCCGATGCCCGACTTCTGGCTGGGCCCCCGCACGACCGGGGAGGGGTTCCGGGAGACTCACATCGCTTTCACCGCAGCCGACCGAGCGGCGGTCCACGAGTTCTTCCGCCGGGCGACCGACGTCGGCGCCGAGGTGCTCTATTCGCCCAAGCCGTGGCCGGAATACCACCCGAACTACTACTCGGCGTTCGTCCGTGACCCGGACGGCAACAACGTGGAAGCGGTCTGCCACCTGCCCGAGTAGCGAGATTACCGGCTGGTCTCGTCGAAGTCGCTGACGACCGCGTCCGGTGCGCGCATTCGGTAGGCGTCGATCACGAGCTCGCCGAGACGTTCGGCCCCGACCTTCGCCAGACGCACCATGACCAGGGGCACGCCGCCGTAGCCGGAGGTGGTGAAGAAGATGTCGGGCTCGCCGAGGAGGAGGGCCTGCTTCTCGTCCTCATCGCCGACGAAAAGCACGGCGATATCGGTTCGGATCACTCGTGGCTTGCCCGGGATGCGCTCCGGATAAGACCAGATGAACCCCTTGTCCGCGACCCGAAAGTCGAACCCGGCACTCGGAACCTCCACCACGTCAGGCAGAGCCAGCGCCAACCGGCGCACATCGTCGGCGTCAGCCATTGTGATCGTTTCCAAAGCAAGCCATCCGCATGTGCAGAGGTTACGGCGGTCAGCACCGGTTTGGACTGTGCTACAGGCTCTCGTCGCCCCCATTTGCAGTCCAAACCGGTGCTGACCCAGCCGGGCGCTCTCGGTTGGTCGAATCTGGCTGAAGACCCGGGGCGACCCCCGACGAACTAACGAAATGGGCCACTATGCAACTGTCCCCGATCCTGACCTGCCGTGATCGTCAGCCGTCGGCCGGTAGGCGAGCCAGCACGTACCACCGGTCCGTGGTCTCCTGACGCGACTGGATCGGCCCGCGGACATACCACTCGATGTCCCCGAGCCCGGCTGCGCTAACTGCGGCGGTCACGTCTTCCGGATCGTGCAGCACGGTGTCCAGGCTGACGTCGCGCCCGAACCACGACGTCACCCGCCGGACCTCACGCCCAGCATGCCCGGCCAGCACGAGAACGCCACCGGGTGCCAACGGCCGGGCCAGCGCGGAAACGGCGGCCGGAAGCTCCGAGCCGGCCAGGTGGATCAGCGAGTACCAGCCGAGGACGGCGCCCCACCCGTCAGCCATCTCCGGCCGCATCAGGCCGGCGTAGTCGCCGACGTCGTAGCGCAGGCCGGGAAAACGGGCCCGCGCCTGCTCGATCATCTCTGGGGTGAGGTCGATGCCGCGCGCGTCGGCTCCGGCAGCGTCGAGATACGCCGTCACGTGCCCCGGCCCGCACCCGACGTCGATGATGGGTCTGTAACCGGCCTCCGCGGCAACACGATCGAGCAGCCAGCGTTCGAACGGCAGGCCCTCGAGCTCGGTGGCCAACTGGTCGGCGTAGTCCGCAGCGATCGCCCCGTAGGTGGCGCGGACCCGGTCGTCACGAGCGGCAGCACCGTCCGCGATCGGACGCTCGCGATCGACCTCGGGCTTCGCGGCGGCACCGGCCGCCACCGGCACCGGGCCGAGCAGGTGCACCCAGCGGTCCTGCTGGCCTGAACGGTGTGCCAACCGACTGACGAGCGGTTCGGCGCGCTCGGCCAGGCGTTGCAGGCAGGCCTCGACGTCCTGGCGGTCGGCGAACGCGTGCAGCCGCTCGGTGCGGGTCTTCAACTCGCCGGGGGTCTGCGCACCACGCAGCAGAAGCACGGTGATCAGGGCTCGCTCGTCGGACGCCAACCCCAGAACCTCGACCAGCGTCTGGTGGCACTTCAGGACGCGGCGACCGGTGTCGGCCCAGACGATGCGCAACAACCCTCGGTCCCGCAGTGCCCGTGCGGTGGTCTCGACGGTGTGATCGTCGAGGTCCATCACCGGGTCTCGGTTCGACGATTGGTTGGACGCCGTGCGCAGGGCGTTGAACGTGAGTGGATAGGCAGCCGGAACGGTGACCTGCTTCTCCAACAGGCACCCGAGCAGCCGCTGCTCGACAGGGTCAAGGACGGGCCGGTCGGGCAGCTCGGTCATGGCCAGCAGCCTAGACGGCAAGCGCAAATTCGCTCGCCTTTCCAAAACCGCCGCGATCATGCACGGTTGCCCCTCTATGGCCCGTGATCATGCACGGTTGCCCACCTATAGTCCGTGATCATGCAGGGTTGCCCACCTCTAAGCGAGCAAGCGTGCATGATCACCGCAGGTTTGGGGTCGGCGTGCTCGCCTTCTCCTATTGGCTGGGCCCAGACCTCTCGTGATCATGCACGGTTGCCCGTTCGTTGAAGGGTGTAGAGCCGGGCAAGCGTGCATGATCACCGCAGAAGTTGGGCGGGCCGAATTGGCCAACAGGGTCGCCACTAGGCTGGTCCGGTGAAGATCCAGACGCTCCCTGAACGGTTGTACGGCGACGCGATCCGCTTGTGGCACGACACCGGCCTCACCAGGCCGTGGAACGACCCCACTGCGGACCTGCTGCGCGCCGCGGAGGGCAGCAGTTCAACTGTTCTGGGTGCCCTGGACGGCGAAACCCTTGTCGCCACCGCGATGGTGGGCCATGACGGGCATCGGGGGTGGGTGTACTACCTGGCGGTCGCACCTGCCCTTCAGGGTCAAGGGCTGGGCCGACAGATGATGAAGGAATGCGAGGACTGGGTAGTGGCCCAGGACATCCCGAAGCTTCAGCTGATGGTGCGCGCGGGCAACGCCGCTGCCGTCAGCTTCTACGCGAAACTGGGGTACCTCGATGCGGAGGTGCTCGTGCTGGGCCGGCGGCTCGACTCCGCCTCAACGACCTAGCTCAACGGGGTGTTCCAGTCGAGTTGGTGCATCAGTTCGGGGTCGGCGCGCGGGAAGCGACTGGTGGTGGACGCCGGTTGCGGGGCCGGCTGATGCCCGGCCGTCAGGCGGGCACTGACGGTGATGTTCTGCTGCACCCGGGGTCGGCGGATCCGCTCGTACAGTTCCAGCGCCTGGCCGCGTTCGTTGTCCCGGAGCGCTTTGGCCAGTACCACGGCGTCTTCCATCGCCATTGACGCGCCCTGCCCGGTGGCGGGCGAAGCAGCGTGGGCTGCATCGCCGATCAGCAGCATCCGATCGGTTGACCACCGCCGAAGGTCGGGCAGGTCGCAGGCGTTGGTCACCAGGAGTTGGTCACCGGTGGCAGCGACGATGTCGGCGGCCGGGGTGGCGTCGGCTTGGAGGACGTCGAGAAGTTCGGTGCGCCATTGATCCGGTGACGTTCCGGCGATCTGCTCGGGGGTGAGTTCGGTACCGGGTAGCCGGGCGAACCAGTAGGCCGTTCCGGCGGGGGAGACGGCGTAGCCGAAGGCGGACCGGCTGCCCCGGACCATGGTGATCCGGGTGCCGCCGGGCAGCCCGGTGTCGTCGGCGTAGCCGTAGAACACCCGCTGACCGGCGTATCTCGGCTGTCCGGCGGCCGGGTCGATCAGCGTCCGGAGGGTGGAGTTGAGCCCGTCGGCGCCGATCAGCAGGTCGGCGCTCAACGACGTGCCGTCGTCGAACCGAACGGTGACGGCCCGGGTATCGGCAACGGCATCGACCAGGCGCGCGCTGTGCCGCAGCGGAATGCCCCGCTGCCGCACCTGCGCCTGCAGCGCCGCCGACAGCTCGCTCCAGCGCAGGCAACGGAACTGGGCCAGCGGATCCTGGTGCTCGCCGAGGAGCGTGGTCGCGACCTCGGCGCCGCTCTGGTCGAGGAGGCGCATCTCGGTGAGCGGGAAACCCACCCCGCTGATCGGTTTAGCGGCGTCCAGTTGGGCCAGGGCCACCATGCCGTTGCTCGCCAGGGTCAGGAACGCACCGAGGTCCGCTGCGGCGCTCGGATGCGCCTCGCAGAGGGTAACCGCGAAGCCGGCCTTGGCCAGGGCCAAGGCCGCGACGCTCCCGGAGATGCCCCCGCCGATGACCAAGACCTGTGTGGTATCGCCTGTGTCGCCGACCATGCTCGGCAGCCTATGCCTCAGCGTTCTTGGCTCGCGCGGCAACCTTTGGCCGGTGCCGGGTGACTGAAGGCGGAGCGAGGATCGCGCTTGGCGATCACCGGCAACCGGAAGCGAGGCTCTTCTGCATGCGTGCGCCCAGATCGTCCTACCGGGGGTCCAGGTCGTCCTACCGGGGGTCCAGATCGTCCTATCGGGGCGGACACCGATCTCCGGCCAGGCTGTCGTTCAGTACCCCAGCCCAGCGAAACCGGGCGATCAGCATCGCGATCGCCGCTACCGTCGCTGCCGCAGGGACGCTGACCTGGATGACCGGCGCCGACGCGGCCACCAACTACACGTTCGACACCGGTTCCGGGGTGGTGTTCACAATCAGTGGCACCAATGGCAACATGACGTCACTGAAGCACAATGGCGTTGAACTGGCCGCCTCGGGCAAAGCCGCAGGCCAGTTCGAGTCTGGCTGGTCCTCGGCGACGGTCACCGCCAAGACCTTCGACAGTGGCAACTCGCAGCTGATCAGCGCGAAGCACGACACCGTCACCCAGTACTACTTCGCCCGCAAGGGCGACAACAACATCTACCTGGACACCGCGATCACCGGAGCGATCGACCCGGGAGAAGCCCGGTTCATCGCCCGGGTGAAGCAGTCACTGGTTCCGACGTCCCCGGTCGCCGCCCGCACCGGGGACTCCACCGCGACGGTGGAAGGTTCCGACGTCTTCGCCTTCGCGAACGGTCAGACGGCGTCGAAGTTCTACAGCTCCCAGCGGCTGATCGCGCAGCAACCATTCGGTGCGCACGGCACCGCCCACGGGGTGTACATCATCCCCGGAACCCATGAGATGTCTTCCGGGGGACCGTTCTTCCGGGACATCGAGGTGAACGACACCGGGACTGTCACCAACATCACGCACTACATGTACAGCGGCCACACCCAGACCGAACCGATGCGCCTCGGCCTGCAGGCCCCGTACGCGCTGGCGGTCACCGGCGGCGGAACGCCGGCCGCGGTGAACCTGGACTTCCTCTCCGCATACATCCCTGGGCTGCTGTCCGCCGCCGAGCGCGGCACCGTCACCGGGACGGCCACCGGCTCCTGGGGCGGACTGAGCGGAACTGTCGCCCTGGCCGGGCCGACCGGGCAGTACTGGGCAACGGTGTCGGCCGGCACGTTCGGTATCGACAAGGTCCGGCCGGGGACATATACCGCCACCCTGTACGCCGGTGAGCTGGCGGTGGGCGACACCAGGTCGGTGACCGTCACCGCCGGTGGCACCTCCACGCTGGCGTTGTCGGGCAGCACCCCCGCCCAGGGAACCCTGTTCCAGATCGGTGCTTTTGACGGCACCCCGAAGGGGTTCCTGAACGCGGACCGGATCGAGACCATGCATCCCTCGGACATCCGGATGCCGTCCTGGGGCGTGACCTCCTTCACCGCCGGCTCCGACGTGAGCGGGTTCCCGATGGCCCTGTTCAAGAGCGTGAACTCGCCGTTGACGGTGAAGTTCGACCTCGCCTCGGTGCCGACCGCCGGGGCCGAGCTCCGGATCGCGACCACGCTGGCCTTCGCCGGCGGGCGGCCGTCAGTCACGATCGGTGGCTGGAGCTCTCCCGCCAGCGCCTCCCCGGCGCCGAAGGACCTGGACTCGCGTGGCGTGACCCGAGGCACCTGGCGGGGGATCAACACGACCTACACGTTCACCATCCCGGCCAGCGCGCTGAAGACCGGCTCGAACAGCCTGGCGATCTCGACCATCAGCGGCAGTAGCGGGACGACGTTCCTCAGCCCGAACTGGGTCTTCGATGCGCTTGCGCTCACCCCGGCCTGAGCTGACCGGGCCGCTCCCAGGCCACCCTGATGGGCTTGGGACGGGCTGTCAGTACCTCAACCGCCGCGCCAACTGCGCGCGTTGGCTACCAGTATCTGAAGGGATCACCTCAATGGTACGAAAGTTCAAGGGTTGGACGTTGCTCCCGCTGATGGCGGTGGCATTCCTCTTCGTGGGCATGTCGAGTGCCAGCGCCAGCACCCCGAACGGGACCGGCACGAACAACGGCTACTTCTATACGCACTGGTCCGACGGTGCCGGGGACGTCACCCTGACCCTGGGCTCGGCCGGGAACTACAGCTACAGCTGGAACAAGGTCGGCAATTTCGTCGGCGGCAAGGGCTGGAGCACCGGCGGCCGTAAGGCGGTCAGCTACACCGGGACGTTCACTCCTTCTGGCAACGCGTACCTGGCGCTGTATGGGTGGACGAAGAACCCGCTGGTCGAGTACTACGTCGTGGACAACTACGGAACGTACAAGCCCACCGGCACGTTCAAGGGCACGGTCACCACGGACGGCGGTACGTACGACATGTACCAGACGACGCGAACCAACGCGCCGTCCATTGAAGGCACCCAAACGTTCAACCAGTACTGGAGCGTCCGGCAGTCCAAGCGAACCGGCGGCACCATCACCACCGGCAACCACTTCGACGCGTGGGCCGGCGCCGGGATGAAGCTGGGGAGTTTCGACTACATGGTCCTTGGCACCGAGGGCTACCAGAGCAGCGGCAATTCCAACATCACGATCACCGGCGCCACCGACGGAACCCCGCCGGCCACCACTCCCGCCACCCCGCCGGCCACCACTCCCGCCACCACGCCGGCCACCACCCCCGCCCTGACTCCGACCACCACGACGGCCAACCCGAACCCGCCGGCCGCCGGCTGCACCGCCACCTACGCCACCACCAACAGCTGGAACGGCGGCTTCACCGGATCGGTGAAGATCACCGCGGGTTCGGCGGGCACGCAGCAGTGGAGCGTGCCGCTGAACGTGCCGGCCGGGACCACGATCACCAGCCTGTGGAACGGCTCGCGCAGCGGCAACACCGTGTCCAACGTGGCCTGGAACGGCAAGCTGAGCGCCGGGGGATCGGCCGAGTTCGGCTTCCAGGGCACCGGCTCACCCACCGGCATCACGGTGGGCAGCTGCAGCTAGAGCCTGTTTGGAAGTCCCCGAGCACAAGGGGGTGACCGTTTACGGTCCAGCACCGCCCAGTCCACCCGAAGGAGGTTCCTCGTCTGACCCAAGCGGTTGCGGGCCGGCCGGGTGGCCACCCGCGTTGATGCCCGCTTTGTGCCCGTACGGGATCCTCGTTCGCTCTGTTTCCACGGTTTGTGGTCGGTTCTTGGGGCCGAGCGTCGGGGTGGGCGCCGTAGGGCTCGGCCGAAGTCCAGGGTAGGAACATTCATCGGTTCTCGCCGGAGGTTCGGCCGAGCCCTGCGGCGCCCACCATGATCACGGCGGAATCCTGACGCCGGCTTCGACCGTCCAGACGGCGATAGCAGCGCGAGACGAATTGGCCAGCGGGGTTCCCCGACCGTCGCGGGGCCCCATGTCCATGTCGGACAGAAAGCAGCCAGCCCGGCACATCGACTCCGAAGCGTTACTGCGAAGTACTCATTGTAATCTTCGGATCATGGGTGAGCCACTACCAATGCGCTGGCAGCGCCTCCTTGACGGGCTCGACGAAGCAACTGGACGGCGTGCTCCGGCCCGGACCGCCGAACCGACTTCGGCGCCGGGCGGCCTCGACCTCCTCGAGGCCGCCCGGTACTCGGTGCATGAGGCCTGGCTGAGCGCTCCCGAACTGTTCGAAGCGCTGGATCTCGCCCTGACCGAGTTGTCTGCCCGGATGCCGCTGACGCCGTTCGAGACCGACCTGCTGGCCGCCACGCTGGCTGCGGACATCGACCCGGCCTTCGCCAGCGCCCTGGACGCGTTGAGCCCGGGCCCGCGCTCAAGCGATCGGCCAGCGGTGGCACCGATACTGGAGGTGCTGGGCGCCCCGAACGTCCATCCCGCGGTTCGCCGCGCTCTCGGCCCAGGTGGTCGGCTGCATCGCACCGGGCTGCTGCGGTTACGTGGTTCGGGCCCTTTCCTGGGACGCCACCCGGTACTTCCGGACCGGGTCGTGACCCACTTCCTCGGTGACCCCGAGCCGGACTCGGCGCTGGAGTTCCTGCTGGTTCGGCCCGAACCGCTCGACCTGCCCGGCAGCGAGCGGGTCGCCGCGCTGTGGGCCACCGGCCAGACCTTGATCTGGGTCACCGGAGCCCAGAGCACCGCAGGGGTGTCGATGGCCGCGGGCGCGGGCCGAAGGCTGGAGCGTCCGTGCCTGGCGGTGGACCTGTCCCGGGTGCACTCGAGCGAACGCCTGGACCGGTTGGACGCGGCCATCCTCGAAGCAGTGCTCCAGGGTGCGGCATTGATCGTCACCGGACTGTTCGGCAGTGGACCGCTCGGGGGCGGGCCGGAGACCGAGCCGAGCGCCGGGCTCGCCACGGGGTCGGGGGACGGGCCTACCCCGGCCGACCTGGTACACCGACTGAGCCAGACCGGCATCGCGGTCGCTGTCGTCGCCGCGGAGTCCTGGGACCCGGACTGGGCGCCATGGTTACCGCCGACCCTGATCGCGCCACGGCTGGACCCCGACCTGCGGCGCGCGCTGTGGCAGGCCCACATCGACCCCGAACGACCGTCGTCACCAGAGATTTGGCGAGATCTGATCGCGCTCCACGTCACTCCGGAGGAGATTTCCAGGGTTGCCGCCCTGGCCCAGGCGGAGGCCGGCGGTCCGCCCGGACCACAGGACCTGGTGCAGGCCGCCCGCCGACTGGCCGACCGGGCCGGCGCGGCCCGGCGCAGCGGCGTCACCCTCGACGATCTGGTGTTGCCCCCGCAGACCCGTTCGGAGCTGGACGGGCTGGTGAGCTGGGTGCGCAACCGGGACCAGGTGCTCGCGCAGGGCCCGCTCACCGGCAAGGGCAAGGGCAGAGGAATCGCCGCCTTGTTCGCCGGCGGACCGGGCACCGGTAAGACGTACGCCGCACAAGCGGTGGCCGGAACTCTGGGGCTGGACCTGTACCAAGTAGACCTGACCAGCGTGGTGGACAAGTACATCGGCGAGTCCGAGAAGCGCCTCAGCCGGGTGTTCGCCACCGCCGAACGGCTGAACTGCATCCTCTTCTTCGACGAGGCCGACGCGCTGTTCGGGACCCGGTCCTCGGTGCAGGATGCCCACGACCGGTACGCGAACATCGGGGTCTCGTACCTGCTGCAACGACTGGAGGAGTTCGACGGCGTCGTGGTCCTGGCCACGAACCTGCGCGGGAACCTGGATTCGGCCTTCACCCGGCGCCTGCACTTCGTCCTGCACTTCCCCGATCCGGACGACGCGGCCCGCGCCCAGCTGTGGCGGACCCATCTGGGTCACCTGGCCGAGACCGACCCGGACGATCCAGTGGACGTCGAGAAGCTAGCCGCAGCAGCGGATATCGCCGGTGGCAGCGTCCGCAACGCGGTACTCACCGCCGCCTTCACCGCCTTCGAGGACAACGGTGGACGAGTGGGTCAGCGGCATCTGACCGCAGCACTCGACCGGGAGTTGCGCAAACTCGGGCGGCGGGGAGTCGGGCCCGGCTGATCGCCTACTGCGACTTCAGCCAACCCACCCAGACCACTAGAATCGTCGGGATGCCAGGGCCGACCGCAGAACGCGCCGAACCCGTACGCCGAGCTCGCACGCTCGCTGAGGTGTACCGACACTTCGGTGCGGTCGAAGCCGCCGAAACCTCGCCGCTGTACGAGCGCGTCGCGCTCGCCCTGAGCGAGTCCGGCGAGGCGCTGCGCGCCATCGAGGCGGCGCCGGCACGCAAGCGGCACCCCACCGTGATCCTGGCCGCCCTGCACGACCTCGCCCTGGCCGGCCGTGCCCCGGCGCTGGCCGCGGCCTATGCCGCCGCGGACGGTGACGCCGCCGCCGGTGCGGCAATCGACACGCTGCTGCGGATGACCGACTCGGTGGTGGCCATCGCTGTGCGCCGGAAACTGCGGACCACCGAGACCGGACGCTACGCCGTGCTGTATCCGGCGATTGCCGAGGCGGCCCGCCGGGTCGGTGCGAACGCGGTTGGGCTGATCGACGTGGGGTGTTCGGCGGGGCTCAATCTCAACGTCGATCGGGTGGGAATCGACTACGGCAACGGAAAACGGCTGGGCGACCCGGCATCTGCCGTGCAGGTGTCGGCGTCGATCGTGGGTGGCCGACCCGTCCCGACGCGGGCGATGCCCGAGGTCGTCGCCCGAGTTGGCGTCGACCTCGATCCGATCGACGTCACCGACCCGGAGGCCGTCCGATGGTTGCGCGCCTGCCGGTGGCCGGATCAGCCGGAGTCGATCGCGAGGCTCGAAGCGGAGCTGGCCCTGGCGGCGTCCGCCCCCGCGCTGCTGCTGCCCGGTGACGCCGTCGAGATCCTGCCGGACGCCTTCGCACAGGTGCCGGCGGACGCCCTGCCCGTGGTCATCACGACCTGGGCGCTGTCGCGCTTCCCGCTGGAGACCCGCCTGCGCTTCCTGCACCGCCTCGACGAGGCGGCGACCGGACGGGCGGTGGCCTGGGTATCAGCGGAGGGAGTCGGGGTGGCGCCGGCGATCCCGACACTTGGCGATCGCCGCGCCTCCGGCCACAGCATCATCGGCCTGGCGGTGTTCGACCAGTCCACTCTGCGCGCTGAGGCCATCGGCCGCTGCTGGTCACGGGGGCATTTGCTGGCGTGGCTGGCCGACTCCGGTGGCGGCGACCAGGACAGGCCCTAGGCCGGCAGAGCCACGCGGTCAGACTTCCGCGGCTGCCCACTCAAACCCGTCCGGGTCGGTGAAATGTCCGGCGCCGCCGCCAATGACGATCCGATGCGAGCCGGTGCCCTCCGGCGAGACACCGGCATCCTTGGCCAGCGCGCGGCGCCCGTACAAGGCCAGCTTGATCTGCGTCTCTCCGGCGGCGAACTCGACATACTTGCGGCCGAAGCTTCTGGCCACGCTCAGGCCGTGCTCGAGGTAGAACCGCTTGGTGGCGGCAACGTCAGCGACTCCCAGCAGGAGCACGATGTCGTCGATCTGGCGAGTGGCCGGTCCGGTGTTCTTCTTCGCCGACGTCGCGACCTTCCAGATCGCCCCGTCGGGGGCTTGGAGGACGCCGCCGTAACCCCAGAATCCCTTGACGGCTGGTTTCAGCGCCGTCGCGCCGGCGTCGAGGGCGGCGCCGACGAGGGCGTCGACGTTGGCCGGCTGGGACACCACGAGCGACAGCGTGAACGCCCGGAAACCGGTCGTCGGCGCATCGGCGGCGCGCACGCCGAGGCGGCTGCCCAATCCGAAGGCGGCGTAGAACGCAGCGGCGGCGGCGGGGTCGGGCACCTCGAGGATGACCGACTCGATGGCGGTGATGGCAGGTGCTTCACTGATATTCATAACGTTCACGCTAGGCGCGGTGCGGTGCCGGGCGCTTCTTGATTCCTGATCGGTCCTGGCGGATTCGCTCATGATTCTCCTCTCGCGGTCGAGGGGGTCAAGGTGGTAGCTCAAGCCGAACCCGGAACCGCAGGTGACTGCTCGCCTGCGGGATCCGGGATCGAGCCGGCCACGGTGGTCAGTCAGCGACTTGCCCAGGATCCGTACGGCTTTTTCAGCAGTCCCGCAACGCCGTTGGAGCCGGTGCCGCCGATCCGACCGGACCTACGGCCAACCAGTCAGAAGATCGACTACCAATATTCTCGGCTGCGACCCACGACGACAACCTTCGGGCTGCGGGTCAAGATTCCGGTGACCATCGCCATTCTGATCTGGCCACTGCTGCTTGCCGCCCGGGATATCTATTTCGGATATTACGAATTCTCACCCTATAGCGCGGCCGACTTTTTCTTCAACGCCATCACTTTCGCTGTCACCGGCGCCATCACCGTCAGTCTCTGGCGACGCGGCCGCCTCTGAAGCCAGTCCCTGGCCAAGACCCGCGGCTCCGACCGCGCGCCTGATGTTCCGGCCACCTAATGATCCACACCGCCGGAGTTTCCTCTACTCTGTGCCAACTGGTATGCGCTGTTTTGTCGCGTCCGCTCTGTGTGAGGAGTTTCTGTGGGAACTGATCCGGCTACCGAGATGCCCCAGTGGTCGAGCGACGCAGCGAACGACTCCGAGCTGGGCTGGCCACCCCGGGAGTTCGATACCGGCATCCCGCACTCGGCTCGGATGTACGACTACTGGCTGGGCGGCAAGGACAACTTCGAGGTTGACCGCCAGATGGCCGAGATGTTCCTGCAGCAGATTCCCTCGTTACGCGAAATGGCAATGGAGAACCGCAATTTCGTCGGTCGGGCCACGCATTTCCTGGCCTCACAGGGAGTCCGCCAGTTCCTCGACATCGGCACCGGCATCCCGACCAGCCCGAACCTGCACGAGACCGCCCAGGAGACCACCGCAGCGGCCCGGGTGGTCTACGTCGACAACGACCCGGTGGTGCTGGCTCACGCCCGAGCGCTGATGCCGAGTTCGGATCAGGGAACGGTCGCCTATGTGGAGGCCGACCTGCGCCGGCCCGCGGAGATGCTGGCGGTACCGCAACTCACCGAGGTGCTGGATCTGGACCAGCCGGTCGCGCTGATGCTGATCGCCGTCCTGATGCTGTTGGGGGAGGACGACGACCCGTACGCAACCGTCGCGGCGTTGCGCGACAGCTTGCCGTCCGGCAGCTACCTGACCCTGACCCATCCCACCCAGGACTTCGACCCCGAGGCGATGGCAGCCGTGACGGCGGCCGCGACGCAGGGCGGAATGACCTTCTGCCCTCGCACCGAAGCCGAGGTGCAGCTCTTCTTCGGCGACTGGGACCTGGTCGAGCCGGGCTTGGTGCCGGTGCGGTCCTGGCAACCCGCCCAAGAGCCGGACGACCCGAAGTCGGCGTACTACTGGGCCGGCGTAGCCCGCAAACCGTGAGGTAGATCGCCAGGGAAGCTGGAGACATGTTGCTGGAACTGGCGGTCGGAGACGCCTACGGCGCGGGGTTCGAGTACGTCGACCCCGCGATCGTGGCGCGCGAGAACACGCTGGCCGGCTACATCCAGCACCCCCGGCATGCGATCGCCCCGGGCCGCTATACGGACGACACCCAGATGAGCCTGGCGATCGCCGAGACCCTCGTCAGCGGCCGGCCGTGGACGGCCGAGGTGCTCGCCGACGCGTTCGTCCAGGCGTTCAAACGCGACCCACGGGAGGGGTACGCCTCCCGGTTCTACGACTTCCTCACGGAGGTGTCGGACGGCGAAGAATTCCTCGCCCGGATTCACGCAGACAGCGACAAGAGCGGGGCGGCGATGCGGGCCGCGCCGATCGGCGTGCTCTCGAAGGTTGCTCAGGTACTCGACTACGCCACAGTTCAGGCCCGGGTCACTCACGACACCCCCGATGGCATCGCTGCGGCCTGCGCCGCCGCCCTGACCGCCCACTACTTCATCTACCGCCTGGGCGACAAAGGCGGCCTGGGTGACTTCCTGGAGCACCACGTTCCGGGGCGATGGGCTGTGCCCTGGACGGGAAAGGTCGGAGCCCAGGGCATGATGAGCGTGCGGGCTGCCGTGACGGCCTTGACGACGGCCTCGAGTATGAGCGAAATGCTGCGCCACTGCATCGCTTTCACTGGCGATGTCGATACCGTGGCGGCCATCGCGCTGGCAGCCGGAGCTCACAGCGACGAACTCGTTCAAGACCTGCCCGAGCACCTGATCCATCACCTGGAGGCCGGGCCGTTCGGCCGGGACTACATCGTCAGCCTGGACGCCCAGCTGATGGCGCTGCGCGGGCCTTGATCGGCTTGCCGGATCAGCGCTGGTCCACCGGTCCGCGTTCGGCGCTCTGATGCGGTGAACGGATTCGCGGGTTGGTGTGCCGGTCCAGGTCGGCGGGGTGGCTTCCGCTGAGGTGCCGAGCGGTGTTGACCAGACCCACGTGACTGAACGCCTGCGGAGTGTTGCCGAGTTGCCGATGCGCTACCGGGTCGTACTCCTCGCTCAGGATGCCGAGATCGTTGCGCAGGCCGAGGAGCCGATCGAAGAGTTCCTCGGCCTGCCCGGTTCGACCGATCCCGTACAGCGCGTCGGCCAGCCAGAACGTGCAGGCGAGGAAGGCACCCTCGGCACCAGGTAGGCCATCGCCACCGTCGGCGTCGGTCTGGTACCGCAACAGGAAGCCTTCGTGCATCAGTTCGCGTTGCACCGCCTGCACCGTCCCGGTGATGCGTTCGTCGTCCCAGGGCAGGAAGCCGACCTGGGGGATGAGCAGCAGCGCCGAATCCAGGCCGGTTGATCCGTACGCCTGAGTGAAAGTGCCACGGTCCGGGTCGAAACCCCGGTCGCACACCTCCCGATGGATCCGTTCACGGGCGGCCTTCCACTGCTCGAGTGGGCCCTTCAAACCGAACCGCTCGACGGCCTGGACCGCGCGATCGAGCCCGGCCCAGGCCAGCACCTTGGAGTGGACGAAGTGCCGACGATCGCCACGGATTTCCCAGAGGCTGTTGTCCGGCTCCTGCCAGTGCCCTTCGAGGAAGTCGAGCAGCGCCCGCTGCAGGTCCCAGGTGTCGTCGTCCTGGTCCAGCCCCGCGCTACGGGACAGGTGCAGCCCGTCGAGTACCTCCCCCCAGACATCGAGCTGGAACTGATCCGAGGCGGCGTTGCCGACTCTGACCGGCGCGGATCCCTGGTAGCCGGGCAGCCAGGGGAGCTCGTACTCCGGCAACCGGCGCTCACCCTCCAGGCCATACATGATCTGCAGGTCGGCCGGGTCCCCGGCGACGGCACGCAGCAACCATTCTCGCCAGGCACGGGCCTCGTCGACGAACCCGGTGCCGAGCAGCGCCTGCAGGGTGAAGGTGGCATCCCGCAGCCAGCAGTAGCGGTAGTCCCAGTTGCGCGGTCCGCCGATCTGCTCCGGCAGGGACGTCGTGGCAGCCGCGACGATCCCACCGCTGGGGGCATAGGTCAGCGCCTTGAGAAGGATCAGCGAGCGCCGGACCGCCTCGCTCCACCGCGGATCGCCCTGGCCTCGGTAGTCGAACTCCTCCAGCCAATCGATCCAGAACGACTCGGTCTCTGCCAGCGCACGTTCGGCCTCGACGTGAGCCGGTCGTGGCTCGAAGGACTTGGCGTAGGTGAGCACGAAGGGCACCCGGTCACCGGCAGACACCTCGAACTGGGCGTGGGTGGTGAAGTCGTGCCCGTGCAGGTGGACGGGCGTGTCCAGCCAGGCCGCGTCCGGACCGGCGACGGCGCGCATCCCCCCATCTACATGGCGCACCCAGGGGATGACGTTGCCGTAGTCCATCCGCAGCCGAAGATCCATCACCATCGGTACCCGGCCTCGGCGGCCTTCGACGATGCGGACGACGTCGGCGGCCCGACCTCGCGGTGGCATCAGATCCAGCACCCGGACGCTGCCCTCCGGGGTGTCCCACTCGGTCTCCAGCACGAGGGTGTCGTGGCGGTATTGCCGGCGGGTGCACGTCCCACCGGCCTTCGGGGCCAGACGCCAGCGGCCGGCCTGCTCGTCGGCAAGCAGGGCCGCGAAGCACGCCGGTGAATCGAACCGGGGCAGGCACAACCAATCGATCGAGCCGTCTCGACCTACCAGGGCGGCGGTCTGCAGGTCGCCAATCATTCCGTAGTCCTCGATGAACGCCATCCGGATCGAAGACCTCCTTCCAGCGTCACCGTGACGCCAGGAAGTTCAGTACTAACCCCAGGCGCGGCCACTGACACGTTGATCTTCCTGGCG
>DATINJ010000220.1:0-10366 GCA_035474375.1 Kineosporiaceae bacterium | reverse complement strand
GCGGACTGGATCCTCGACTTGCGTTACTGCGACTACGTCCCCGCGATGGGCCGGGCCGGCGCGGTGATCTGCGTGTCCGGCCGAACCGCGGCCTATCGCCGTAGCGCCGTGATGCCGGTCCTGGAACACCTGGAGCACGAGTTCTTTCTCGGTCGCCGCTGCATCGCGGGCGACGACGGAAGGCTGACCTGGCTGATGCTGGCCTCCGGGTACACCACCAGATACCAGAGCACCGCCCTGGCGACGTCGATGTTCCCGTCCTCCTTCAGCGGGTTCGTCAAGCAGCGGGTGCGCTGGAGTCGCAACTCCTATCGCACCTACCTGACGGCAGTGGCGAAGGGCTGGGTCTGGCGGGTGCCGTTCGTCTCGCAGATCACCCTCCTGCAGATCCTGCTCACCCCGGTCACGATGGCGGCGACCCTGCTGTACCTGTTCCTTTCCCGGATGGACTACACCTGGGCCGGAGTCGGGTTGGCCGCAGGCTGGATCATGGCGACCAGGTTGGTCCGCAGCGCCTCGCACTTGATCCGCAAACCGGCAGACCTGTTCTTGCTTCCGCTGGTCGCTCTGGTGGTCATCTTCATCTCCCTACCGGTGAAGGCTTATGCCTTGGTCACCATGAACAAGCAGGGCTGGCTCACCCGGCATGACGACCAAGTCGGCGGCGACGCCCAGACGGCGTCGACCCTGGACAAAGAAGACCCAGCACATGCTGTCGCCTGATCGAACGAACCGCTTGCGCCGACGATTCGGCTTGGCGAGCGCTGGCCGGCGAACTCGGGTCGCCGCCCGGGCCGTCACCGTCTTCACCGGATGCGTGATCGCGGTCAATGCCTGGCTCGTCGTCCCGGCCGCCGCCGCCATCCCGAGTCCGGACGCCGAGCCGCCGATCACCCAGAGTGCCGCCGGTCCAGTCTCGGCTGAGGACGCCGACCGGCAGGCGGAACTGGTCCTCGGCGAGGACCAGCGACTCGTCGACGTCCGGATCGCGGCCCGCAGCCGCGTGGTCACGTACCCCCGCTTGTCCTACGTGGTGCAGACCACGGGGTACCCGACATTGGTTCTGGTCGCCCGCCGGGCCGCCTACACGTTCGAAGACCTCCGCGCGCTGGCTCCGCAGAAGTTCACCATCGAACCAGATGGGTCGTACCTGCTCCGGGAACACATCTTGATCGACGCCGGCGCCACCCTGGCGCTGGCACCGGCGCAACCGACGACGATCCGGATGGCGAGCGGGCGCAAGGGCTTCGTCTCGATCGTCAGCGGTGGCGGTCGGCTGCGCCTCCTCGGGTCCGCAGCCGCCCCGCTGACCATCACCAGCTGGGACGAGGCGGCAGCCGCTGCGGACACCACAGTCCGGGACGGGCGCGCCTACCTGCTGGCCCAAGGCCAGTTGGTAGTGCGGCACACCAAGGTCACCGACCTGGGTTTCTGGAGCGGCCGGACCGGCGGGTTGGCCCTGGAGGGCGTCCAGGCCGGAGGGGGTGGGGCGGAGGTGAGCGAGGTCGCGCCCGGCGCAGGTAGCCAGTCATCCAGCAGTAACCGGCAGGCCCAGGTACTGCCGGCCGGTCCGGAGCCCACCTCCACCTCGGCCGACGATCAGATCACCGGGGAGATCAGCGACTCCGAGATCGACCGCAATGCCTTCGGGGTATTCATCACCGGATCCTCGGGAGTCTCCGTGCGCAACGTGGTGATCCTCGACAGTTTGGTCCATGGGCTGGTCCTGCACCGCAACGTCACCACGGCTCGGGTCGAACAAGTGCGGGTCGAGCGCTCGGGAGCCGACGGCGTGGTGATCACCCGTGGGGTGGAGGCCGCCGTGCTCAGCCAGCTGACGTCGTCCGGGAACGGCGGGGACGGCGTGTCCATCACCGGTACACCGCTTGCGACCGGGCCGTCACCCAGCGGGGGCTCGATCCGGCAGTTCGGCAACAACGTGCTCAGCGCCAGCCTGGTCAAGAACAACGGTGGCGCCGGGATTCGCATCATCGGTGGCCATGACGTGCGGATGATCGGTAACAGCATCGAGGGCGGTCATCAAGGCATCCTGGTGACCCGTGGCGCGAGCGACGTGGTGATCGAGGCGAACCGGGTGGTGGGTGCCCAGGCCAACGGAATCCAGGTCCGGGAGACCGGCACGGTGGAGATCGCCGGGAACTCGGTCCGCGGGATGCCGACCGGCATCCACGTCGCCGACGCCGACGTGGATGCCACGGACAACACCGTTGCGGGCGCGACGCTGCACGCGATAAGCCTGGTGGGGGCGATCCGAGGGAGCAGCGTCCGGAACAACACGCTCAGCGGGTCAGGTTCCTCCCCGATCGACCTGAGTCGGATCAGCGACGACACCGAGCCAGACCTGCGTGCGAACGACACCAACGGCTGGCAGCGGGTGATCACCAAGGACGGACTGATCAGCACCCTGACCCACCCGCTGACCTTGATCTGGCTGGCGATCGCGGCCCTGGTGGTCGGTTCGGGACTGCTGCGGCGACGGCACAAGAACACGACCGGGCCCCCCTACCTGGAAGTGCCCGCCAGCAGTACCGCCTCCACCTCGATCAGGCAGGACCAGGAGCGGGCTATCGAAGCGCTGATCGCCTTGGAATCAGGCTTTGCGGCTCCCAGCGCAAGGGCCCCGATTTCGCCGTTCGACGAGACCTTGCCGGCTGGCCTGGCGCTGCGCGGGAGTTCCCGCATTCACCGAACGGGGCATTGAGTGGACGCCGGTACGAGGCGAGTAGAACACCCCCGCAGGGCCCCGCTCTGGGCTGTCCTGGGGGTCCTGCTGTTGGCTGGGTGCACGGGTGGGTCCGGCTCCGTGGGAGCGCATCGGACCGATGCGATCGGGGACATGCCGGGCGTGGGCGCACCGGCCTCCGGTGGCCTCGGGACGCCGCCGACGTCGTCGGCAGGTGCCCCGGCGTCGTCCGGAGGAGTTCCGGCGACGTCAGCGGCCGCCCCGGCCGCCTCGGTGGCAACGCCGGGCCCGGCAGTGCCGGCCGCCGATCCGAATCGGTCTCCGTCGGACACCGTGCCGGCCTCGCCGATCCCCAGGTTCACCTGCTCGACAGCGACCACCCAGGTAAGCACGGGTGAGCAGCTTGCGGCGGCTCTCGCCGACGCCGCCCCCGGCCAGGTGATCCAGCTGGCGGACGGCACCTACCCGGGCGAGTTCACCACCACGGCGTCAGGGACGGCGCAGCAGCCGATCCAGCTCTGCGGCGGTCGCGGGGCGGTGATCGACGGCGGCTCGATCAAAGGCGGGTACGCACTGCACTTCGACGGGGCCGCGCACTGGCGGGTCAACGGCTTCACCGTGCGCAACGGCCAGAAGGGGGTGATGGTCGATACCGGGACCGACATCGGCCTTCAGGACCTGCTCGTCGAGGACATCGGGGACGAAGCCGTCCACCTGCGGAAGTTCAGCAGCCGCAACGTTGTTCGAGGGCTAACCATCCGTCGGACCGGGCTGCGTCGGGACAAGTTCGGCGAGGGCGTCTATGTCGGCTCCGCGCAGAGCAACTGGGCCACCATCACCGGTGGTGCCGCCGACGGAAGTAACACCAACTTCGTCCTGGACAACACGTTTTCCGCCACCGCTGCGGAATCGGTGGACATCAAGGAAGGAACGATCGGCGGGGTCGTGGCGGGCAACACCTTCGACGGGTCGGCAATGACCGGCGGCGACTCCTGGGTCGATGTCAAGGGCAACGGCTGGCTGATCACCGACAACACCGGCCGGGCCACCACCGAGGACGGGTTCCAGACCCACGTCATCGTGTCCGGTTGGGGAGATCACAACGTGTTCACCAAGAACACCGCCGAGATGAACGGTGGCCAGGGTGTCGGCTTTTACCTGCATGAGGCCCGCAGCAACCGGATCAGCTGCAACAACCGGGTGGTCGGCGGCGCCTTGACCAACGCCAAATGTTCACGGTGAACCGGTCCAGGGCAGGAACCCTGCTCCGACGGCTGGCCCTGGTGGCAGCCGTGATCGGGGTGGCCGGTTGCGGGCCGACGACGTTGGGCGCCCGGACTCTCGGTGGACCGACCGGGCCGGTCGGCGCCACGGTCGGCTCACCGGCCGCGGTCATGGCCGAGCCGACGGTTGCCGCTACCCCCAGCGCGGTATCCTCGAGCACTCCGAAGGCCGTCACGACGGTTTCGGCTGTCCAGGATCTGGCTACCCCGTTCGCTTGCCCGGTGCCGACCGTGACCGTCCTGGACGGCCGGCAGCTGCGAAAAGCGTTGCGAGCGGCTCGTCCCGGCGATGTGATCGGCCTCGAACCGGGCACCTACGCGGGTACTTTCAAAATCACTCGATCCGGGACGGCGAAGCGCCCGGTGTACTTGTGTGGCCCCGCCTCCGCGGTGCTGTCGGCGCACGATCAGTTGTCCGGATACACGCTGCATCTCGACGGCGTGAGCAATTGGCGGCTGCAGGGTTTCTCGGTTCGCAACGGCGCCAAGGGAATCATGCTCGATGCCAGTCACCAGGTGGTCCTGCAGGGGTTGAGCGTTAACGGGATCGGCGACGAGGGCGTGCACCTGCGGAAGAACAGCACCGGAAACGTGGTTCAGCAACTCGTGATCCGCAAGACCGGTCAGGTGCACCCGAAATTCGGCGAGGGCATCTACGTGGGATCGGCAAAGTCGAACTGGTGCCAGGTTACGGCCTGTAAACCCGACCGCAGCAACCGCAACCAGATCCTGAACAACCGGATCGCCCTCACCACAGCGGAATCGATTGATATCAAGGAGGGCACCAGGGCCGGTGTGCTGGCGGGCAACGAGTTCGACGGCCGAGGCATGGTTGCCAAGGCCGCCGATTCCTGGGTTGATGTCAAGGGCAACGACTGGGTCATCTTCAGCAATCGGGGAAAGGCCTCGCCCCGAGACGGATTCCAGGTGCACGTCATTGTCAAAGGCTGGGGAAAGCGGAACAACTTCTCGAAGAACACGTCCGAGCTCTCGGTGAAGGCCGGAACCGGAATCATGCTGCAGCGGCCCGGCGGGAACATCGTGCGCTGCGACAACATGACGATCGGCCCCGGCCGGCCCTACTCCGGTACCTGCCGGAACTGACCCGGCCGGGCGATCTCAGGTCAGCTGGGGTGCCACCGTGGAGGCAACCAGTTCGAGATGATCCAGGTCGTTCAGGTCCAAGGTCTGCAGGAACATCCGCGAGGCACCGGCCTGCTGGTAGCGACCGAGAATGTCTACCACCTCGGCCGGGGTACCGACCGCGGCACCGCTGCTGCGCAACTCGTCCACCTCGCGGCCGATAGCCGCCGCCCGGCGCCGGACCTCGGCGTCGTCGCGGCCGGCGCACAGCGCAACCGCTGAGGAGAACACCGGCGGTTGCGCTCGGTCGATCTGCTTGCAGGCAACCCGCACCTGTTCGAAGAGTGTGGCGGCGACCTCGACGGTGCTGAACGGGGTGTTGAATTCGTCGGCGTATTGGGCGGCCAGAGCGGGCGTGCGCTTGCGGCCCAGCCCGCCGATGATCATCGGCGGATGCGGTGACTGGGCCGGCTTCGGCAACGCGGGGGAGTTCAGCAGTTGGTAGTGCTTACCGTCAAAGCTGTAGGTCTGGCCAACCCCGGTGGTGAAGAGCCCGTGGATGATCTCCAGCTGCTCGGTCAGCCGGTCGAAGCGCTCGGGCACCGAGGGAAACGGTATGCCGTAGGCCTGATGCTCTTCCTCGAACCAGCCGCTGCCCAGGCCGAGCTCCACCCGGCCGCCGCTCATCTCGTCGACCTGCGCGACCTGGATCGCCAGTGGGCCCGGCAGCCGGAACGTTGCCGACGTCACCAGCGTGCCGAGGCGAATCCGGGAGGTCTGCACGGCCAGCCCGGCCAGGGTGGTCCAGGCGTCGGTGGGCCCGGGAAGGCCGTCACCGCTCATCGCCAGATAGTGATCGGAACGGAAGAAGCCATCAAAACCGGCGGCTTCTGCGGACTGGGCTACCCGCAACAGATCTGCGTAGGAGGCGCCCTGCTGGGGTTCGGTGAAGATGACGAGTCGCACGGAGTCCACCATGCCATCGATGTGGTGACCGGTCTACGACACCAGGCGTTCGCCGGGCTTCAGGACATCGGGGACCCGATGTCGGGGTCGCGGTCGTTGGTGAGGAACGTGGTGGCCGGTAGCGAGCCGTCAGGTTCCCGTTCACCGGTAGCGGTGGCCGGGTCGGTGCCGCGCAGAGCGGCCCGAGTCCAGCCCGACTGATCCCACGAATTGGTCTTGCTGGAGACCTCACCGCCGAAGACGGCCTGGCGCGTGTTGTCCAGAGCCAGGTTACGTCGCAGCACCGAACCGGAGTAGTAGAAACCGAACCCGTCAGCCTGGTTGCGGTACGCGGTGTTCCCGGTGATCACCAGAGCACCCGTGTTGCCGGCCTCGGTGTATCCGTAGCCGGTGTTGTCCCAGGCTGCGCTGTTCGTGACGACGTGATCGACGCCGTGGCCGTCGACCTCTCCGGCGAGCGCGAAGCCGTTGCCGTCGCTCTTGAGAACCGGTATCTTCCAGCGGTTTACGCCATTTCCGTAGGACCAGCTACGGTCGATCGTGACCGGCGCAGTGGACCCGCCGAGGTCGATTCCGTCGTCGGCATTGTTCCAAGCCCGACAGCGGCTGATCAGATTCACGGGTCCGGCGCCGCCCTGAACGTTGAGGCCGTCCGCGTTCGAGTTGGTGGCGTCGTCATCGTGATTGTTGAAGAAATCGCTGTCGAGCACCTTGTTACCGATCGTTCCCAGGTCACGCAGCAGCAGGCCGGTGCCCTGATTGTCATGCAGAGACAGCCGCCGAAAGACGTCGAACTGGCAGGCCAGGCAGACGTACGCATGGTTGCGACTGTTCTTGATCTCCAGGCCTTGGACGGTCCAATAGTTGGCCTGGTGGGTGATGTACCACTGATCGGCCGGCAGTCGGCCGGCGTCGATGACGGGCCGTTCGTTGCGGTAATTGCTCACCGTGATTCGCCGCTCGGCGGTGCCGCTGGTCTCGATCACCACCGGCTTGTCGGGGCGATAGAGCCCACCCCGCAGGGCAATCGTCTGACCTGGCCGAGCCACCGAAACCGCTTGGGCCAGCGTGGCATAGGGTCGGCGAAGGCTCCCGGTCGCCCGGTCGTCGCCGTCCGGCGCGACGAAGACGTCGGCGTCGCTGACGCCGGAAACCGCTGTGGCGCGGGCAGAAGCGGACGGCTCTGCGGCCACCGCCGACGCCTCTGCGCGCGGACTCGCGGTCGGAATCGACGACCCGACCGCCGACGGAATCACCGAGGGGGCAACGACTTCGGGAGAGGTCGCGGCCGGCCGGCGGTCCGGGTCGAACGGGTCGTAGTAGACGGTGTAGGTCAGGGCAGTGGTGCTCACCACCGCCGCGCTGAGGATGATCGTCGATTTGCCGGTGAACAGGTGAATCAACCGCCGGAACAGGCCCGGCGCCTGCATTGCCGTGTGCAGGAGCGCCGGGTGCACACCACTTCCGACGATGCCCGGCAGTTGATGAGCGAACGCCAGGGGCAGCGGGACCAGGCCGATGCCGCTGAGCGTGCGGTCGATCGAGGCCCGCTGGCCGAAACCGGCGCACCGATCGCAGGAGCGAATGTGCCGACCGAGCCGCTTCAGCCAGCGGGCTTCGATCTTGCCGGTCCAGGTCCGGGCGTCCGCGGTCAGTTCGGGACAGCGCGGGGAGGCATGCCAGGCCCGGGTGAGCGTCCAGGCCAGACCAAGGTGGTTTCGCAGCCGCTGGACCCGGACGGCCGCATGTTGTGGACTGATCTGAAGCGCATCGGCCAACTCGGCACGGCTGAGGGAACCGGCCAATTCTTGCCACCACAGGGCTAGCAGGCGGCGCTCGTCGTCGTTCAGCCAGCGACTGGCTTCGACCAGGTCACGCCGCTCGCCGGTGAGGCTGAGCCGGGTGATCGTGGTGTCGACGAAATCAGTATCCGGATCGGCCGCATTCGGCGCCTCGTCGATCGGCACGGTCCGGACGACGTTCGCCTGCGATCGGCCTCGCTCCTGCACCTGGCGGATCGCGATCGACGCCAGCCAGGCCCGGAACTTCTCCGGATCCTGAAGGTCGGGCAGGCCTCGAACGACCCTGATCATCGTCTCCTGGACGACGTCATCCACATCGGCGTGGCCGTTCAGGGCCCGCCCGACGATGTTGTACGTGACCGGCAGGTATTCGGCGATCAAGGCGGTGAGAGCGTCTTGATCGCCGGCCTGGGCCGCACTCACCAGGTCGCCGCCCGCCAGCACTGTCATGCCGTGACCCCTTAGGTTCCGCCACCGGTCCAGAGCCGGGTGGTCATCGGCGGCACATCCTTGCACGCCCTCCTAGGAGGCACAAAGATTTGTTTCATAGGTCGCTGACCTGCACTGATAAGAAAAATTGCGCCGAATGGTTATTGCCGAACCGGCCGCAGCGTCTTAGACCCGAACACCTCATACGGTTCCGCAGGGGCCTCACCGCCGCAGCCGCGCACTCGTGGGCGGAGAGGTGACTCAGTGCTCAACGAGAGGAAGAAACGTGTTCCATTCACGTCCCGGTCGTCCCCGAGACCGGAGCTGGTGGCGCCTCGCCGGTTCGACCCGGCCCGCACTTTTGATCAGTTCTGCACGTTTGATTGGTTCCGCACGTTTGATCGGTTCTGCGGGATTGGCCTGGGTGGTCGTCCCGGTCGTGGCGGGAGCGGCAGTGCTGGTTTCCGCGCTGCCGGCGCAGGCCGCGAGCGCACCGGTGGCGGGCAGTACGTATCAGCTTGCCGTGGCCAAGAGTGGTCAGTGTCTGGATGTGGCTGGTGGTTCGACCGGTAATGGTGGCCTGTTGCAGCAGTGGGGTTGTTCGGGTGGTGCGGCCTGGCAGCAGTTCAAGGTGGTGTCTGCGGGGTCGGGGCAGTTCACGTTGGTCAATGTCAAGAGTGCGAAGTGTGTGGATGTTCCGGCGGCGAGTGCTGCGTCTGGCGTTCAGATCAATCAGTGGACGTGTTCGGGTAATGCGAACCAGCGCTGGACTTTCACCGCGTCGGGTAGTGGTACGTATCAGGTCAAGAGTGTTTCGTCGGGCTTGTGTCTGAGTGACAAGGGTGCTTCCACCGCCTCCGGATCGGCGATCATCCAGGAATCCTGCACCGCCAACAGCAACAAGCAATGGGCCTTCACCCTCGTCGGCGGCGGTTCGACCAGCCCGACCGGTCCGACCACGGTCGCGGCGGACGGCAGCGGCACCTACCGGACGGTGCAGGCGGCGGTCGACGCCGTGCCGGCGAATAACACCAGTCGGGTCACGATCACGATCAAGCCGGGGACATACCGCGAGGTCGTCACCGTACCGGCCACCAAACCCTTCATCACCCTGCAGGGCACCGGCAGCTCGGCGAGCAACGTGGTGATCGTCTACAACCACAGTGCGAACAGTTCCGGCACGTCCGGCAGCGCAACTGCGTTCCTCAACGGCCATGACTTCACGGCAACGAACCTGACCATCGCCAACGACTTTGACGAGAGCAGTGTGACCTCGGGTGGCCAGGCGGTCGCGGTCAGCGTCGGCGCCGATCGGGCTACCTTCACGAACGTGCGGTTCCTCGGTGACCAGGACACCCTGCTGGTCAACGATTCCGCCCGGATGTACATGACCCAGTCCTACGTCGAGGGCACCGTCGACTTCATCTTCGGCGGCGGTATCGCGGTGTTCAATGCCACCGAGGTCCACGAGAAGCGCACCAGTGGCGGGCCGATCACCGCTGCCAGCACGGCTGCGACGAAGACCTACGGCTTCTTGTTCTACAAGTGCACGATCACCGGCACCGCCAATGGCGTCACCGGCCTCGGCCGACCGTGGCGGGCCAATGCCCAGGTGCTGTACCGAGAGTCGTCACTCAGCGCGACGATGAAGACTTCTCAGCCCTGGACCGACATGTCGGACAACTCATGGAAGAACGCCCGGTTCAAGGAATATCTGAACACCGGGTCGGGCGCCACGACCAACAGCAACCGCCCGCAGTTGGCTGCCTCGGAGGCCGCGAACTACACCCCGCAGAAGTACCTGGCCGGCGCCGATGGCTGGAACCCGCTGTGACCAGCACTCGCCGGCGCCGCCAACTCGCAACCGATACATCTACCGAAGGACAGTCATGCTCGCCAACAACCGTAAACGGCCGCATCGGTGGCTCTATAGCTCGGCCGCGGTCGCGGCTCTGATCGTGCCCAGTGTGGCTTCCGCGCTGCCGGCGCAGGCCGCGAGCGCACCGGTGGCGGGCAGCACGTATCAGCTTGCCGTGGCCAAGAGTGGTCAGTGTCTGGATGTGGCTGGTGGTTCGACCGGTAATGGTGGCCTGTTGCAG
>DATINJ010000219.1:0-2900 GCA_035474375.1 Kineosporiaceae bacterium | reverse complement strand
TCAGTTCGGACCGGGCTTGAGCCTTGGTCTTACCGGTCACATCCGGCACCTCCATCTTCCCGGAGGAGATGACGAGGTTCACCGAGCTGTTGGGCTTGACGTCGTCACCAGCCGACGGGTCGGTGCTGATCACCGTGTTTCTGGGTACCGAGGGATCATCCTTGAGAGTCACGTCGCCGAGCTCGAGCTTCTGCTCCGTCAACTCGGCGATTGCCTCCGCCCGCGTCTTGCCCTTGAGGTCCGGCATCTCGACGGTGTCAGGTCCGAGGCCGATCGTGATCACTACCTGCTGGGACGTCTTCGCCTTGGCCTCGGCCTCCGGGTTCTGGAGGATCACCTTGTTCAGTTCATCTTGCTTGGAAACCTTCGTCTCAAAGGCGACGTCCTTGAAGCCTGCGTCGTTCAGGGATTTCGTGGCGAGCTCTTTGGTCTTGCCGATGACGTCCGGAACCGAAACGGTGGTGCCTGCGGCGTCACCGTTGTCGTTGTTGTTCTTGATGATGTTGTTCCAGAACAAGAAGCTGATCAGGGCAACGACGACGAGGAAGGCAATCCCGGCGAGGATGACGTTCCGGTTGGACGCCGGCTTCTCCTCCTCGCGCTGCTGGCGCCGGCCGTAGTCGCCCTGGTTGTACTGGTCGCCCTGGTTGTACGGATCGTTTGGGTTGTACTGGTCGCCTTGGTTGTATGGATCGGCGTACTGCTGGCCCTGGCCCATCGACGGATCGCCGAGCAGGGCGCCGGCACCCATCGCACCGCCGGGCACCACCCGGGTGCTGTTCGGATCCTGCATCGGCATGTACTGGGTGGTCGCGTTGGAGCCGTGCATCACCGGGATCGCGGCGCTGACCTGCCGGCCACCGCGAGCGGCCTCCACATCGGCCCGGAAGTCGGCTGCGCTCTGGTAGCGCTCGTCCCGGCCCTTGGCCAGCGAGTGCAGCACGATCCGGTCGACCGAGTCCGGGATGCCCCCGATCACCTGGCTCGGCGGGATCGGTGGTTCCCGGACGTGCTGGTAGGCGACTGCCACCGGGGAGTCCGCAGTGAACGGCGGCCGACCGGTGAGGAGTTCGTAGAGCAGGCAACCGGCCGAGTAGAGGTCGCTGCGAGTGTCGACCTGCTCGCCGCGGGCCTGCTCGGGTGACAGGTACTGCGCGGTGCCGATCACGGCCTGGGTCTGGGTCATGGTGGACGACGAGTCGGACATCGCCCGAGCGATTCCGAAGTCCATCACTTTGACGTCGCCGACCGGTGTGAGCATCACGTTCGCGGGCTTGATGTCCCGGTGCACGATGCCGATCCGGTGGCTGTACTCCAGAGCGGTCAGGACGCCGGTGATGATGTCCAGAGCGGCATCGATGTCGAGATGGTGCCCCTCGGCGAGGACGTCGCGCAGGGTCCGGCCCTCGATGTGCTCCATCACGATGTACGGCAGGTTGAAGACGCCACCGCCGGCCTCGACCACCTGCTCTTCACCGGTGTCGTAGACGGCGACGATGGCCGGGTGGTTCAGCGCGGCGGCGGACTGGGCCTCGCGCCGGAACCGGGCCTGGAAGGTCGAGTCCCGGGCTAGGTCGGTGCGCAGCAACTTGATCGCGACGGCCCGCCCGAGTCGCGCGTCACGCCCTAGGTGCACCTCGGCCATCCCGCCGCGGCCGAGCAGCTCGCCGACCTCGTAGCGGTTGCCGAGCACCCGCGGGTTGTCGTTCACCAGATCCATCCCTCAGTCGCCTTGCCTGTCGGGCCGTCGATCCGGCCGCACGACAGCATCATCCACCGTCCACGGTGACGGGGGCCAGTGCGACGGTTGGGGCCGAGGAGTACGTAGCCCTCAGCGAACCCGGATCTGAATCATTGTCTCTGGTCTTGGCCCACAGGCTACCCAGCAGAACCACCACCACGAGGACGACGAGAGCCATCAGCGGGATCGACAGCTTCCGCTGCGGTGGCCGCCCGCTTGACCGTCCAGCAGGCAGCTGGGACGTGTTCGGCGTCGATGAGCTGCGGGATCGACCGTGGTTACCCCGAGGTCGGCTGGGGTACGCGGCGGCTCCCGAACCGGACCGGTCGGCCCCGGAGGCCGGCAGCCCCAAGTCGGGGAAGGCCGCATCGGCGTACCCCGAATTGTTATAACTCGCCGGCGGCCGACTCAGATCCGGGAAGCCCGGCGTGGGCCGAGCCGAGTCCCGGTAGTCGGAGCTGGGCTGCTGCTCGCGGGCGTTTCGGTCACCACGTGAGCTGGCCGAATTCCTCAATTCGTCCTGCTGGCGATCGAGCGCCGCGCGCCGGGTCGAGTGCTGCTGTGGCGCCCGGTTCGGTATCCCGCGCGGTGGTGTTACCGCATCGCTCGGCCATGCCTGGGAGGATTCGGCCGGCCGGTTGCTGATCCCTCCGGCCAGACCACGCAGTCGAAGATCTTCCATCAGCGTGGCCAGGGCATTCGCACCCTGTGGCCGCAATGCCGGATTTTTCGACATCGCGGCGACCACGATCGCCCGCACCGGGCCGGGAACGGTCTCCGGCAACGGCGGCGGCTCGTCCTGCAGATGCGCCGTCGCCACCGCGACCTGGTTGTCGCCGTCGAACGGCCGCCAGCCGGCCAGGCACTCGTACGCCACCACGCCGAGCGCGTAGACGTCCGACAGTGGACTGGCGATCTCGCCGCGAGCCAGTTCGGGTGCCAGATAGTGCGCGGTGCCCATCACCTGACCGGTGGCGGTCAGCGGCTCGTGATCACGCGGCCGGGCGATGCCGAAGTCGGTGACCTTGACCCGCAGTTCCGGAGTGATCATCAGGTTGGCCGGCTTGATGTCCCGGTGGATCACGCCGTGGCGGTGGGCGGCGTGCAGCGCCCGGGCCGCCTGACCGACGATCTGCAGGGTGCGGTCGGTTCCCAGCGC
>DATINJ010000218.1:0-31304 GCA_035474375.1 Kineosporiaceae bacterium | reverse complement strand
CCTGGGCGTACAGCGCCGGTGCCACCGCATCCCAGACGACCGGACGCTGCACGGTGTAACCGCGCTTGGAGACAGCCGTCACCGTGGCCGGCAGCGTGGGTGCTCCACCGACGTAGGTCTTGGCGCTGCCCGGCTGCGTCGAGACCAGGGTGTCGACGAACACCGTCGCGGTGACGGCGTGGGTCTTGCCGAGCGGGTCGGTAGCCACCCCGGACACCGTCGTCTTGCCCCGGCCCCAGGTCGAACCGACCGGCAGCGTCCAGGTCACCGGCAACGTGCCGCGAGCACCATCGACGTAGACCGGAACGACGGTCGACGGCATGGTCGGCGCCTTGCCGGGGATGGTGAAGGTTTCGACCGGCTGAACGCTCATCACGGTCTCATCGACGATCTTCCACAGCTGGTTGTCTCCGGCATTGGCCAGCCAGACCCCGACGGGCGAGCCGTCCGCGGTCGCGCTTCCGCCGACATCGATCAGTCGTCGCGATCCGACGTTGATCAGCGAGTACTGCCCGTTGCCGGTGGTCGAGAGGATCCACTGGGCAGACGTTGCCGGCTCGACCGCCGGATCACCCGGCACCACCTGCAGCGCGCCGTCCACGACGGCCAACAGCCGGTTGCCAGTTCCGGTGCCGATCACGTAGCGGGAGCGATCGCTGGTGGCTGCGCCGAGCGAGCGCAGGGTCCACAACTGCTGCGGGCTCGTCGTGTCGGCGGTCTTGATGGCGAGGCCGGTGGTGCCGGTGGCTGCCGCCGGTGTCAGGCCCTTACCGCTCTGCACACCCTGCAGCCGGTAGACGTGGCCGGACCGGACCAGCATCTTGTTGCCGTCGCCGGGGGCGGTCTTGCCGTTCACCACGAGCGAGGTCACCGACTGGGCGGGCACCTCGATGGCGGCGGCGTCGTCGGTGATGGCGACCGGTGTGCCGGGCACCAGGGCACCAGACGCAGTGGTCACGATCGGCGTCACGGTCGCGCCGTCCGCTACCCGGGCGAACTTCGACAGGTCCAGGTTCACCGTCTTGGCCGCCGTGCTGTCGTTGACGTACACGACCTTCAGCTCGTTCTTCGGCGACAACGCCGCGACGCTGGCGGTGTCCCCGGTCTTCAGCAGGTGATCACCCGGGCGGATGTAGTGGGTGAGGTTACGGACCGTGTTGTACTTCGTGTTCGTGTAGATCGGGCAGGTCGCCAACGTGTCGGTCGACTTGCAGTTGAACGGGAGCTGGATCGATCCCCAGTTCATGCCGGCCGGCTTCTCGCCACCGGGCTTCATGTTGTCGTAGTCCTCGACCGGCTGCCAGAACGCCCAGGCTGTGGGCTCCAGCTCGCGCAGGTCGTTGATCATGAGCTGGGCCATTCCGAGCCCGGGCTCCATGCTGGTGAAGTTCTGGCTGGTCCCCCAGGAGCCCTCGACCTCGCTCATCCAGAGCGGCTTGTCCTCGGCCTTGGCGATGTCCCGGACGGCGGTCCGCTGCGAGGTGCCGTAGGTGTGCACGTTGAGCTGGCTCACCAGGGCGCGGGCATCGTCCGCGTACGCGGTCCAGTCAGTGATGAACGTGCCGGGGTTCGTTTCGTCCATCGCGGAGATCTTCGTGCTGCGACCTTCCGCAGCGAGCTTCTCGGCGACGGCGCGGATCAGCGTCTGCTGCATGGCCGGACCGACGTGCGCACCTTCCTGCTTGCCTCCCGAAAGCGGATTGCCATCAGCGCCGAGGGTGGTGCCCCAGTAGGTGGTGTTGGGCTCGTTCAGCGGGTCGATGGTGGCGACCCGGATGCCGTGCGCCTTCTCCAGCTCGCGGGTCACCCGCACCAGATAGGTGGCGAACTCGTCGATCGACTCGGGCCGGATCTGATCCTTGCTCGAGTCGAAGCCGCCGGAGACGTATCCGCTGACGGTCTGGAAGTAGGGCGGGGAGTTGCTGAACGTCTCCCACTTGGTGATTCGGCTCTTGATCTTGTCCACCCACCACCGCTGGGTAGCGTCGGCGTTCAGGTTCCAGTGCGCCGGGTTGTCCGGATCCCACCAGTCCTTGTCGGCGCGCGTCGTCCCGGCCGGTGCCTTCCACCAACCCTGGACGGCGCCACCGGGGCGCAGGTAGTTCGGGACGTCGGGAGCGTTGCCGCCGCCGATGTTGTACCGAGCGATGTTGAGGTTGAGGCCGTCCTCGCCGAACACCATGTCCGCGAGCCGATCCCGGATCTCGGGCGGATAGTTCCCGGTCGCGTTGGCGAACCAGACCAGGCTCGTCCCCCAGCCCTCGAACGGCTGACCCACGTACGAGGGGTCGGGGCGCACGGTCGCCGAGGCCGCCAGACTCGCCACGGGCGCGATAGCCGGCAACTCCGTAACCGGCGGTGGGCCACCGACCGTTCCGAACGCCACGGTGGCGGTCAGCCCCGCGGCCGCCACTACCTGGGTAAACGCGAGCTTACGAACAGCCACGACGGCCCTCCTCATTGTGGGCATAGAACAGCGACGGGAGTCAGCGCAACCGCAGGAGCGCCATCCCTAGCACCGAATGTTAACGTCAACATCCAGGCGTGGGCCGAAGTATCGTCATGTCGGTGCGCGGCGTCAAGCTAGGCCGAATCTGCCCTAACGGGGCGATCGCACCTGCCCACCGCTGGGTGTTCAAACTCAGCCGTCACCACGCTTTGTGAGCGCGCACACGCACCCAGCCACGCCCTGTCGACTCCGGAACGCTCGAAAAGAGCCCTCGTTCTCCCCCGACAAGATCGCCAGTTTCGCCGGATTATGCTCCCTTTAACGCACCAAAAACGGGCAAGCCTCGCGATCTTGGCGGCTCAGCCTGATTAGTCAGCTGCTGCAGGGGGTGCCGTTGAGCACGAACGACGACGGTGCGGCCGAATTGCCGGTGTGGGTGGCCTGGAACCCGATGGTCGTGGACGCGCCGGGAGCGAGCACACCGTTGTAGTTGACGTTCGTGGCGGTCACCGTGCCGCTGGACGGCGCGTAGGTGGCGCTCCAACCGCCGGTGATCTGCTGGCCACTGGGCAGCGTGAAGACCAGCTTCCATCCGCTCACGGTGGCGCCGGTCGTGTTCGTGAGGGTGATGCTCTCGGTCAGCCCGCTGTTCCACGGGTTGACGGTGACCCCGACCCTGCAGCTGCCGGTCGCAGGCGGGGTTGTGGTCGGGGGTGGGGTCGTGGCCGGCGGCGTCGTCGGAGGAGTCGTTGTGCTCGCGAACTGGGAGATGAACTTCCACGCCTCGGCCGAGGTCCAGGTACGGACGCCGCTGGCGCCGGTCGATCCGTCCACCGGGTCGGGAATGTGGTCTCCGTCGAATGCCGCCCATTGAACCGGGAATCCGGCCCTGCAGCCGGAGTACACGGTGGTGATGTGCCGGAGACTGCCCTGGCTCGGCTCGGGCGGAGTCTGCGCAGTGCACCCGTTGTTCCGCACGAACGTGTCCCGCAGCGACCGCCCGTTCGAGATGTTCAGCACGCTGTCATGAGTCCCGTGGATGCCGAAGTAGGCGACCGGCTGCGTGCCTCCGCTGCAGCCGCTGAGATTGGCTCCCGAGTAGACGACGACCGCACGGAAGACGGCCGGTCGAGCGCAAGCAAGCGCGTAGCTCATCGCGCCTCCGTAGCTCCAGCCCATGGCGAAGATCAGCGACGCGTCGACGCAGAGATTGTTCTGCGCCAGAGCGTTCAGATCGTCCATCAGTGTCAGGTCCCGTCCGCCCGGGTTCGCCCAGCCGTTGTCGATGCCCTGGGGTGCGACGAAGATCGTGCTGTTGCTCGAGAGTTGTTTCTGCCCGTAGAAGGCCCAGGCGGAGCCGTCCGATCCGCCGGTGGCCACGTCGTTGGCAGTGCCGTTCAACCAGTGCTGCGCGAACACCAGGCGGTACGGATGGTCGTTCTGGTAATTGCTGGGAATGCTCAGGATGTAGGTGCGGTTCTGCCCACCGCTGGAGATGGTGTGGGTGCCGCTCGTCAGGGTGGGCGCCTTGCCGCACCCCGCCGTTGCCGTCACCGATTGCATGGTGGCCGATGCTTTTGGCATCAGTAGTGCCCCGAGCAGAACGCCGGCGCCGACGATCGCGCTCGCATACCTGAGCCCCCGTCGCCAGGAGCTTCTTCCGGTGAACCGGTGGAGGCGCTCGGGAGCAGCTCCTTTCGTTCTCCGGTCGGGCAGTTCGGCAGTCGAACCCGGCGCCGACCGCCCCGATGCTGTCACTCTCAGACCGGCGAAATCGTTCATGAGATGGCGCCTTTCAACAGAAGGGAGCAGGGATCGGGCATCGACGTCCGACATTGCCAGATTGCTACAACGCATTCAAGAGAGCACTTGCGGAGCCAGAGGATTCAGGGCGCCGACCGTGCCAGAGCGTTCAGCCGAGCCCAAACCTCCAGCTCAGCTGCCTGATTCGGGCGCCGATTCGGGCGACCGATCCGGGTGGACGGCACCGCGCCCGTGAAAGGATTTCACGACCCCCGGTGACGACCCGAATGCCGTCGCGCGAATAACAACTATCGGCGGCTGTCTCGCGAGAACTCTTGATCGGTGAATTTCTGATTGAGGTGCAAATTCTTGTTATGTATCCTCGGCGAGGATGGTCGCTTTCGGCGGCGAATCGGCCCGGTAGCCCTTCTCGACAGGCCCTGCGGATCCGAGCAACAGGCCGCCAATGAAAGACTTTCAGCCTTTCTCCTTTCGAAAACTTTCAGCTTGCTGCCATTTCGGGATGGGCCTCGCGTCGCGACTCGGTGGCGTGAGCCGAGCCTCGGGAGCGCGTCGGCATCCCTCCCGAATCCGTTCCCGCCCGGGTCGACCTGCTGCTTTGGTTGATCGTCGAGCGTCACGACAGGATGCGCGATCGGCCCTTTCGGGCGTTCTGACTGGGTGTTCCTGGCGGTTCTGGGACGCGGAATTCCGAAAGTTTCGACAATGAATGGCCACGTACGCGGAGCCGATCAAGAAAGCGGTTGGTTAGCATCGAATGTGGTTTCCATGAACCGGCCAGAGTGAACGTCACGATGACGAACCTGTCTGGCTCTCACTCATGAGAGGACTAAAAATGTCCGATCCTGTCGGGGTGCAACGAGGCGCCGTGACCGCGCGTCGTCGTCACCGTTTGATGTATCTCGTTGTCGGCACCACGGTGTCGATACTTGCCGGAGCGATGCTGGTGCCGTTGGCGAATGCGGCGGCAGGCACGTTGGGGGCCGCGGCGGCGCAGAGCGGGCGGTACTTCGGGACCGCGATGGGCTCGGGGGCGGTGGGCAATTCCACCGACACCTCGCTCGCGGCGCGCGAGTTCAACATGGTCACGCCGGAGAACGAGATGAAGCCGGACGCGACGGAACCGAACCAGAACCAATTCAACTTCACCAACGGTGATCGCGTCTACAACTGGGCGACCCAGAACGGGCTGAAGGTCCGCGGGCACACGCTGGCCTGGCACGGCCAGCAGCCGGGCTGGATGCAGAGCATGTCGGGGACCGCGCTGCGCAACGCGATGATCAATCACATCAACGGGGTGATGGCCCACTACAAGGGCAAGCTCTACGCCTGGGACGTGGTGAACGAGGCTTACGCCGACTCCGGCGGCGGCCGTCGCGACTCCAACCTCCAGCGCACGGGTAACGACTGGATCGAGGTGGCGTTCAGGACCGCCCGCCAGGCCGACCCGGGCGTCAAGCTGTGCTACAACGACTACAACATCGAGAACTGGTCGAGCGCGAAGACGCAGGGCGTCTACGCCATGGTGAAGGACTTCAAGTCCCGCGGCGTCCCGATCGACTGTGTCGGCTTCCAGACCCACTTCACCGGTGGCAGTTCGCTGCCGAGCAACTTCCAGACCACCCTGTCCAGCTTCGCCGCCCTCGGCGTCGACGTGCAGCTGACCGAGGTCGACGTCACCAACGCGTCCACCAGTCAGTACCAGGGCCTGACCCAGGCCTGCACGAACGTGCCCCGCTGTGCGGGGATCAGCGTCTGGGGCCTGCGCGACACCACCTCCTGGCGAGCGAGCGAGTCCCCGCTGCTGTTCGACGGGAACGGCAACAAGAAGGCCGCCTACACCTCGGTGCTGAACGCTCTGAACAGCCCGGGAACCACCTACGGCGGCGTGGTCATTCCGACGGACTCCGCGACCCCTTCCAATTCGACGACGCCGACGAACTCCACGACCCCGACGAGTTCGACGACGCCGACCAACCCCTCCGGTAGCACCTGCCGGGTGACCTACTCGATCACCAGCCAGTGGCAGGGCGGCTTCGGAGCTACCGTCAACGTCACCAACCTCGCCGGCGCAGTCTCCTCCTGGCGGGTGGGTTGGTCCTTCGGGGCCGGTCAGACCGTCGACACGCTGTGGAACGGCACCGTTTCGCAGTCCGGCTCCCAGGTCACAGTGACCAACGCCAGCTACAACGGGAACCTCGGCACCGGGCAAAGCACCTCGTTCGGCTTCAACGGTTCCTGGAACGGCTCCAACCCCGTTCCTACCGCTTTCACCTTCAACGGCGCGGCCTGCAACGGTGACGGCCCCACGCCACCGGTCACCACGTCGACAGCGCCGGTCACCACGACCACGCCACCGGTGACGGAAACCACCCCGGCTTCCTGCGCCCTTCCATCGACGTACCGCTGGAGTTCGACGGGCCCACTGGCGAACCCGAAGTCCGGGTGGGTCGCGCTCAAGGACTTCACCAACGTCGTCTACAACGGCAAGCACCTGGTCTACGGGTCGTCGCACGACAACGGAACATCCTACGGATCAATGAATTTCGGCCTCTTCACGAACTGGTCAGACATGGCCTCGGCCAGCCAGAACACCATGTCGCAGGGAACCGTCGCCCCGACGCTCTTCTACTTCGCCCCGAAGAACATCTGGGTGCTCGCCTACCAGTGGGGGCCAACCGCCTTCTCCTACAAGACGTCGAGCGACCCGACCAACGCAAATGGCTGGTCCTCGGCACAGACGCTCTTCTCCGGAAGCCTTCCCGACGCCACTTACGGGCCCATCGACCAGACCCTCATCGGTGACGGCACCAACATGTACCTGTTCTTCGCCGGCGACAACGGCAAGATCTACCGGGCCAGCATGCCGATCGGAAACTTCCCGAGCAGTTTCGGAACGTCGTACACGACCGTCATGAGCGACACCACGAACAACCTGTTCGAGGCACCTCAGGTCTACAAGGTGCAAGGTCAGAACCAGTACCTCATGATCGTCGAGGCCATCGGGAGCAACGGGCGCTACTTCCGCTCGTTCACGGCCACCAGCCTGAGCGGTACCTGGACACCCCAGGCCGCATCCGAGAGCAACCCGTTCGCTGGCAAGGCCAACAGCGGCGCCAGCTGGACCAACGACATCAGCCACGGGGACCTGGTCCGCAACAACCCCGACCAAACCATGACCGTCGACCCCTGCAACCTGCAGTTGCTCTACCAGGGAAAGGCCTCGAGCGCCGGCGGGACGTACGACCTGCTGCCCTGGCGGCCGGCCCTGCTCACGCTCAACCGCTGACCCGATGACGCCGGTTCGGTCCAACGGTTGACCGGCAGGACGACGCGCATCCGATCTCGGCCCAGGCCGGATCGGATGCGCGTTCTCTCACCCTGTGGTGACCTTGTTACCGCGCGCGCTCAACCCACGGTGACTCGGACCTCAAGCCGTAAGTAGTCCCCGTACCGCTGAGCTGCCTGTTCCAGGGCTTTGATCTCGGGCTTTGCCAGCGTTCGGTAAGGCCGCAGAGCGAACTCCACGTGGTCGTTGCTAATCGTCCGTCGCATGGCGGCGAGAAGTTGCGCATCGACCAACGCCATTCCGATCGCGCTCTCTCGGGTACGCGGCACATTGGCGGCGGTGTCGAGCACCCAGCGAGAGTCCTGATAGCCACGGTACGTCTCGTCCAAGATCTGGAGCAGGTGACCAGCGGGATCCTGCGGCTCACTGGGAGGATCGGCCGGCGCGTGCCAGAACGTGCGCCCGTCATGGCGGAACGATTCGAGCTGGTCCCGGACGTGCTGAAGGCCGGCCCGGACGTCGGCGATAGTGAGCGTCGCCCAGTACGCGAGGTCCCGCTCGGTCGCCGGGCCGTGGCCGGTGAAGTAGCGCAGAGCGATCTCGGCCAGGGCCTCGGTGCGTTCGAGCCGGTGTGGCATCGGTATCCGCTCGCTCATCAGCGCATAGGTGTGCTTGCCGTCGGCGGGCGCTCCGCTGCAGATCAGCCCATCCAACTCGGCGTGGGCCAGTAAGAGCATCAGCCGCTGCCCAGCGCTGGGGGTACCGAGTTCGGTCAGCTCATCCGCCAGCTGCGGGCGGGTGAGCTGGCCGCGAGTTGCCAGCACCTCCAGCACACCGGCGACGGCCTGTTCAATCTTGCGCTCGTCGAGCCCTTGGGTGACGCGTAGTTGCTGCCCGATAATCCGCTGCACTCGGGGACCGGTCAGGTCCAGCAACCAGCCGAGGTCCTCGGCCTGGACGAAGTGCCAGGTGGGCCGCAATACATGGGTACGCATGACGGTGCCGTCATCGAGGAGGGACGCCAGATCGGCCGGATCTGGTTTCTGAGTGCGTGTCGCCACTGCCCAGGCGGCCTGGCCGGCGTTCTCTGCCTGGACGGCCAGCAACGAACCAACCACCTCGCGCGCCGAGTCGGCGTGCGGCGAGACCAAATGCTGACTGCGCAGCCGCCAGCGAGCGATGTCATGATCCTGCACCGGCTGATGATATCCACCGAATGCAGCATCCGAGGGTGTTAACTGACCGATCGGTGCCTACCTGCCTGATCACGGCTCGGGCCGAAGACCATGCTGCACGAGGAATTCCAGAAAGCCATCGGCCGCTCTTTCGATGCCGCCGTCCTCGTGATCTCTAGAATCAACATGCTCTCGGCAGATTTTCGAGTCGAGCGAGAAACCCCACCAGTCACCGGTACCGACCGGCGATACCGCGATAAATCCAAGCTCGCGAAAATAGCGATTCACTTCGATCAGATCTTCCGATCGACCATCCGGAGAAATCACTGGAAGAAGATCTAAGGAGAGGAACTGGCCACCGAAGTCGAAGGGCCGGAAACTGTTCGAAATTCATGATTTACTGCACCTCTGGTCAATGGAACGCTTCGACACCGGAAGGTACAGCTGACATGCGTGAACCAACCAGGACTGTGCATCGAACCGCTGATGGCACCCCGGTCTTCAGCTACGTTCCCGGGGCGGCTGCCGACCATCCGGCGGCCTACGCGGTCGAAGTGATCGGCCCAGGGGCCGTGCCCTCGATTCTCAAAGACCTTTCCGGCTGGACTGTTTCGGGCTCGACCGAGCTGGCAGCCCAGTTGGTCGCAGCAGGCGCGATCGTGCGGCGTCACTTCCACTTCCTGCGGCGGTCGCTGGCCTCGGACCGCCCGCCGCCGGCCTGGTCAGCGTCAGACCTGGGGCCCGGCCGCCGCGAAGTCCCCTGCGACCGGGAGGCGGGAGCGCTGTTCGACGCCTGGCACGCAGCCTATTCCGATCCCGAAAACCCGGACCGGCATCTCGGCAGTAACGACGAATTGCTCGCTGAGCGCCTCATTCCGCTGCTGAGCGGTACGGAAGGTCCGGTCCTGCCGTGGAGCCGACTGGTCGTCGACCCGGACGATCGCGTAGTCGCCGGCGTCATCGCGATCGAGAACGGTGCCCTCGGGCCCTGGCTCGCCGACGTCTTCCGCAGCCCTGGCCCGAACTATGCCGGGCTCGGGGAAGCTCTGCTGCGGCGGGTGCTCGCGGCGGCTGCTCGCGCCGATGTCCGCGAGGTCGGATTGTCAGTCACGGACGGCAACCCCGCCAGAGCGGTCTACCAACGGCTGGGGTTCGAGACCGTGAGTAGCTTCGTCTCCCTCGACGTCCCCTGATCCCTGCGAGGCCGAAGCTGGTGAGATCCGGCCGGCACGGGGTTGATTCACCCGCACCGGCCGGAGTTCAGGGGTTAACTCAGCGGCATCAGCCGGGCGATCCGGATCACCGAGTTGCTGGCTCCAGCGGCCGGGACGGCGACGCTGCCGTCCGGGTAGTCCTGGGGACTGACGTAGGTGTGATCCGGGACGTTGATCGTGAACTGGCTGCCGACGACCTTGCCGGTGCCCGAGTCATAGACCTGCGCTGCGGTCGTGGAGCCCGATTTCCAGGTCAGCAGCATTCGACCGGTGCCGTACCCGACCAGATGCGAGTGCTCAGTGGTGTCCGCGGTGGTGACGGTCTGATCGGACGCGCCGGTGCTGAAGTGCTCCAGCCGGACCTTGTTTCCCTGGCTCCACGCGGTCCAGTATCCGGTCGAGGCGGCCAGCACGATGTCACCACCGAACAGGGTCCCGTCGCAGGTCCCCGGGGCTACCGTCCGATAGGGGTTGGGCTGCGCGATCCGGCAGTCGTTGTCGGTGGCGCAGACCATCGCGAAATGGCCGGTCCTGGGATCCCACGCGATGTGGTCGTCCCAGCTGTGACTGCATCCGACGGCGAAGCTGTCATGCCCGGAGACCAAGGCGCCGGTGCCGGCGTTGACGACCTGCATCCGGTCGCCCTCGTGGATGTCGACGCAGTTGCCGTTGGTCACCGTGATGGCGACGCCGAAGTACGCGGCGTAGTTGGTGCCGTCGTAGGCGAGTTCACCGTGGTGGTTGTACCACCAGATGAAGCGAGCACCGTTGTCGTAGCCCTTGAGCGTGCTGCTCAGGTTGGTGACCTGCTGCTCCCAGAGCTGCTTGCCGGAGTTGTCGAAGCGGACCATGTGCATGGTGTTGCAAGGGCTGGAATTGCCTCCGCAGAGCGGAGTATCGCCGCAGTTGCCCTTGCGGGTCAGCAGCACGACAAATCCGTTGGCATCGGCCTTGATGTCCTGCAGGTCGATGCCGTCCATGACGGTGGGCGTGCCCACCAGCTTGTCGTCACAGTCGAGCTTGCCGACCCGGACCTTGCTGTCGGTACCCAGCCAGGCCAGCCACGAGCCACCGTCCGCGGCCGGGGCGATCGCCGTAGGCAGGGCATCGGTGTCATTCTGCGGTCCGAAGCTCACCACGGCCGACCCGACATTCACCTCGGTGACCTTGGTCATCGGCGCTGAACTGACAACCCGCCCGCAGCCGGTCGACGAGGACGGCGTCGGGGCTGGGGTGCCGGACGTCGACGTGGGGGTTGGCGAGACGGTGGACGGCGGTGTGGTCGCCGTCGTTGTTGGAGCGACCGTGGGCTTCGGCGATGTCGTCGCTGCCGGGGCCGTAGTCGCCGGGGCCGTGGCTGGAGTCGTTGCAGCTGGAGTCGTCGCAGCTGGAGTCGTCGCTGCCGGAGTCGTCGCAGCTGGAGTCGTTGCTGCCGGCGATGACGCTGTAGCGGTCGGTGTGGCCGTGGCCGTCGGTGTGGTCGTCGGAGTCGGCACGGAAGCGGCGTTGCAGGCGACGCCGTTCAAGGCGAACTTGCCTGGTACCGGGTTCGCAGTGCCGGTCAGAGATCCGGAGAAGCCCAGTTGCGCCGAGCCGCCTTGGGCGAGGGCACCGTTCCACGATGCGTTGGTCGCCGTCACCGCCGCCCCGGCCTGGGTCGCGACCGCGCCCCAGGCCTGCGTGACCCGCTGGCCCTGGTCGAAGGACCAGGCCAACTGCCAACTGGTGACCGCAGCACCCTGGTTCGTCAGCTTGAGGTCGGCGATGAAGCCGCCGTTCCACTGGCTCGTGACCGTGTAGGCCACCGCGCAACCGCTGGCGGCCTCGGCTGAGCCCACCAGGATGCCGCCGCCCAGGACGGCAGCGGCGGTAGCCGCGCCTGCCACTAGGCGTAGGGATAACTTCCGCATGGGATTCCTTGCTCCAGACAACGTACGGACACACCGTCAGTCGTCTGCATGCGCAAAAGGGTTGCCTGCAACTTGACCACTGGTCCTTCAGCGGCCCGAATCATCTGGGTTCGGGCCGCACCCTGGCCGGCGTCAGGCGCTCGTCAGGATCACCAATTGCTGGGTCGCCCGGGTCATCGCGACATAGCGATCGACGGCTCCTTCGACGCCTTGGCCGAAGGTCTCTGGATCGATCAGGACGACGAGGTCGAACTCGAGCCCCTTGGACAGCTCTGGGGTCAGCCACCGGACTCGGGACGTCTCCTGGAACCGGTCGTCGTCGGTGCCACCAACCCCGATGACGCAGGCGATCCCGTCAGCATTCGCGGCGAGCCAGGTGTCCTGGATCGAGCCCAGATCCGCAACAGATCCGTGGACGACGGGGAGGTTGTTGCTTCGGATGGACGTCGGAACGTTGGCATCCGGGAGCACGGCGCGGATGACCGGCTCGGCTTCCGCCATGATCTCTGCCGGCGTCCGGTAATTGATGCTGAGCGCGGCCAGGGTGATCCGGTCGAGCCCGACTCGTTCCAGCCGTTCCTGCCACAACTCCGCGAAGCCATGCCTGGCCTGGGCGCGATCGCCGACGATGGTGAAGCTCCGGGACGGGCAGCGCAGCAGCAACATCTGCCACTGCGCATCGGTCAGCTCCTGAGCCTCGTCCACCACGATGTGCGCGAACGGGCCGGCGAGCAGGTCCGGGTCGGGGCCGGGCACGGTCTCGTCGACCAGGACGCTCTGCAGGTCATGGCCGCGGAGCATCGACATCACGAGCATCTCGGAGTCGTCGGACGCGATCAGGTCACCGACCACGTCGGCCATCCGCTCCCGCTCGGTGACGACGGCGGCCTCGTGCCGACGCTTGCGACGTGACGCCTCCGGGTCGCCGAGCCGCTGCCGGGCGGCGTCCAGAAGCGGCAGGTCCGAGACCGTCCAGGCCTGGGCATCTGCGCGCTGCAGTTGCCGAACGTCGTCCGGGCTGAGCCAGGGAGCGCACTTGCGCAGGTAGGCGGGTACCGACCAGAGGTCGCCGACCAGGTCGGTCGCTTCGAGCAACGGCCACGCCCGGTTGAACGCCGCCAGCAACTCCTGGTTCTGCCGAAGCGACTTCCGGAACAGATCGGGTGCGACGTCGCCGTCGTCCTTGTCCATCAGGATCGTGAGCAGTTGCTCCCAGATCTGATCGCGCGCCTCGTTGTGCGGTGTGCCGGGCTCTGCCGCCTCGAATGCCTCGGCCCAATCGTCGGCGCTCAACCAGAGGTCGGACCAGTGCGTCGAGACTTCCATTCCGTTGCCGGGCGGCTCCTCGTAGAACCGGACGGCCGCATCGATCGCCTGCACCAGGCTCGCGGACGACTTCAGGCGGGCCACCTCAGGGTCGGTCTCGACCGATGCGGCGGCTCCCTCGGCCACCAGGTCGCGCAGAGTGCAGGTCTGCACGCCTTCCTCGCCAAGGCTGGGCAGGACGTCGCTGACGTACGCCAGATAGGGCTGGTGCGGCCCGACGAACAGCACCCCGCCGCGATGGTGACCAAGGCGAGGGTCGGAGTAGAGAAGATAGGCGGCGCGGTGCAGCGCGACCACGGTCTTCCCCGTCCCCGGACCGCCGTCCACGACCAGAGCGCCGCGCGATCCGGCGCGGATGATGGCGTCCTGATCGGCCTGGATGGTGCCGAGCACGTCGCGCATCCGAGGCGACCGGTTGCTGCCCAGGCTGGCGATGAAGGCGGACTGGTCGTCGAGCGCGGCGGCGTGCCCGTCAAAGCCATCAGCGGCAAACACCTCGTCCCAGTAGTCACTGATCCGGCCTCGGGTCCAGCGATACCGGCGGCGGCTGACCAGGCCCATCGGGTTGGCGTGGGTCGCCCCGAAGAACGGTTCGGCCGCCGGCGAGCGCCAGTCGAGCAGCAGCCGACGCCCCGTGCTGTCGGTGAGGCCAAGCCGTCCGATGTACACCGGCTCCGGGTCGTCCGCGCTGACGATGTGGCCCAGGCACAGGTCCAAACCGTAGCGACGCAGGGTGCGCAGGCGAGCGGTCAGCCGGTGGATCTCGATGTCCCGGTCCATTGCGGCCTGACCGGTGCGGCCGGGCGCCTTGCGCTCGGCATCGAGACGGTCGGACAGGTCGGCGATCGATTGTTCGAGGCTCTGCGCGATGGCCGCGAAGTGCTGTTGATCGCCGGCGATCATCGCTGGGTCGGCCTTCGGGGCGAGATGTGCAGGTAGCGCGAATGCAGTGGTACTCAGGGCGGACCCCACCTTCGGTTCGACGCCATTTCGCGACCCATTCGTTGACAACACAGGCATTTCGCGACCCCCAGATCGGATATTGCTAGCTCCGGTCGACGATTCTGCAGCCCGACCGGGGCCTTGCCGCAAGCCCCCCAGTGCGCTATAAGTTGAGAGTGGAAGGGGTGTGCGCGCCTTCTACCCCCAAACGTGAAGCCCACCTTCGCCAGCCCACCAACCGGTGACCGCAGGCGTGCGACGGGGCGCCAGCGGCCAGCGCCAGCGGCCAGGTTGAGGCCGCCGGAAGGGCCGGGGAGGGTGCGTTACCTGCCTTCGGCGCCCTCGGCGGGCAGTTCGGTCGGGTCCGGGGCCTGCGGCCGCACCAGGGCGTCGACGTCGTCGATGGTGACGACAAGCTGGTCGGCCTCGCCCCCGCTGGTTTGCACCACGCTGGCAGCGAGCTGGGTGTGGACCGTCTTACCGTCGCCATCGACCATCCGGACCGGCATCCGGACCGAGTCGTCGTCACCGTCGACCAGGTCGGAAAGCGCCGCCTTGGTCGCGACGGCGTCGTCCGAGTGCATCTGATCCAGTACCGAGGGATTCGCCTGGTCCATCGCCGCCCCCGCGCCAGGGACGAAATCGACCAAGGCCGGGTTCGCGAGCAGCACGTGACCGGTGAGATCGGTGAGGCCAATGCCGACCGGGCTGTGGTCGAACGCGGTGTGGAAGTCGGTGAGGACATCTCGGGTATCACCGGAGTCGAACACCGGCTGGTTTGCATGGGTGGCGACGAACTGGATGGCGACCTCGCGCAGCTTGACATTGCTGTGCTGCGACTGGGTCCGGAGCATCTCGAAGGCCGCGTCGCTGCTGATCTGGTGCACCGCCATCAGGATGCCCTTGGCCTGGTCGATCGGGGCGCGGCTGATGATGGCCTCGCGCAGTTGCCGATTCTGCTCGGTGACTCCCCGAACGGCCGCGAAGTCACCGAGGCCGCGACTGACGTACTCGCAGAGCACGAGGAGAAAGTCGGCTTCGAAAGCGTCGAAGGCATGGTGGCTACCGCTGTACAGATTTACCGTGCCTCGGGGCACGCCGTTGTCGAACAGTGGAGTGGACAGCACCGACAGCACACCTTCGGCACTGGCCCGCACCGCCAGTTTTGGCCAGCGGGCGCGGAATTGATCTGCCGAGTACGCGACCGTTGCCCCGGTTCGGATCGCGTGCAGGCCCGGGCCGTCGTTGAGTTCGTACATCGCGCCGTCGACGGCCAGAACCAGTGGGTCGGTGCTGGCTGCGGTGAAGGCCGGCCCGCCGATCTGGACGGTCACGCCGGCCCAGTCCACATCGGGTATCCACTGCACAGCCGTGGCAGCCGCGCGATCCAGCAGGTCTGCCAGACCATCCTCATCCCGGACCGGCCGGTGAAGCGAGGCGATCGTCTCGGCGATCTGCGGTGGGTAGCGGTCCAGGACTCGGGAGAACGTTGCGGCGAGGTCGGCTTCGCGCTCGCCTGCCGAACTCGACGGCGAAGGAGGTGTCACGCGCGCCCCTCAAGATTGTGCGTTGTCGCAAGCGGCTGCTGCCGGACCTACTCACTCATCTTCGCACGCGCCCTGCGGCTTCCCGGTAGTCGCCCGGATGACCGTTCCGAGTTATCGTGGCGTCATGCCAGGTTGACGTTAGAGAGTTCACACCACTGCGAGACCTCGGGCTCCGCCCTCCGTCCGTTCGAGCATGCTCCTCAGCCGAACCGACGAAGGGAAAACCAGTGGAGATCAGACGGATTCAGCAGCGGGAAGGCGACGCGGTCGGCGATCTGTGGGATCGCATGTGCCGCGGGACCGAGGACGGTGGCCCGCTCAGCGAGCAAGGCCACCGCAATTTGTCGCGCATGCTTGCCATGTCCGCGTGGCACCGGGATGCGTTCTGCTTGGTGGCGGTGGACGGCGCCAAGATCATCGGCTTTGTGAACGGCCGCACCGATATCGGGGACGGGCTCTTGCCCTGCATCGGAGGGGAGATCGATTCCCTGTACGTGATGCCCGAGGAGCGGGGCAAGGGGGTCAGCCGGGCCCTTGCCGAGGCCGCGGTCGGCTGGCTTCGAGATCACGGCGCTCGCACGATCCGGTACCTGTCGTGCGTGGACGCTCAGGATGATCACCGGTTCTGGCAGGGACTGGGCTTCGAGGCCGACATGGTCTGCCTGTCGTTGTACCGGGATGAGTAACCGCTGAGCGAAGCGTCAAGCGGTCTGAGAACGCGATCGGCGCGGTTCAGGGCTCGGGCTGGAAAGCCTCGCCGTCGGGGCTGGCAATCACCACGGTGTAGCCGTCCGGGTCCTGAACCCAGATCTCTCGGTGGCCAGGGCCGTTTCCGTCACCGTCGGGCGGGTTGCGATGCGGTTCGCGGACAATCGGCGCGGCCAGCTCGCGCACCCTGGTCACCACGCCGTCGAAGTCCGAGACTTCACCGAACCAGACCAGGACGCCGTTGCCCACCGCCGCGTCCGGGTCGGTGAACACGCCGTGATGATGTTCCACCGAACGCTGGTGCAATTGCATGACCAGCGTTCCGCCGGACAGCAGGCGTTCGTAGTGCGGGCCCCCATGCGCACTGGCCAACCCCAGCACCCTTTGGTACCAGAGGCTCGACGCCTCAACGTCCCGCACCGCCAGCATCGTCTGCGGTTGCGGCGTTCCGACCGGAGCGACCAGCCCGATCAGGTTGCCGGCCGGATCCTCGACCCGAACCAGCCAGCGTTCGCCATGATCGAGTTCGGGTTGCTGCCGGACCCGACCGCCGGCCTTCTGCACCAGCTCAAGGGTGGGGTAGAGCTGATCGACACAGATCCAGATCACCGGACCGGATCCGGACGCCGGCTTCCACTCGGTCGTCCACTGCCCGATCATCCCCGGCGCCTCGAAACCGGCCTGTTCGGCGTCCACCTTCCACCCGAAGACGCTCGCGTAGAACGCGGCGGACGCGGCGACCTCGAGCGCGGGCAGCTCCAGGTAACCGATTTGGCCATGCGCCGGATGCTGCCCTCGGGTCCGGTCGGACGTCTGGCTCATCGCTATCTCCTTCTGTTGGAATCGGTTTCGATAGGTCGGTGATCGGCGATCAGCAACCGCAGGGCGGAGCGAGCGAACCACTGCTGGTAGCGCTGGACGCTCCAGCCGCGCTGACGCACCAGGCGGTCGAAGACTGCCGGGTCCATCAGGATCCAGAGCGTGTCCACCGCGTCGTCACGATCAAGGTCGCCGCGCAGCGGTGCCTTGGCTGCGAGCTGGTCGATGATCCACCCGGCGGTGGACGCCCGCTGGGAGATCATCGTGGTAGCCAGTTCGGCCAGGTCAGGATCACTCGCGGCACCCTCAAGTACAGCGAGAACCAGCCCTGCAGAACGATTTTGAGCAGATGCGAGGACGTCGGCGACGATGCCGACGAACTCGACCACGCCGCCTGCGGCGCGGCCCTTGTCAGCCCAGGCCCGGTCCAGCACTGGCACTTCGTCATCGTCACCGGCGATCGCAACGTCGATCGCTGCCTTGAGCAGCCGCACCTTGGTGCCGAATTGCTGCTCGATGGTGGGCACCGAGACGCCCGCGGCCGCGGCGACCGCGCGCATCGTGGTCCCCGCGTATCCGCGCACCAAGAACGTCGCGGTCGCGGCGGCGACCAGTCGCTGTCGGGTCTGACGGGCCTGCTCCACCCGTCGAGCAGACCGGTACGGACGGGCGCCGTCTCCATCGGTCTCCACCGCTCCATAATTGACTATGGTCAACCCATAGTCAATTATGATCGATGGTGAACGCGTCAGGATGCCCCTGGGTCGGCGCTGGGTGACATCCTCACGAACAGGGCCGCCACCTGGGCCCGGGACGCGCACTCGAGTTTCCGCATGATGTTGTCCATGTGGCCTTCGACGGTTCGGGGCGAGACCACCAGCCGCTCGGCGATCTCCCGGTTGGTCAGGCCCTCAGCGACGAGACCCGCCACCTCGCGTTCGCGTCGAGTCAGCGCAGACAGCGCGCTGTTGCCCCGGACCCGGTCGTTCGCGAGGTGCTCCGATTGCTCGCCCAGCGCATAGCCGATCGCCTCGTCCAGGGAAAGGTTGTAGCCGTGCTCGAACGCGGCGCCGAAGGCCTGCCCGCCCAGCACCCTTCGGACCTGCTGCTGGCACTGCTCGTGGTAGGTGAGCAAGTCCGGCCAGTTGGCAGCGCGGGTGCCCATGGTGTCGGCCAGTGCGGTCGCGGCGCCCAGCAAGGTGGCCGCCCGCCGGGGCTCCTCCCGCCCGGCGGCGATCCAGGCCGTCACCTCCAGACCCCAGGAGCTGGTCAAGGTGTCCCCGGTGCGGCGGATGAGCCGCAGGCTCTCGGTCATCTGAGTGACGGCAGCGCTCAGGTCGCCCTCTCTCCACAACCCGATTCCGAGCGACATCCCGGTGAACCCGCTGTGAAAGGACTCGGCCGTGGGCTCGCAGATCGCCAGCATCGCCTGGTGACACGCGGCCGCGCCGGCCATGTCGTCCACCAGCACCTTCGTCAAGGTGAGGTTGCCGAGGGAGAGCGCCTGCCAGAAGACGTCGTCCTGTGCGCGGAACATGTCGAGCGCGGCCATGCTGAGCCTCACCGCCACCTCGGTGTCACCGCGGACGATTGCCAACATCCCTTCGGCAGCGGTGGCCAGGGCGTGGCTGTGGGCATCATCGAGCCGGCCGGCGATCTCGCGCGCCTGAGCCGCCCGATCGCCCGCCGCCGGGACGTCGCCAACCGCACCCGCCAACATTGCCTCGTACACCAGTGCCCGCAGCCGCGCCGATGACGGTGGGCCAGGACGACTGAGAGCCCGGTTCAGCCAGGACCGTTCCTGGTTCTGCAATCCACTGACGGTGAAGTACATCTGCAGGTCCCCGACCATCGCCAGCGCCGCATCGGGCTGTCCCGGGTCGTCCAGACTGAATTCCACCGCAGCCCAGAGGTCCGGCAACGTTCGGTCCAGGCGCCGCAGCCAGTCTCGTTGCCGGGGGCCGATCCAGTCGGCCTGAAACCGGGCCGCCAATTGTTGATGCCAGTCCCGGTGGCGCCGGCGCGCCAGAGCCTCCTCACCGATCTCCGCCAGCTGCTCCCGGCCGTAGGAACGAATGGTCTCCAGCATCCGGTACGCCACCGCCCCGGCCTGGTCCTGGGTTCGGGTCAGGATCGATTTGTCCGCCAGGAGCTCGATCAGCTCCTGGACGCTGTCGGCAGGGAGCTGATCGTCGGCGCACACCCCATCGGCCGCCGCCAGGTCGAAGTCCCCGGCGAACACCGACAACCGCGCCCACACCAACTGCTCGGCCGGAACGCACAGGTCATGGCTCCACTTGAGGCATTCCCACAGCGTCTGCTGCCGGGCCGGGGCCGTCCGTAGGCCCCGGGTCAGCAGCGCCCGATCCGCCAATCGGTCTCGGATCTGCTCGGGCGCCAACACCCGCAACCGCGCCACCGCCAACTCGATCGCCAACGGCAAACCATCCAGCCGCGAACAGATCTCGCCGACCACTGCCTGATTCGTCGGGGTCAGCTCGAATCCGGCCAGCACCGCCTGCGCCCGCTCGGTGAACAGGGTCACCGCCTCATACCCGGCCAGCTCCGCCGATCGCATCGCTCGCGTCTGATCTGGCGCCTTCAGCGACCCGACCGGATGCACCGTCTCCCCCTCGACGTGCAACGGTTCCCGGCTGGTCGCCAAGATCCGCAGCTGGGAGGTGTCTCGCAGCAGCGTCTCCACCAGCTTCGCCACCCCACCCACCAGGTGCTCACAGTTGTCCAGCACCAGCAGCACTTGCCGGTCGGCCAGGTATTCGCTCAACGTCGCGGCCCGCGGCAGCCCAGGCTGCTCCCGCAGCCCCAGCGCGCGACCGACAGCGTGAGCAACCAGCCCGGCATCCAGCACCTGATCCAGCTCCACCAGCCACACCCCGGCACCGAATTTCCGGTGTAACCCAGCAGCCACCCGCAACGCCAACCGGGTCTTGCCGACCCCACCTACCCCGGCCAGCGTCACCAGCCGCGACTGCGCCAGGAGTTGCTTCACTTCCGACAGTTCGCGCCGCCGGCCGACGAAACTGGTCAACTCCTGAGGCAGATTCCCCGCTACCGCACGCATGTGACTTGACGCTACTCCCCGTACACAGCGCTTTGAGGCACTTCAGATCGACGTCGCCGAGCCAGTCTGCTGCTCGGCGCCGATGCCTGTCGGCCACAGCCGGAAATATCCTCGACCCCAGGGGAGACAATTCGACCTGGCCGACGGCTAGTGGTCTGTGCTGGACTCCTCCAGTGGGCGATCACTACCGGCCGGATCATGATGTCCGTCTGCGCGAGAACGCGAGGAGCTGACGCGATGGCCGAGCCGATGCCGGTGGAACGGCAGCGGGACGCAGAGCGCACCCGCACCGAGATCCTCGACGTCGCCACCCGGGAGTTCGCCGACCAGGGGTATGCCGGCGCCCGGGTAGATGAAATCGCCGCCAAAACCCGTACGACCAAACGGATGATCTATTACTACTTCGGTGGAAAGGAGGCGCTCTATATCGCGGTGCTCGAGCGAGCGTACGCGGGTATCCGGTCCCTGGAGCGAGAGCTGGACGTCGAGCACCTCGACCCGATCGAGGCGGTGCGCCGACTGGCGGAGCTCACTTTCGACCACCACCAATCACACCCGGACTTCGTGCGTCTTGTCGCGATCGAAAACATTCACCACGCAGAGCATCTCAGGCACTCCGCGGCCTTGTCCGATCTTGCCGAACCGGCGTTGAACGTGCTGACCCGGATCCTGCGGCGGGGCCGCGTCGCCGGCGTCTTCCGGGAGGACCTCGACGCGCTCGACGTCCACATGGTGATCAGCGCGTTCTGCATCTTCCGAACCGCGAACCGCTACACCTTCCGGGCAATCTTCGGGCGCGACCTGCTCGATCCGTCCACCCGCGAGCACCAGCGCCGGCTCCTCGGCGACCTCGTCATCGACCATCTGACCGCGACCAGCCACCGAAGCTGACCGTAGCCAGCCACTGAGCCTGATCGCCACCAGCCACTGAGGCACCTGCCATTCAGCGACCGGGCCGGCTCGACATCCCTTCCCACCTTCCTGTGCCCACACGACTTGACATCCGGCGGGACGCGACTTCAATTCCTAGCGAACGTACTAGTTCGTACATAACCCGGTCATGGCCCTCCGACCCGCCAGCACCACAGCGTCAGCGGGTTCGCCCGATGGCTGGGCCACCACGCCCCTGGGCGCCGGTGTACCTCCGGCCCGCTCATCCTCCGAGGAGACGAAGATGTCTCAACCAGCGACCCCCTCCAGCCTCACCCACCAAGGCAACCCGAAGCGAGCGGCGGTCGCCGCCTGGATCGGCAGTGCCCTGGAGTACTACGACTTCTTCATCTACGGTACGGCGGCGGCACTCGTCTTCGGAAAGGTGTTCTTCCCCGAAAGCTCGCCCGCCGCTGGAACCCTGTTGGCTCTGGCCACTTTCGGTGTCGGCTACCTGGCCCGCCCGCTCGGCGCCGTCATCCTGGGTCACCTCGGTGATCGGGTCGGACGCCGCCGCATCCTGATCTTCACCGTGTTACTCATGGGCATCGGGACGTTTCTGGTCGGCTGCCTGCCAGGTTACGCGACCTTGGGCGTGGGTGCTCCGGTGCTGCTGGTCGCGCTCCGGTTGCTGCAGGGCTTCTCGGCCGGCGGCGAGCAGGCCGGCGCGAACTCGATGACGCTCGAACACGCCCCCTCACACCGCCGGGCGTTCTTCACCAGCTTCACCCTGAGCGGCACGCAGGGCGGTCAGATCATCGCGACCGCGGCGTTCTTGCCGGTGGCGGCCCTGCCCGAAGAGCAGCTGCTGACCTGGGGGTGGCGGATCCCGTTCTGGGCCAGCGCCATCGTGGTTGCCGTCGCGCTGATCATCCGGCGGCGGGTCGACGAGACACCGGTCTTCCAGCACGAAGTGGAAACCAGCGACCTGGCCAAGGTCCCCGTCCTCGAACTGTTCAAGACCCACCGCTCGGCCGTGATCCGCGTGGTCTGCGCCGCCACCATCGCCAGCGTCAGCACCCTTTTCACGGTCTACGCGCTGTCCTACGCCGTCAACACGGTGGGGTTGGAGCGGAGCACCATGCTGTGGGTCGGTGTCCTGGCCAACGTCGTCGCCCTCGGCACGCTCCCGCTGGCGGCGGCGATCAGTGACCGGATCGGTCGCAAACCGGTCTTCATCGCTGGAGCTCTCGGCTCCGGACTGATGATGTATGCCTACCTCGCCGCCATCAATTCCCGTAGTTACCTCGCCATCTTCGTGGTCGGAATCCTGATGTTCGGTGTCGTCTACAGCGGTGCCAACGCGATCTGGCCGTCCCTGTACGGCGAGCTGTTCCCGGCCCGAATCCGGTTCTCCGGCACGGCCATCGGCACCCAGGTGGGATTCGCCATCGCCGGCTTCTCCCCCACGATCGCCGGTTCGCTGGCCGGACCCGACGGTGAACGGTGGGTGCCGGTCGCGACGCTCGCCCTCGGCTTTGCCCTTGTGGCCAGCCTCGCCGTGCTGCTCGGGCCGGAGACCCACCGGATTCCCACCGAAGATCTGGGATTGCCGCAGCCGCGGCGAGGAGAGCGACCGGCCGACATCGAGGGCGGGCCGACGCCCAGCACAGCGCAGCATGGACGACCGACCACCCGCCCGGACGTCGCGAACGCCCCGTCCAGGCGGGTCAGAGGTCGGGTCAACGGGTGAGCTTGATCGTGCCCAGGACGGATTTACCGCCGTTCACCGCGACCAGCGAGCCCTCGCCGTCCACCGCAGTTGCGGTCAGGGTCCAGGTGTAGGTGCCGGCTTTGGCCTTGGCGCCAGAGCCGGTCCGGCCGTCCCAGCTGAGGTCGCGGATGCTGCCGTCCGGTCCGGTGCCGGTCAGCGTCCGGATCACCCGGGAGCGGGAGCGGATCGTCAGCTTGACGTTCTCCAGCGGCTTGGTGGTGTCGAACGCGGGCCGGAAGAGGGCCGTGCGACCGTGGCCGTTCGGGCTGAAGGAGGCCCTCGCGACGGTGCCGATCAGTCGGGGCTTCTGCGCGCCACCGAACGGCAATCGCTGGACCACCAGGTTCCGTTCGGGATCCAAGCCGGCAGCGTAATGGCCGTCGACCACCGTTCCAGCCAGGTTCAATTCGATCGGTTTCGATCCGGCCGAGCTCAGGTCGAGCGCGAATTGCCGGTAAACACCCTCGGTCTTCGACGTGGTCCACAGCAGCGTGCCCTCGCGGAGGCTGAACTGCATCAGCTCGGCCGCCGGAACACCCGGGTTGACCACCCGCGCGGCCGGATTGGTCAGAGTACGCACGACGAAGGTGTTGCTCTTGGTCAGATAGGCGACCTTGTTACCCCAGATCCGCACGTTCGGTTCGCAGGTGCCCGAGCAGGTATCGACCACCAACCGGGGATTGCTCTTGGAGGCCTTCCGGGTCAGGTCACGCCACCAGATCTGCCCATTGCTGCGGGCGTACACCACGTTCGCGCCGTAGTGATCGTAGGAGGTGGGCTTGAACCCGGTCAGATCCAGGGCCACCTTCCGGTCCGTGCCGTAGATCTTCGCTCCGGCCTGGAGGTACGGGCCAGACATCTTGAAGCCCAAGGAACCGGAGCCCTTGGGTAGCGTTCCCACCATTTTGCCCCGGTCAACCAGCCTCAACTGGTTGTGGTCCCCGCCGGTATTCGGCGCGTAAACGACCGCCCCCCGGGCGGCCGAGAACCAGATCCGCGACCACGCTCGTGTCCAGACCAGCAGTTCCTTCTCCTTGGACAGCACCGGAGCACCGCTGCCGGTGACCGAATGCTGCCAGATCCGTTGCTGGTCGCGCTTGAGCGCGGTGGTGTCGTCGTTGTACCGCAGGAAGCCGGCCGCGAGCGACCAGGAGCTGATCTCGGAGGGTTCCTTCGGAACGGAGATATTCGGCCGAGACGATGCGTCGGGAATTCGGTAGATACCTGCGTAGGAGTGCTTGCCACTGACCCCGACGAAGAAGTCGTCGCCATACCCGATGATCCCCCAGTAATGCCTGCCCGGGATGGGCTGATGGGTTGCGGTACCGCCGCCGGTCATCATCGTGACCGAGCGCACGTCCCCGGGCCAGGCGGCCCGGTTACCGGCCACGGCGAACTCCGAACCGTCCGCCAAGCTGGCGGCGGGCCCGCTGACAGCGAGCAGCTTGCCGCCCACCCGAGGCTGAGTCTGGACGATCGGTGCGCCGTTACGCAGGCTCACCCAGCCGACCAGACGATCCGAGAAACCCAGCCGCCGGACCGGATAGCTGGTGACCTTCGACCAGGTGCTCGGACCACCCGCGAGCGGCACGATGGTCAGCAAGTTCGCGGCCTTGGCTGGATCGGTATAAGCGACGAGCACCTCATCGGCGTCCACCGTGATCGCGCTGACCTTCGTCACACTGGTCAGCAACGGGATGCTCGCCGCCCCAGTGACGTACCGGGTGAGGGTCTGCCCGACCAGGCCCAGGTAGCCGTCAGCGGTCGCGGCCAGCGGTTTCACCTCGGTGGTCAACGGCGAGTCGACGCCGGTCCCGATCGCCACCCGGTGCAGCACCTTGCCCTCGGACCAGGTGAGATCGCTGCCGGCCAGAACCGCGTCGGTGCGGTCGAATTTGCCTCGCAATGTGAGCCGTGAACCCAGCTCACCGCTCAGCAGCCGATCCACACTCTGCCGAACCGCGATCCCCGAATCGTTGATGCCAAGCAGTTGCAGGTAACCGTTCCCGGACACGTGCCGGGGCACCGTCGTGGACGGCAGATCAGTGGTCGCGCTGATCGCCGGGCCCGTAGCGGCGGCCGCAGCCTCCCACGGACTCTGCGCCGGCCGGTCGATCGGATCGATCGTGGCAGCCGCCCCGGTCGAGGTGATCACGGCCAGCAAAGCGGCGATTCCCACGGCGGGGAGAGCACGGCCGAAGGTCTTGCTGATCATGGTGCCGCCTGTCGCGCGCCGGGATGGTCCGCAGACAGTACCGGGAGAAGCGGACATCGGTGACCAGCTACCCGACCCGGTCAACCCGGGACGCTCGGGGCGGACGAGGTCGTAACCCACAACCAGGCCGAGCCAGGGCAGGCGGTGCGGCACAATCGAAGCGTGGCTAGCCAGCGGGTGCCGTCCGAGGCGGGGGTTTCGGCCCGGGAGGCCGAGGTGCTGGCGGCGCTCGGTGACCATCTCACCAACGCCGAGATCGGCGCCCGGCTCTTCATCTCCATCCGCACCGTCGAGAGCCACGTTTCCGCTCTGCTGCGAAAGTTTCAGGTGGCCGATCGCCGTGCCTTGGCGGGCTTGGCAGCGACCTCGCAGTCCACGCCCCTGACCCGACCGGGCTCCGCCACCGTGCCGCTGCCGTCGCCGCTGACGCCGTTTGTCGGGCGGGTGGCCGAACGGGCAGCCCTGATTGCGGCGCTCCAGGAGCGACGCCTGGTCACTGCTGTTGGGCCGGGCGGGGTCGGCAAGACCCGTCTGGCCTTGAGTGTTGCCGCTGATCTGGATGGCCGGTTCGCCGACGGGATCTGGTACGTCGACCTGGTGCCAGTGACCGACCCATTGATGATCGCGCCGGCGATTGCCGACGCGCTCGGCCTCGGGGAGAGTCAGGGCCGCTCGGCTACGGACCACGTCCTCGGTTGGCTGGCCGAACGAGAAGTGTTGCTCATCCTGGACAACTGCGAGCACCTGCTGGACGGTGTAGTGGTCCTACTGGAACGGCTACTCGGCGGCAGCCCTCGGTTGACGGTTCTCGCAACCAGCCGGGCCAGGTTGCTGGTGCCCTTCGAATGGGTGTTCTTGGTGCCCGGACTCTCTGTCGAAGCGGACGACGGTGGCCCGGGTGACGCCGTCCACCTGTTCCTGGAGCGGGCCGCGGCCGGTGGAAGCCCGCCGGCCTCCGACGACAAGCAGCGCATCGCCGCCGTCTGTCGAGGCCTCGACGGCGTGGCGTTGGCCATCGAGCTGGCCGCCGCCCGGTTCTCATCGCTCGGGCTCGACGGGCTCGAAGCCGGGTTGGCCGACCGACTGCGACTGCTCACCGGCGGCCAGCGGATCAATGACCGGCATCGTTCGTTGCGCTCGACCCTCGACTGGAGCTATGCGCTGCTGGACGAACCCGATCAGGCAGTGCTGCGGCGGATCTCGATTTTCGCCGGTCCGTTCACCGCTGCCGCGGCGGCCGAGGTGATGGCCGAGTGGCCGCCGGTCCTGGCCGGCGCCATTCCCAGCATCCTGGCTGGGCTTGCCGACCAGAGCTTGGTGAGCGCGATCGCCGGACCGGGTGGGACTCGCTACCGCGCCTTGGAAACCATCCGCCAGTACGGCGCCGATCGGCTGGAGGCCGCGGGCGAGTCGGTCGAGGCGCTCTCGCGGCACCTGAGGTGGTGCCTGGATCAGAGCGCCGCGCTTTCGTTCGCCGCCCACGAGCTCAACGGTGCCTGGCGGGCCGCCTTCGATCAGGTCGCCGACGAGCTGCGCAGCGCCCTGGCCTGGGCCGCGGGAAACCCTGGATTCCGCGATGAATCATACCGGATGGCAATGGGTTTGGCTGATCTTAGCTTCATCCGCGGCATTCCCGGCGAGGCTCAACGGCGGTACGAGCAGGCCGCCGAGCTGGCCACTGACGACAAGACCGCCGCCGACGCCTACCGCAACGCCGCGGGCGCCGCCGAGTCGCGACACTTCGGCACCGAGGCATTGCGGCTGCGGCAGCACGCGGTCGACGCGGCCCTGCTCGCCGGTGATCGGGTCGGCGCAGCCGGCGACCTCGCCCGGAAAGCTGAGCTGATCAGCCGGGCTCCTGGCCTGATGGCTACCGCGCCCGCGCCCGGTGAGGCGCGGACGCTGATCGCGCAGGGGTGGGCGCTGGCCGGCGACGACCTGGCCGCGCAGGCGCGACTGCTCAGCGCCGAGGCCTTCGGCAGCGCCAGCGCCGATCCAGTCACCCTCGAACGCGTCGAGCAAGCCCTCACCCTGGCCCGCCAGATCGACGAACCACTGACCGAGAGCGCCGCACTGGACCAGCTCACCTCGATCCAGCTGGCTCGAGGTGATATCCGGGCCGCGGTGGCCAGCTCGTTGCGGCGGACCGAACTGCTGGCCCCGATGCCGGTGACGGCCAACGCCGGGCTGGAGCTCTTCGACGGGTTTGTGATGGCCAGCGAGTGCGCGATCGCGGCCGGAGACCTGCCGGCTGCTCGCCGAATGGCCGAACGCCTCCGGGATCTGCCCTTCTATCGTGAGGAGGGGCATCTAGCCACCTCTCGGCTGCTTCTGGTCACGATGCTGGCCGGGGACTGGTCCGAGGCCGCCGGCTTGGCCGAGCGCTTCCGCGAGGGTTGGGAACGGGCCGGACGCCCCCGCGCGGGCAATCTCAGCCGCGGTGCGTACGCGGCCGCGACGATGCACGGGCTTCAAGGGGACGACGACGCCCGGTCAGCCTGGCTGGACATCGTCAGTGCCCTCGAGACACCCGGCCGCCCCATCTCGCTGGTGCACTTCGACGAGTTCTTCGACGCCCTGCTCCTGCTGCACCGGGGTCGGCCGCACGAGGCGGTGCAGTTACTGCTCACCCCGCCGGAGCAGTTCCAGGAGTGGCACAACGGCCTGTGGCGTCCCTGGTACGCGGCGCTCTGGGCGGAGGCGGCGATGCTCAGCGGCCACCAGGACGCCGCCACCCGGATTCGACGCGCCCGCCTGGCGACGGCGGGTAACCCGATCGCCACCGCCATCGTCGACCGCGCGGCGGCCTGGGGCGATCCGGACGGCGACCGGGACGGGCTGACCGCGGCGGCCGCCGCCCTGGAGGACGCCGGCTGTCGCTACCAGTGGGCCCGAACCCTGGTGTTTCTCGGTGGGGAGCACCGAGCACACGGCGAGTCCATGCTGGCGACAATGGGCGCGACAGTTATGGTCTGGCCTCCAGAATGAGGTTGAACGGGGTCTGCGTGGCCAGGCGTACGTGGGTGAATCCGGCCTCGCGCAGCACGTTCGTCAACTGACGCTCACCGGCCTGCGCTCCGAGTCCCAGCCCGACGTCCTGGGCCAGTGATCCCGGCGTGCAGATGACCGTGGACAGACCGTAAAAGGTCCGCCCGACCGGGTTCAGGTTGTCCTCGAGGGCGTTCCCCGCATTCGGCTCGACCAGCAGCAGGGTGCCGTCCGGCGTCAGCGCCTGCCGGATCCGGCGAGCGGCCCCGACCGGATCGCCCATGTCATGCAGGGCATCGAACAGACACACCAGGTCATAGCCCTCGCCGGGAAAGCCCTTCGCCGACGCGACGTCAAACCTGGCCCGCTGGTTCACCCCGGCCTGCACCGCTGCCTCTCGGGCGGCCTCGATCGACTGCTCATGACTGTCGAACCCGACGAACGTCGAGCGCTCGAACGCCTGCGCCATGATGACCGTGGATGCTCCCAGCCCGCACCCCACGTCGGCCACGCTCGCCCCTGTGCGCAGCTTCTCCACCACTCCATCCAGGGCCGGCAGCCATTCGCTCACCAGGTGGGCGGCGTAGCCGGGACGGAAGAGCCGCACGACGCCGGAGAACAGCCGGTGGTCGTGGTCGTGCCAGGCGACTCCGGCGCCGGTGCGGAAGGCCTCCACAAACACGTCGTGGTCGGCGTAACAGGAGGCGATTGCCTCGAAGGCGCCGGCCAGGAATACCGGGCTGTCCTCGTTCGCGACCACCATGGCGTGCTCAGCCGGCAGTTCGTAGGTGCCCTCCGCCGGGTGATAGACGACATAGCCGCCGGCTGCCTGGTTGCCCAGCCATTCGCGGACGTACCGCTCGGTGGTGCCGGTGCGGTGCGCCAGCGTGGCGGAAGTGATGGGCCCGGCGCCGGCCATCGCTTTGTAGAGGCCCAGCCGATCGCCGATGTGCAGCAGCAGCCCCGAGATGGCCGCGCCCATATCGACCACCGCCTGTCCGACGAATGCCTCGAGTTTCGCTTCGTCGATGGCCGGGATTTCCGTTGTGGTCATGCGTATCTCCAGCGCTCGATGCAGATCTCCGATGGATCTACCTACCGAAAACCTTGCTCGCAGAACTGGTGCAGGGCATCCGTGCCGAGCACGGACGCACTACGGAACGCCCGACTCTGTGGTGGCCACGGAGGCCCGCCTGCTGCTGTCGCTCAGAGTCGCTCAGAGAGCGGCCGGGCGCGTCGAGCGCGTCGAGCGGGGCACGGCGACGCCGGTCTCGTAGGCGAACATCACCAGTTGCGCTCGATCTCGGCAGTTCAGCTTGGACAGCAGAGAACTGACGTAGGTCTTCACCGTGCCGTAGCCGATGTGCAGCTCGGCACCGATCTCCTGGTTGGTCAGGCCGCGGGCCACCGCAGACAGGACCTCGCGTTCGCGTTCGGTCAGCCCTTCGACGGCGGCCAGGTCGGCTACCTGCGAGACCGGCAGGGCAGCGAAGAGCTTGATCAGACGCCGGGTCACGCTCGGGGAGAGCAACGCGTCACCGGCCGCCACCACCCCGATCGCCTCGATCAGCTGTTGCGGGCGGACGTCCTTGAGCAGATACCCGCTGGCGCCCGAGCGGATCGCTTCCTGCACCAGGTCGTCGTCATCGAAGGTGGTCAACACCAGCACGCGGGCAGCGGCGCAGGTCGGATCGGCGACGATCTGCCGGGTCGCTTCCAGCCCGTCCATTCCGGGCATCCGGATGTCCATCAGCACGACGTCCGGTGTGGTCTGCCTGACCAGGGTGAGAGCCGAGCGTCCATCACCGGCCTCGCCCACCACCTCGAGATCCGGTGTGGCCCGTAGCAACAGGGTGAAGGCGCTACGGACGAGCTCCTGGTCATCGACCACGGCGACGCGGATCATGCCGCACCGGCTACCGGCAGCCGAGCGCAGAGCCGGAAACCGCCGCTCTCGGTCGGGCCGGCGGTGAACTCGCCACCGACAGCCCCGGCTCGCTCCCGCAACCCGACCAGGCCGTACCCGGACCCGGTGACCCGAGGTTCCAGCGCGAGGTCCGGACCGTGGACGACCTGCACTGTCCGGCCCGGGGCCGCCGGTCGATCGGAAGGGTCGTCGTCCACAGTGATCCTCAATTCGCTGATCGTGCGGGTCAGCCGGACCGATACCGGCCTGCCGGGCGCGTGCCGGACGGCGTTTGTCAGGGCTTCTTGCACGATTCGGTACGCGGCGAGGTTAACTGCCGCCGGGACGTCGTCCATCGATCCCTGCAGCGTGAGGTCGACCGCGAGACCGGATTCCCGGACCCCCTGGACCAGGGATTCGAGGGCCGTGAGGCCGGGCATCGACGGTTGCGCGTCGTCGTCGCTGCTGCGCAGCAGGCCGATCACGGAACGAGCCTGGGCCAGGGCTTCCCGGCTGGTGTCGGCGATCACGTTCAGCGCTCGCTCAGCCGCACCGGGATCCTGATGGATCAGGTGGGCTCCGACCCCGGCCTGGACGGCGATCAGGGACATGCTGTGCGCCACCACGTCGTGCAGTTCCCTGGCGATCCGCAGCCGCTCTTCCGCGACCGCCCGGCCGGCCTCGGCGCGGGCCGCCTCGGCCCGGCTCTGCGCAGTGGCCACGATGCTTGCCTGGTGTGCCCGCCGGAGCCGGACTGCGTCGCCGAGCGCGGCTGCGGCGATTCCGACCGCAGAACTGGTGAACAGATCACCCACGGTGAAGTCGGGCACGTCCAGGACGGTGAGCGTGATGAAGCAGACCGCAACCACCGCCGCACCCGTGCCAGCCTGCCGGCGGCTGCCGTGGGTGGCGACCGAATAGAGGCCGAACAGCGTGAGGTACGGCAGCAACGAGGTGTAGTGGTTGGTGATGGAAACGACCATCGCGGCCGCACCGACGAGCAGCAGCCCCACCAGCGGCGCCCGCCGACGCAGCCCGACGCCCAGCGCGCCGACCGCGGTGATCAGGACGATCAGAGGTGTTGCAGCGCGCAGGCCCGGGTCGATGGCCGCCTCGTCCGCGGTCAGCAGGGTCAGCACGGCGACGACCGCGACGACGACCGCGATCACCGCGTCCGCCCAAGCCGGCGCCCGTCGGGCGGAGAGCGGAACCCGCGAGCGCTGGTCCGCGCCCGTCGTTCCGGCCGTTGTCATGATCTGACAGTAAGTGGATCGGCGGCCCTGGGGCAGCCGTCTGCAGACCTGTCTTCGGCTCTGTCTGCAGACA
>DATINJ010000217.1:0-35023 GCA_035474375.1 Kineosporiaceae bacterium | reverse complement strand
CTTCGCGGCCGGGTAGCTGGATTCGGTGGGAGAGGGATCCGACCGTGGCCATCCGGGTGGCGCTGGTGATTCGGGTCAGCGGGGCGAGCATGCGGCCGGCCAGGAGCCACCCTCCCAGGAGACCGAATACCAGCAGGAACGCCAGCACTGCGACTGCCGCTGGGACGAAGACCGCTGGGCCGAATGAGCGGGGGTCAAGGGCGGCGCGAAAGTCGGTGAGGCTGGGAATGAACGAACGGGCCGGCCTGCCTCGCAGGAGGAACAGCCACACGGCGGCGAGCAGCAAAGCGCCGGCGAGCATCAGGAACCCGGCGTAACTGAGGGTGAGTTTGAGGCGAACGCTCATTCCGGGCGCCCTATCCACGCCCGCCTCCCTCAGGCCCCGTGCCGGGTGCTGTGTCGATGCGGTAGCCGACACCGGCCACGGTGGCGATGATCCAGGGTTCACCGAGCCGTTTGCGCAGGGCTGAGACCGTGATGCGGACGGCGTTGGTGAACGGGTCTGCATTCTCGTCCCAGGCGCATTCCAACAGTTCTTCGGCACTGACGACACCGCCATCGGCAGCGACGAGGACTTCGAGCACCGCGAACTGCTTCCGGGTCAGCGCGACGTAGTGACCGTCGCGGTAGACCTCGCGGCGGAACGGATCCAGCCGCAGGCCGGCGATCTCTCGCACCGGCGGCCGGTTGTGGGCACGCCTGCGGTCCAGTGCCCTGAGCCTGAGCACGAGCTCCCGCAGCTCGAAGGGCTTCGTCAGGTAGTCATCGGCACCGAGCTCGAACCCGGTGGCCTTGTCGTCAAGCCGGTCGGCAGCGGTGAGCATGAGGATCGGCATGCCGCTGCCGGAGGCGATGATGTGTTTGGCGATCTCGTCACCGGTCGGTCCGGGAATGTCCCGATCGAGGACGGCGATGGCATAGGCGTTGATGCTCAGCAGCTCCAGCGCGGTGTCACCGTCACCGGCGATGTCCGCGGCGATCGCTTCCAGACGTAGGCCATCGCGAATGGCTTCTGCCATGTAGGGCTCGTCCTCGACGATCAACACACGCATCCTCCGATGCTACGAGCCGGTGCATATCGGCGGCATATCGAAACCCCCATACGTGCTGGCAACATCGCGCTGCCTCGACTGGAGGCATGATTTACGGCGAATCAGCAGCACGAACAGCAACTCGCCCGACCAGATCGATCGTCCTCGCGGCGGTTGTCGTGATCAGCGCGGTGATCGGGGTTGCCGCATCATCTCTCGACATTCTTCCGGGTCACCTCGGGCTCGACGGCATCGGCGTCGATTCCGATCGGCCAGCCACTTCCGGCAGGCCAGCCACTTCCGACCGGCCGGGCACTTCCGACCGGCGGGATTCGGTAGCACCGCTCGGTGAAGCAGATGGCGCCGTCCCGGACGGCGTGACGGTCTTCGATGGCGACATTCCGGGTGTAGCCAACCTCGACCCCGACCTCCTCGGCGCCCTCCGCCACGCCGCGACGGATGCCGCGGACGACGGCGTCGAGTTCTTCGTCAACAGTGGCTGGCGCTCCCCCGCGTACCAGGAACAGCTACTCCATGAGGCGGTTTCGAAGTATGGCTCACCAAGGGAAGCCGCCCGATGGGTGGCCACCCCGGAAACGTCTCCGCACGTGTCGGGAGACGCGGTCGACCTCGGACCCTCCGATACCAGGGCATGGCTGTCCGAACACGGCGCCAATTACGGGTTGTGCCAGATCTACGGCAACGAGCCCTGGCACTACGAACTGCGCACCGAAGCCACAGGTCGGCGCTGCCCGCCCAGGTATGCCGACCCCACCCAGGATCCAAGGATGCAACCGTGACCGGTTCCTTCAGATGTTCTGCGAACCACGACGGCACGCCAGGTCTTTGCCCGCGTCGACCTGTTCCTCGACACCCGCGACGCCTGCTCGGGTCAGATGTTTGACGCGTCCGGCGGTAGGTCGGCCGGAGGTCGCGAGGATCCGATCTCGCTCGCCGCAGGTGTGCAGGACAGGCCGAGCGTGTACGCGGTCATCGACAGCGAGCCGTAGGCATAGCCGTCGACCAGGATTTTGGTGTCCGGGCTCTCGCTCGCCCCAGCGAGGCCGGCCAAGTACAGGGCCGGGATGAAGTGGTCGGGTGTGGGTACCGCGTGGCCGTAGTCGCCATGGGCGTCGAGGGTCGCGAATTCCGTCGGGTCGGTCAGCATGCGCTCCTGGGCGGCCTCGTCGAAGCGCTGAGCCCAGTCGAACCCGTCGTCGGTGAGTTTCCAGTCCATGCCGCGAAGGTTGTGCACCACGTTGCCGCTGGTCACGATCAGGACGCCGCGCTCGCGCAGCGGCGCGAGCTTCGCCCCGAGCTCGAGGTGGTAGCTCAGGGGTTTGTCGGCGTTGATGCTCAGCTGCACGACCGGGATCGAAGCGTCCGGAAAGGCGTGGACCAGCACCGACCAGGTCCCGTGGTCGATCCCCCAGCTGTCCACATCGGCGCCGACCCAGGTGGGGTGGACGACGTCGCTGATCTCGGCTGCCATCTCGGGTAGCCCCGGTGCGGGGTACTGGACGTCGAACAGGGCCGGCGGGAAGCCGTAGAAGTCGTGGATGGTCCGCGGTCTTGGCATGGCGGTGACGGCGGTCGCGTTGATGTACCAGTGCGCGCTGACCACCAGGATGGCCCGGGGTCGCGGCACTGCCGCACCGAAAGCCTTCCAGGCCGAGGTGTATCGGTTGACCTCGAGCGCATTCATCGGGTTTCCGTGCCCGAAGAACGCCGCGGGCATCAGAGTGTTCGGCTCCTTGGCTGCCTCTGCCGTCACGATCGCGTCCCATCCTCGGTGCTTTCGCACCACTGGTGCGCCTGGGCAATGCCCGAGGGGGCCAGCTTAGTGGTCAGCCAGATTTGCCCTGGGCGCCGTCAGCTCCGGAGAAGCCGGTGAACCCGGTTGGCTCCGCGGTGGGGCCAGTTGAACACGCAGATCGTGACCAAAGGCCCAGGTGAGCGCGGCGGCGGTGGTCGTTGTGCGTGCTCAAACGGCCCTTCGCCGCTTCGACTGCGTCGTAAGGCCGAGATTACCGGCGGACACCGGTAGGTTGAGCATTCGGATGGCCCGCCGTAATCGGCAGATCGCGTCCGCGGCGGGGACGCCCTGGATGCTCCCCTCAGGGAGACGTCATGGTGCAGCACCGCAGGTCGATGCCACGGGTACTGATCGTCTTCGCCGCGATGGTCGTCACCGGGGCGCTGATGGTCGGTTGCAATGACTCCGCGCCTTCGCCGTCGCGTGGTAGTTCGCTCAGCTCCCCGTCTGCCACCGTGAACGCACAGGCACTCAGTACCGCAGTTGACACCTTCTTTGATCGCAGCTTCGCGGCCGGCAAGAGCAACGTTCGCGCGGTGCTGGTGTCCGTCGACGGTCAACCGGTGGTGAATCGCTACTACCGGGGAAGTACGGCTTCCGAGACCGCCAACGTGGCGTCGGTGACCAAGAGCGTCGTCTCAACCTTGGTCGGGATCGCACTCGCGGAGGGCGAACTGGACGGGTTGGACCAGACGCTGCGCGACCTGCTGCCTGACTACGTCCGGGTCATGAGCTCTGAAACCGCGGGCATCACCCTGCGGCAACTGTTGACCATGACCGCTGGCCTGCCGCCGGACACCCTGGACGGGCGAGCCGACCGATCGGTCGGCGGGCGAGACTGGGTTCGCAGCATCCTGACCAAGGGAACCGTCCAGCCTCCGGGGCAGGGTTTCGCCTACTCCAGTGCCGACTCGCACCTCCTGGCCGCCATCGTGGTCGAAGCCACCGGTCGGCCCCTGCTGGAGTACGCCCGGGAGAAGCTCTTCGACCCGCTCGGCATCGTGACCAGGCCGGCGGTGCAACCTCTCGTCAGCACGGAGGGGGGCCACCAGGATTACGACCGGGCGGCCTTCGCCTGGCCGATCGATCCACAGGGCATCAACGTCGGATTCACCCTGCTGAAGTTGACCGCCCCTGACATGGCCAAGCTCGGCAGCCTGTTTGTCGACGACGGCCGCTGGAACGGCCGTCAATTGGTGCCGGCCCAGTGGATTCACGAGGCGACCAGTCCCCTCGTTCCCACCGGCGACGGACCCGGAGACCACTACGGCTACCAGTGGTGGACCATGTCGGCGGACGGCCATCCCGCATTCGCCGCCATCGGGATCGGCGGGCAGATCATCGAAGTCGTCCCCGACCTGAGGCTCGTCGTCACCGCTTCAACCGTGATCAGCGAGGACGTCGTCTTCGACGCCGCCACGTTCGAGGTCTTGACCTCGACCGTCATCGCCCCGGCCATCAGCTGAACACCGGCCGCCGTGAAGCCGGCGGAACGGCGGGTCAGCACCGGTTTGGACCGTCGTGAGGGCTCCCGTCGACCACATTTGCGGTCCAAACCGGTGCTGACCGCTCACCCGATTTGCCAGGTGTACCGCCAGTACCGCATTCGGACGGCGGTTCAGATGCCCTCCGAGGACGCCTCGGCCCATCGCTCGAGCAGCAGCGGTACGGCGACCTCTCGCCAGAAAGCGGGGGCCACGTACCCGCCGGACATTCCGGGCGTCGGGAACCGGGGTATGCGTACAGCTCGATCATCCGAGGAACGCAGGTCGATTCCGGCGAGCCGGACCACCTGGCCGGCAAGCAGTTTCGCCAGCTCGGCCCGGGACGTCGGGGCGGGCGTCACGGTCCGCAGTGCGGCGTGCAGTTCGCGCCACAGGTACGGATCGCCACGGATTCCCCACTGGGGTGGGGGTTCGCGGAACAGCGGGTCGGCCCAGGACGGCGCCTGCTCGTCGAGCACCCGCAACGCCGGCTGCGACCGGCCATAGCTCACGACCCGGACGTCGAGCCCCGCGAACTGGTGCAGCCGGAGGGCACGCTGCAGGGCATCCAGGACCCATGCCACCGGATTCCCGAAGGCGCCGGCGCCCAGCAACGTCAGGTATAGCGTGCGGTTCCCGGTGCGGACCGCGGTCTGCACCGCGGCGGCGAACGTCGCCTCGTAGGCCGCATCCAGCACCAGCCGGGCCAACGGTTCCCATTGGCTCAACCGGCCGCCCGCATACGCGATGGGCAGCGCCGAGCAGAACACCTGGGTCACGCTGTGCCCGGCGTCGCGCCAGGTGACCTCGCTGTCCGCGGATACGCCGACCCGCAACAGCCCGGCCAACTCGTCTCGTTGTGGTTCGGTCACAGCGTTCAGCCGTTCACCCACTCGCTCCAGCTGGTCCGGTGTCAGCAGGGCGTACCCGTTGCGCATGTCGACGACCAGATCCAAAGCCGCGGCCAGATCGGCGAACCCGTTCAGCTGGCGGTCAGCCGTCTGGCCTCGCACGAGGTGATCGTCGTGGTCGAACGGCACGAAGTAGTTGCGGTGAATCGTGCCCGCACCGCACGCGACCGCGCAGGCGGGGCCCTGAGTGGCGTCCAGCTCGTAGTGATCGATGCCGGACTCCGGGGTGACCCGCGGGTCGATCATCTCCAGCATGTTGAACTGCGATGCCACCTGAAAGGTCGCCCCGGCCGCGGCGGGATCGGCATGCAACTCACGCACGTCTGCGATCAGTTCGCGGACCGTCGTCTCGCCGACATAGCTGAGAGAGTCACCGTTGTCACGACGGTGGCGCAGATCCGCCAGATCGACGACGGAGAAATCGCCACGCCGTATCCGGCGGCCATTCACGAGCGACTCCAGGAACGGACCGTCCTCGCGGATCCGGTCGACGACCCCGGCACCGTCGGTCTCCTCGAACCCGGTCAACGACTCGAACCACATCCGACCGTCCCTCTCCTCGCCATGGCCACGACAAGCACGAGACCAGGCCGAGCCTCTCATGCTCCACGAACCCTGGACGTTGGCCCGGATGTGATCGGGGGTGACTCAGGGCCCGGCAAGGGTGTCCCCCGATGTCGCCGAGGAGCCGGAACCGGCAGAGTTCTAGGTGTCAGCAAGACCCCGCACAAACTCACTGAAAAGAGGAAAATCATGAACAGCATTCGCGAGAGCCTCGGCCGCGAAGGTCTCATCCGTCCCCGTGACGAGCGCGTCCTGGGCGGCGTGTTCGCTGGTCTCGGCCGCCGAATCGGGCTTGACCCGTGGCCCGCCCGGCTGCTTTTCACACTGCTGTTGCTGATCGTCCCCGGCAGCCAGATCCTGCTCTACCCGATCCTGTGGCTGCTGATGCCGTCCGAGGAAGCGCCCGCCGCCGCGACGTTCTCCACACCAACGGTGGCGTGAGCCCGGAAAGCCCGGATGCATGGCTGACTTCGAGTTCGACAACGAGCTGATCGAGTGGCGCGGCCCGGCACCGCACTACTTCGTGCCGGTGCCGGCCCAGCTGTGCGAAGAGGTGCGCGAGATCGCCCGGGACGTCACCTACGGCTGGGGCATGGTGCCGGTGGTCGTCCGGATCGGTGCGAGCCAGTGGGAGACCTCGCTGTGGCCCAAGGACGGCGGCTATCTCGTGCCGGTCCGGGCCTGGGTTCGCCGGGCCGAGGCATTGGAACCGGGCGGCACGGTCTCGGTCGGGCTCGACGTCGCCTCCCGCGGTGGCCGCCAGGCCAACGGTCAGGGCCCGACGTCCTGAGGTTCGTGAAGTACCGCTCCACAGATTGCGACAGAAACTATTTTTTGCGATCATCGCAAAATCGGGTTAGCGTGGCAGCATGCCTAAACGCGACATCGTGGACGATCTGGCCGACATCGTGCATCCCTACCCCGAACCCGCTCCCGCCGACAGCGACGAGAACGAGCATGACGCCGTCTCAGCGCTGGCCAGTGAGATCGATGACCTGCGGCGGGCGTTCGAAGGGGCCACTCGTCTGGAGTGGGAGGAGGGCAACCAGGATCCGTTGCTGGGGTTGATCGCCCATGAACGCGCGGTCATGCGCGCCGCCGAGGAACGACTCCGTTACCTGATCGCCTACGGACGGGAGTTCGTCAGCCCGCGCCCCTACCGGCTCGACGATCTCGCCCGGGCCGCCGAGATGTCGATCTCGGGAACCCGCACCGCCTACGGCGACGAGGAAATCACGCAGGTCGCGTCGCTGCTGGGGCGCCAACCCCGGGACCTCGGGGCGTGAACGCCCAGCGTGCCACCCGAGACGACCAGGCCTCCTGCGTCTGCGTTCCGGCCTGGCCGCAGTTGACCGTCCATCTGGAAGGCGGGCGCGAAGAAGTCGCACAGCCGGCCCCGACCGGCGGCCCTACGGCCGGTCTGTACTACGCCCGCTGCGCGCAGTGCGGCGCGCTGTACCCCGGACCATTCCGGCTGCGCCGGGCTGGCTGAACCCGCGACGGTACTGCTGCCCGGATCGCGCCCTCAGCAATCAGCTGTCCCGCACCGGTTTTCCGGTCGACGTGCGGCGCAGCGCGGTAACCACGGTGATCTCGCGCGGTCGCTCGGCCCGGGACAGCCGCGCGTCCAGCCACTCGCGCAACTCCTCGGCGGTCAGCGAACGGCCGGGGTGCACCTCCACGGTGGCCCGCAGCCGCTGACCGAACTCGGCATCCGCCACCGGCACCACCAACGCGTCGGCCACGTCGGGGTGGCTGGTGAGAATCGCGGCCACCGGGCCGGCGTACACGTTCTCGCCGCCCGAGACGATCATGTCGTCGAGCCGGCCGTCGACGAACAGCCGACCGGCCAGGTCGACGTGGCCGAGGTCTCCGGTCGCGAGCCACTGCCCGTCCGGCTGCCAGCCCCGGACCTGGATCTCCCCGATTCCGCCCGGCGGCAGCGGCCTACCGTCCGGTTCGACGACGCGAAACCGCACCCCGCGCGGGGCGCGGCCGACCGTGCCGGGGGCCGCCCGCAGATCCGCGGGTGTGGCCATCGCCGCCCAGCCGGCCTCAGTGGTGGCGTACATGTTGAACGTTCGATCCCCGAAGCGGTCGCGCAGCCGCTCGGACAGCTCGGCGGTCAACGGTGCGGCGCCGCTGATGACGGCGCGCAGCGAATCGAGGGCCGGTCGCCGCGAGGCGGGCAGGTCACAGATCCGGCGCAGCTGGATCGGGAGCGCGAACAACAGACCGGCGCGGTGCTCGGCGACCGCGCTCAGGATCCGGTCAGGGTCGCCTCCGGGCACGAGGACCACCGGGGCTCCCAGGACGAGACCCGCGGCAAGGTAGGTCAAGCCGTAGCCATGGTGCGGTGGGGCCGCCACGACGATCGGTTCGCCGCGGCGCACCGGTGTCAGTGCCAGATGGGTGGTCACCGGGCCGAGCAGCATGCCCAGCGGCAGCGGGCGGGACACGCTGCGCGGTACCCCGGTGGTACCGGAGGTCAGCACGAACATCCGCCCGGGGCGCGGCCGTCTGGGTCGCAGCGCAGCGAGTTTGGCCACGGGCTGCGCTCCGCTGGGCCCGCTGACACCCCCGGCAAGCAACTCCGGCCAAGACATCGAGGGCAGGTCGGCGGTGGCCCTGCCCGGCTCATGCACCAACCCGTCGGCCCGTTCCCGGCGCAGCACGTCGGCGACGCGGTCGCCGGGCAGATCGGGGGCCATCAGGACCACATCGACGCCCAGCCGGGCCAGCCCGATCGCCGCCGCCACGAAGCCCCGGTGGCCGGCGCAGGCCAGCCCGACCCGATCGCCGGCCCGAACGCCGAGCCCGGCAGTCGCATTCGCCGCGCAGGCGTCGGCCATCGCGTCCAGTTCCGGGTAGGTGACCGGTCCGTCCGCGTCCACCAGCGCGAGCCCTTCGGGCGGCCCGGCGGCAAGAGCCGTGGCGAGGCTGCGCCCGTGCCGACGGCCGGCGCGCAGCAACCGGACCAGCCGCCCGGGGTGCCACAAGCCGGCCGCCGCCAGTACCCGCAGCGGCTCGACGGCATCCAGCGCCCGAACCCCCGCGACCAGCGCCCGCTCGACGGTACCGGGCAGCGCCGCCGACGTGACCCCACCGATCCGGGCCCACCACGGCCACCATGACCGGCGATGCGCCACCGTGCGACACACGATCTGCGCCGCCTCGGCCGCCGACATCGCCGGGACCCGCTGATACTGCAGCGTCGGCGCGCTCATCCGGGTGCGGACCAGGTTGAGGTAGACCGTGCTGACGGTGACGTGGTCGCGCCGCACCTCCACAGCGACGCTGCGCAGCCAGGTGTCGAACGCTGCCTTCGAGGCGTGATAAGCCGACCAGTTCGGCGTGGTCATGGACAGCCCGGCGGTGGAGACGTTCACGATGTGCCCGCCACCGTTCGCGCGCATCGCCGGCAGCAGCACCAGCAGCAACTGGACCGGTCCCAGGTGATTGAGACTCATCGTGCGCTCGATGTCGTGGAACCGGTCAGCGGTGTCGGCGACCGAGCGCCGGATGGAACGGCCGGCGTTGCTCACCACGACATCGATCCGGGGGTACCGCGTCACCAGGTCCGCGGCCAACGCGGCGGCCTCGTTCGGCGAAGACAGATCCCCCGGATGGACGACGGCGTGCCCGCCCGCCGCCACGATCTCCTCGCGCACCTGCTCCAGCCGTTCGACGTTACGTGCCACCAGGAGAACAGTGGCGCCGGCCGCGGCGAGCTGGCGAGCCGTTGCTTCGCCGATTCCCTCAGAGGCGCCGGTGATCAGCACCGTCCGGCCGGCCACGGCCGCCCGTAGCCGCCACTCCCGCGGACCGCGCCCGGTGATTCCCGCCGCGATCCGCACCCACCGCCTGATCTGTTCCACCGCCCCATTGTGTGACATGAGTGCGTGCCGCGATCTGAAATTCGCGCCGCCGGCCCTAGCCGAGGGAGGTCACCGGAGCCGGTGGACGTGCAGGTGCCCTTTCGCTGTAGAGGGCGCGGGGGCGGGCAGGACCCGGTCGAATTCGTACCCAGCTTTCTCGGCGACCCGGCACGAGGCCTGGTTGAGCTCGTCGTGCAGTAGTTCAAGCCGGTCCAGCCCCGCGCCGGCGAAGGTGTCGTAGGCCCAGGTCGTGAGCGCGGTGACGGCACGTGGAGCGATACCGCGCCCTCGGCCGGGCGCGGCGGTCCAGAAGCCGACCTCGGCGCGACTGCGGTCGCGGGCGTCGAGCTTCAGGACCACGTTCGCCACCAATCGGAGTCCGTCCGGGTCGGGCCGGGATTCGTCGACGGCGAAACTGATGCGCTCTGCGCTGTCCAGGCCGCGCCTCTGGAGGTCGAGCCAGTGCCGGGCCTCGTCGGTGGTGGTCACCGGGACCCTGGTCCAGCGGCGTAGGAGGGGATCCCGGTACGCCTCGATCAGCGGTTCGACGTCATCCTCGGTCCAGGGCCGCAGGGTCAGCTCGCCCGTGGACAAGCCCGCCGGCACCGTCACAGTCATCCGCATGGCGAGTGCCTCCACGTGGTCCAATCCGCGCGTCACCAGGATTTAGCCAGGCACAGCAGAAGCGCGGCTGACCGGATACAGGCTGCGATCCAGTAGTGCCGACACCGCCCAGACCAGCAGGCACACCCCGGCCCCGACCCCGGTGACGGTCCCCGCGGCGACCCCGGTGGACAGGCCGACGACCAGGGCAGTTGCGGCCACCAGGACCAGCAGGGCGCCGAGAACGATCAGGCCGGGATCACGCAGCACCGGGCTCAACGGGAAGAAGTGCAGGCCCACTCCGAGACAGACGGCGACCGGGATCCATTCCGTCCAGCCGACGGCGCCCAGCACCGCCGAGCCGAGGCCGATCAGCCCGAACTCGAGGCCGACGATGATCCCGTACCGACGGCTGGCGACCGGATCGGCCATCACCGAGGAGCCGGCCGGACTGCGCACGGCCAGAACCGCGCCGAGGACGATGACCAGCAGACCGACCGCGGTGCCGGTCCGGATCAGGACCGTGACTGCGGCTGCGGTCGGCTCGGCCGACCCCCAGGCGAACCAGGAAATTGCGAAGAATCCCACGATCGCCGCACCGATGCCTCTCCCCCGGCCGGTTCCTGGAGATTCGGCGTCCTGGTGGGCCGATAGACCCGGATTCGTCGACATATGTCCATCTTAGGGTGGCGGCTGAAGGTGGCAGGGGGGGCACCTGGTCAGGTGCGCTCGCGCTTCAGGAACCGGTCCATCCGGAGGGCCTTCTCGTCGGTCTCGAACAGCACGGCCTGGGCGATGTTGTCGATCAGAGGATGCGCCGAACGTGGCACTCTCAGAGCCGCTTTGGTGAGTCGCAGGGCCAGCGGGGCCGCCGTGAGGACCCGGTCGACCCAGGCGTTCGCGGTCGCGAGCAGGGCCTCCGGCTCCGCGATCTCGTTCGCCAGACCGCGCGCCAGGGCCAGCTGAGCGTCGATCGACCGGCCGGCCAGCAGCACCTCCTTGGCCAAGGGCTCGCCGACCAGTTCCTGCAGCCGCCAGCAGGCACCGGCGGCCGCCATGATGCCCAATTGCGCCTCCGGATTGGCGAATCTCACGGTGGGCGTGACGATTCGGAAGTCGCAGGCATAGGCGAGCTCGGCTCCGCCGCCGATGGCTGGGCCGGCCACGGCTGCGACGGTCGGCATCGGCAGGGCCGCGATCCGGTCGAAGATCGTACTGTTGATTCCGGCCAGCGCGTCTACCGCGGTCCGCTCGCGCAGCTGCGCGATGTCGGCTCCGCCGGCAAAGATCTCCGTTCCGCCGGTGAGAATCATTGGCCGGGGACGGCCTTCGAGCTCGGCGCAGATCGCATGCAGGCTGGTGACCATCTCCGCGTCGATGGCGTTGCGCACGTCGGGCCGGTGCAGGGTGACGATCGTCCGGTCGGCGCGGTTCTCCAGTCGCAGGCCGTAGAACGTCGGCTCGGCGTCCGTCATGTCGTTGATCCGATCCGGCCCAGCCCGGCCTCGGTGATCACCCGGTATTCGCCTTCGGTGGCCAGCAAGGGCGGATCGGCCTTGTAGAGAGCCGCCAGCCCGCTGCGTTCCAGCCCCACCTCCCGGGCCGCCTGGTGGGCTTCGAGCTTGTGCATCCGCCCGCCTTGCTCACGGATCCGGATCAGCAGGGCGCGGGCTGGATCGACGGGCCGGGCGGTGGCGTCCTGCGGACCACCGGGCCCGCCACCGGTCCCCTGCCAGGTCCGCTTGGGAAAGCGCCGGAGGTACTCGTTCTCCAACTCCAGCATCCGCGTCGTGTGCCGGGCGAACTGCTCGGCGCTGCCGTGCAGGAACACCCAGTTCCGGGTGGCGTGCGCCTGGGTGCCCTGCTGTTCCAGCTCCTCGTCGGTCAGCTCGGCGGCCGGCCGGCCGCGAATGGTGTCGTCAATCATCGGTTCCTCCTCGAACCTCGGGGGTGTCGATCCGGTGCAGGCCGTGCCGGTAGCGCCGGGCGTTGGCCACGTACTCGGCGACCCCGAAGTCGATCCACTCGGCCTGGGTCTTGCCCGCCAGCGGTCGCAGCTGGACCGGGGTGCCGAGTGCGAGGTGCCCGCTCGGGATCTCCCGCCCTTCCGGCACCAGCGCGTTCGCCCCGACCACGGATCCGGTCCGGACCACCGCCCGGTTCAGCACCACCGAGCCGGAGCCGATCAGGCAACGATCCTCGACCCGGCAGCCCTCGAGGTGGGCGTTGTGCCCGACCACGACCTCGTTACCGATCACGGTCGGCCACTCCTCGGTCGTGTGCAGCACCGTGCCGTCCTGGATCGAGGTGCGCTCGCCGATCTCGATCCGGCCGAAGTCCGCCCGCAGGACCGCGGTCGGCCACACCGAGGAGCCGGCGCCGATGGTGACGGCGCCGATCACCACCGCGTCGGGATGCACGTAGGCCTCCGGGTCGATCTTCGGCACCAGGTCGTCCAGCCGGTACACGGGCATCGCTCAGCTCATTTCTGGTTGGGCCGGTCCGACCGGGGGCAACCCGAGATAGACCGCCGCTGCGTTGCCGCCGAGCACCAGCCGGGCGGTTTCCTGACCGACGAGCTCGGCCACCGCGCGGGCGTTCGCAGCCACCCCGGGGACGCCCGGCCAGTCCGTGCCGAAGATCCACCGTCGGGCCAGCCGAACCAGGTCGTAGCGAGCGTAGTACTCCGGCAGTCGTTTCGGCGGCAGCCCGGAGAGCTCCAGCCAGACGGTGTCGGTGGACAGGGCCATGAAGGCCGCCGCGTCGTACCACCAGCCGCGCCCGCCGTGCGCGAGAACCACGTTCAGGCCGGGGAAGTCCCGCACCACGGGGAGCAGGAACCGTGGGTCGGCGTTCTCGTTGGCCGAGCCGGGGAAGGAACTGGTGCCGCAGTGCACCACCAGCGGCGCTCCGCTCTCCTCCAGTACCTGATAGGCCGGGTAGAGCGCGGCGTCATCGCAGGTGAACCCACCGTGCACGGGATGCAACTTCAGCCCGGCGGCACCGAGCGCCAGCTGGCGACGGACCTCCGCGGCGATCGGGAAGTGCAGGTGTGGATTGACGTTGGCCATCGGCCGGAACCGTTGCGGGTTGTGCTCGACCATCGGCAGCAGGTCCTCGAAAGTCTGCATCCCGGTGGCTTTCGGGCTGTACTCGCAGAACAGCACGGCGACGTCCACCCCCTGGCCGGCGAACAGCTCGTCCAGACGATCCGGGCGGGGTCTGCCTTCGGCGTCCCAGACGTCGGTCAGAATTCCGTCCGGCCCGAAATCGCGGGCCCACTGCAACCAGGCCGGACGCAGGGTATCCAGCTTCGGGACATGCACGTGCACGTCGATGAGCGGCAGGCCGTCGAGCATGCGGATCTCCTAGCGGTCGGCGACCATCGGCGTGTCCACTCCGATGGCGCCGGTCTTGTGCGCCCCGCCGGGAGCCCCGAGCGGAGCGTCCCGGCCGGGCAGTATCTCGGTGAAGAACCGGCGGTTGTCCTCGATGAAGTCGGTGAACTCGGGGGCGACGCGGCGGTCCTGAGTGATGGCCTCGACCGGGCAGACCGGTTCGCAGGCACCGCAGTCGATGCACTCCTTGGGGTTCACGTACAGCTTGCGGTCGCCCTCGTAGATGCAGTCGACCGGGCACTCCTCGATGCAGGACTTGTCCATCACGTCGATGCACGCGGCCGCGATGACGTATGGCATGTGATCTCCTCTGCGCCAGTCCGGCGATCAGGCCGTGACCGGCTGCGGTACGGACGTCGGGTTGTCGGTTGAGTGCCCCGGGAAAAGCTGCGTGCTCGGGTCGATGTGCACCGCCGCGTTGTTCACCGCGGTCGCCACCTCGCCGAACCCCACGGCGATCAGCCGGATCTTGCCGTCGTACTCGGTGATGTCACCGGCGGCGTAGATGCCGTCCAGGTTGGTCCGCATCGCGGAATCGACCACCAGATGCCGGTTGTCGTGCAGGGTCAGGCCCCACTCCCGCAGCGGCCCGAGGTTGGCGGTGAATCCCAGCGCCGCAACCAGTTTCTGGCACGGCAGCCGGCGCGGGTCGGCACCCGGGGTGGTGACCTCGACGCTCTCCAGCTCGCCGTCCCCGGTCGTGGTCGCCACTTGGGCGTTGACGATGATCTCCACTGGGGACGCCCGGAGCTGTTCCAGGGAACCCGGGTGCGCCCGGAACGCGGCTCGCCGGTGGACCACGGTGACCGATCGCGCGATCGGGTGCAGCATCAGCGCCCAGTCGACGGCGCTGTCCCCACCGCCGACCACCACGACGTCCTTGTCGGCGTACTCGGTCGAGGACGGGACGAAGTACTCCAGGCCGCGGCCGAGGAAGTGCTCGCCGGCCGGAAGCGGGCGGGGAGTGAACGTGCCGATGCCACCGGTGATCACAATCGTTCGGGTGGTGATCTGGGTACCGGAACTGGTCTGGACCACGAGCAGGTCCGCTCGTCCCTCGCCGGGCGAGACCCGTTCCAGCCGCTGCGCCTCCTGCCCGAGCAGGTAGACCGGGTGATAGGCAGCGGCCTGCTCGACCAGGTTGCCGATCAGGGTCCGGCCGGAGACGGCGGGGAACCCGGCGATGTCGAAGATCTGCTTCTCCGGGTACATCGCCGTGACCTGGCCGCCGACCTGGCTGAGCGAGTCGATCACCGCCGTCCGCAGGCCGCGGACGCCGGCGTAGTAGGCGCCGAACAGGCCGACCGGGCCGGCGCCGACAATCAGCACATCGACGTCGACGGTCGCCATCAGCCGACCACCGAGGTCCCCGCGCTGCTGGTTTCCAGGCCTGCTCCAGCGTCGAGGCCGGCGACCAGTTCTCGAACCCGGAAGCGCTGCAACTTGCCGGTAGCGGTCTTCGGGAGCTCGGTGACGAAGATGATGTGTCGCGGCCGCTTGAACGAGGCCAGGTCCGCGCGGCACCACCGGATCAGCTCGTCCTCGGTGGCCGGGGCCCGCAGGACGACCGCAGCCACCGGCTTGTCCAGGCCGTTCTCGTCCGGCAGCCCGACCACGGCGACCTCGGCGACCGCCGGGTGCTGCAGCAGTCTGGCCTCGACCTCGCTCGGCGAGACCCAGATACCACCGGCCTTGAGCAGGTCGTTGCTGCGCCCGAGGCAGGTGTAGAGACCCTCGCTGGAGCACACGTAGGTGTCTCCGGTGCTGAGCCACTCACCGACGAAAACGGTGCGACTCGCGTCGGTGCGACGCCAGTAGCCCAGCGCGATCGATTCCCCCCGGACGTACAGCGAGCCGGGTTCGCCGGCCGTCACGAGGGTTCCCTCGGCGTCGCGCAGTTCGATCTCGTAGCCGGGGACCGGTCGCCCGGTGGTGCCGGGGCGGATGTCCTCCGGAACGTTGGACAGGAAGATGTGCAGTGCCTCGGTCGAGCCGATCCCGTCGATGATCTGGAACCCGAAGCGCTCGGAGAACCGCTGCTGCAGCGCGGCCGGAAGCGCCTCGCCGGCCGAGATACCGAGCCGGACCGAGCTGAACGTGCCGTCGGTCAGATCGCTGGCCAGCAACGCGGCGAAGAACGTCGGGACGCCGAAGAACAGCGTCGGTGCGTCGTTCCGAAGTCTTTCCTCAACCACCGCGGGGGTCGGCCGGCGGGGCTCCAGCAGCGTGCTCGCTCCCACTGCGAGTGGGAAGAACATCGAGTTGCCGATGCCGTAGGCGAAGAACAGCTTGGCGATGGAGAAGCAGACATCGTCCGGGCGGATGCCGAGAACCTGGTTTCCGTAGGTCTCGCAGACGTGCCGGATGTTGGCATGCCGGTGCATGGCGCCCTTGGGCGAGCCGGTGGTGCCCGAGGTGTAGAGCCACAACGCCCACGAGTCGTCCGTCGTCGCGGCCGGCTCGCGCAGGTCCACCGGCTGCTGCTCGCCGCGGGCGACCAGCTCGGGCCAGGTGCTCGACTGCGCCTGACCCGGAGCCGTCATCGGCTCGTCGCCGTCACAGATCAGGTAGCGAAGTTCCGCGGCACCGAGCACGGCCTGCTCGATCTGCACCCGGTACGCCGCGCTGGCCACTACGACCACCGCACCCGAGTCGGCGATGATCTCACCGAGCTCCCGGGCGCCGAGCATGGTCGAGACCGGGACGGCGACGAAGCCGGCGGTGAAGGCGGCCAGGATGCCGGTGAACATCGGTACGTCGTCGTTGGTGACGAAGATGATCCGGTCGTCGCGGCGCAACCCGAGCGCCCGCAGACCGGCGGCCACCACCCCGACCCGCTGTGAGAGTGCCTCGTAGGTGAGCTGTTCCGGCCCGCGGACGGCAATCGCCGCGCCCCGGCCGGCGAGCACGTGGCGAGTGGTCAGCCAGCTGCCGGCATTGAATTCGGTTCCAGACATGGTCACACTCGCTTCAGGTCGTAGTCGCCCTTCTGGCCCGTTCCGTAGCGTCTCAGAGCGCCTTCAGGTCCGGAGGCGTTCGGCCGGATGAAGATCCAGTTTTGCCAGGCGGTGAGCCGGCCGAAGATCTTCGTCTCCATCGACTCCGGGCCGACGAAACGGTGGTTTGCTTCCATTCCGGTCAGGGCATCGGGCGAGAGCGCGGCCCGTTCCTCCAGCACAATCCGGATCTCGTCGTCGAAGTCGAGGTCGTCCAGCGCCATCGTCACCAGGCCGAGTTCCACCGCGGCGTCGGCGTCCAGCGGCTTGCCGAGGCTGCTGCGGACCGCGTCGAGCTGGTCGTCGTGGCCCCAGAACCGCGACTGCAGCCGGGACAGGCCGTTGCCCATCGGGAACAGCCCGTCGTTGGCCGCACTCAGCCGAAGGACCGCGGGGTCGGCCTCCGGATCGACGTCCTCGTAGACGCCGGTCAGCATGTACTGCCGGTCGGCCGCCAGCGCGAGTTCGGCCAGCAGGCCGGCGAAGGCGGTGCCCGGGTCGATCACCGCGATCAGGCTGCGGCTGGTCACGTCCAGGCGCTTGAGCGTGCGCTTGTAGTACTGGACGACCTCGTTCACGAACCAGTCGCCGGACAGCTCCCGCAACTGCTCGTCGTATGCCAGCACGGCATCGCTGTCACCGACCGCTCGGAACACCCAGGTGCCAAGGTCGATCTCGTTCGTGCGCAGATGCAGGATCAGGTCGTCGAGGGCACGGGTCATGGCCAGCGGCCAGTAGTCGACGCCCTGCGCGAGCACCCCGGCCGCATCGGCCGGTGGTGGCGCCGACGGTCCCTCGACCGTGATGTCGACGCGGCGGGCACCCCGATCGATGCTCGCGCTCAGGTACGGGTAGCGGATGCTGCCCTCGTCATCGGTGCGCTGCAGCGCGGTCAGCGTGACGCCACGGGCGTCGACCGGCCGGGACGAGGTGGCGGCGGCCGCGTCGGCGCGGCGGCGGATCTCCTCGCTCCAGGCGTTGCGCGGGACGGTCGCGTCGATCAGGCCCCATTCGACCGCGGTGCTGCCGCGGTAGCCCTCGGACTTGGTGGCGAACATGTCGGCGCGGTCCTTGCGGACGTGCCGCTTGTCCACCACCCGAGTCAGGCCTCCGGTCCCGGGCAGGACGCCGAGCAGCGGGACCTCGGGCAGCGAGACGGTGGAGGAGCCGTCGTCCACCAGGATGATCTGGTCGCAGGCCAGGGCGAGTTCATAGCCGCCGCCGGCCGCCGTCCCGTTGAGCGCGGCGATCCAGGTCTGCCCGGAGTTGGCCGTCGCGTCCTCGATGCCGTTGCGGGTCTCGTTGGTGAACTTGCAGAAGTTGACCTTCCACGCGTGCGTGGACTGTGCCAGCATCCGAATGTTGGCACCGGCGCAGAACATCCGCTCCAGGCCGCCGGTCATTACCACCGACCGGACTTCCGGGTGCTCGAAGCGCAACCGCTGCACCAGGTCGTACAGCTCGATGTCGACGCCGAGGTCGTAAGAGTTGAGCTTGAGCTCGTACCCGGGGACCAGCCCGCCGTCCTCGGTGACCGCGAGGGTGGCGGTGGCGATCTCGCCGACCACGTCCAACCGCCAGTGCCGGTACTGCTGCGGGGACGTCGCGAAACTGACTGCCGCTGGGGCGTTCGAGGTGGGGGCGAGCTTTTCGCTGACAGTCATGGCTCACTCCGTTGTGGCGAGGAGATCCTGGCGACTTGATAGTCGACGATCGTTACGTGATGCGTCAAGCCTCTGTAGTATTTAATCGGATCGGATCGTCCAACGGCACGACGCCACGCCAGGTGATCCACTGCACGCCGGGTCGAGGCTCTCCGGACCCGCCTTTCCTGTGACACTGTGGGACACCGACTTGTTGAATGAACCCGACGAAGTGCCAAGCAACTGCGAGGTGAGGCGTGGAGACGAGCGAGACCGGCCGGCAGCGCGAGAGCACTGCGCCCAGCGCACGATCGATTCTGCTCACCCTGCTGGGCGAATTCGTTCACCCCCGCGGAGGTGAGGTCTGGACCGGCACTTTGGTGGATGCCATGGCCGCGCTCGGGATCGAGGCCAAGGCCGCCCGGCAGGCGCTGGCCCGCACGGCCGCCGAGGGGCTGCTGATCTCCACCCGGCACGGACGGCGAGTGCGCTGGCAACTCACCGAGACCGGAAGCGCCCTGCTGACCGAGGGTACCGAGCGGATCTACGGCTTCATGCGCGACACGCACGCCTGGGACGGCCGTTGGCTGGTGGTCACCGTCGGCGTGCCGGAGAGCCAGCGGCAACTGCGGCACCGGCTGCGGACCCGGCTGACCTGGCTGGGCCTGGGCTCGCCGTCCCCGGGGTTGTGGATCGTCCCGGACCCCAGCAAGGAGGACGCCGTTCGCGCCGTGATCGACGAACTCGACCTCGCTGGGCGGGCGTTCGCCTGGACCGGGACCTCCGCGGGAATCGGCGACGCGCCCAAGCTGCTCAAGGCCGCCTGGGACCTGGACGACGTAGAGAAGCGCTACCTGGCCTTCATCGACCAGCTCGACACCGCAAAGGTCGGGTCCGATCAGGAGGCGTTCGTCCGCCAGGTCCAGCTGATCCAGGACTGGCGGCACTTTCCCTTCCTCGACCCCGAGCTTCCGGTCGAACTGCTCGACCATGACTGGCCCGGGCTGCGGGCGGCGGCCGCGTTCCACGACCGCCGCAACCGCTGGCACCGGCGGGCCCAGGAGTACTGGGACCGGATGGATGGCGAGGCCGCCGCCCGCAACTGACCGGCCGAGTCACCCATTTCGTGCCCGCGTCGACCCTGCTGACTTATTCGACCCTGCCCGTCTTCTGCCGTGATCATCAATGCCGGTGAGTTAAGCGCTGGAGTAACTGGTGAGGTTGCCTGAGGCCGCATCTGCTCCGCTTCGACCCGTGATCATGCACTTGGGAGGCGCGTCAGCGCCGGCGTGCCCTGGCCTGACGAGCAAGCGTGCATGATCACGGCTATTGGTCAGGGGTCCCGTGGCGACTTAACTCACCGGCATTGCCGTGATCATGCACGGTTGCCCGCTTTGACGTTGGGCAACCGTGCATGATCGCGGGTTGTCGGTGGGCAACCGTGCATGATCACGGGTTGTCGGTGGACAACCGTGCATGATCACGGGAAGGGTGGTTAGCCGTTGATTTCCGTGACCAGCTTGAGCGACTCGCTCAGGGATTCCAGATACGCCCGGGAGACGTCGAAGAGCAAGAGACCGGTGCTGGCCACACCCTCGTCGTCGTCCCGCTCGTGAGCCAGCACCGCGATCAGTGCCCGACCGGCTTCGCCCTCACCTTCCAGCAAGGCGGCCCGAGCCTCGTTGTTGATCCCGGCACCGTCGGCAACCACCTCTGGTTCGACGCCGAGCAGTTCGGCCGCACCGGAGAGCAAACCGATGGTGAAGGCGAGATCCGAGCGAGCGCCACCGAGGCGCTGGGAGGTGAAGGCTCGCGCCAGAACGCTCCAGAGTCCATCGGACGAGGAGGTGGTGGCCCCGCCTTCCAGCAAGGTGAGCACCACCCAGGAACGCAGCCGGCGCGGTCCGATGATCACCAGCGCCTGGCGCAGGGACGTGATTTCGCTCGTGGTGGCCGACGCGGCGGAGTTCGCCGACCGCAACAGCCGCATGGTGAGCCCTGGATCGCTGCCGACCAACTGGACGACGCGTTCGATCTTCGCCTCGGGATCGGCCAGATCGCTGAGCAGTCGCGCGCAGATCAGTTGGCTGGGAGACAGCGTGCGCCGTTCCAGCACCGTCGGCCGCTGCAGCATCGGCCCCTGGAACAACTCGAACCCCAAGGCGACACAGTCGCGCAGGGTCTCCTCGTCGTCCACTTGAGTCGCCACCAGAGCAGCGCCGTAGCCCTGGACTCGCTCAGCCATCTGCGCCAGTAGTTCCGGGCGATGGACGCTGACATCGATCTTGACGTAGTCGACGAGTTCCAGCAGCTCGTTGTGCTCGGGCTCACCACAGTAGTCGGCTGCGGCGATGCGGTAGCCCTCGTCCCGCAACGCCGCCAGCCCGGCAAGCAGTTCACTGTCAACGACGATGTTGTCCAGCACTTCGATCACCACACCGGCCGGCTCCACCGGAATCGGAATGACCCCGGTCAGGAACGCCCGGGTGAAGTTGATGAAGACCGGCCGGCCGTTGGCGATGTTGTCCAGGCCGAAGGTGCCGAACGTCGACGCGATCACTTGGGACGTCGCTCGTTCCCCGGCCACCGGTGAGTCACCCAAGCCGTCATAGGAGCGAAACAACAACTCATAGGCCAGGAGCGTCCGGCTAGCGTCGTAGATGCCTTGCCGACCGACTCGCACGTTGCGTACCAAGCCTGCCTTCGGCGCGGCGCCGGCCGACGTCTCCGTCATCATCGCACGACGATAGACAGCAGCCCGGTGCCATACCCGGCGATCTTCAGCTCGACATCCATCCGGGAGCCGAGCATCGCTCCGAGTGCGGCGATGTCCGGCGGCAGCGAGGCATTGGGCCCGTACATCTGATACAGCCGGACGTGCGGAGCGTTCGGTAGGTTGAAGACCGCCGCGAGAACGTTGAGCACCTCGTAGCAATTCTCTTCCAGAGTGGTGGGTAGTTCCCGCGCCTTGATCGCTTCGTCCACCACCATCCGCGGCACCATTCCTAGCGAACCACCGAGCCGGGCAGCACATTCCAGATCAACGATCGAGATCGCCGAGGTGGCCAGCTTGTCCGTGACATAGACCGCGACCACGTTGGTGGACTTGGCCTCGGGCGGGTTGCCGTCGGAGAGATCGACGTCCCGACCGATCAGATCCTGAATGGTGTTTCGGACGGCGTGCCGGTTCGGCATTGGTGAGTGCTCGAGTGAAACGCTCATGCCGACACCACCTGAGACAGGGTCTCGGCGAACGCCTCCGGGGTGAACGGCTTGGCGATCAGGCCGAGCGCACCGGCCTGCTCGGCGGCGGTTCGCATCTCTTCGGATCCCTCCGAGGTGACGAAGCAGAACGGGGTGGTTGAGCCACTGGCTCGGAGCGCACGCAGGAACTCGATCCCGTTCATCTCCGGCATGTTCCAGTCGGAGAGGATGAGGTCGGGGGATTCTGCCTTGGCCATCTTGAGGGCCTCGGCCCCGTTCTCCGCCTCGAGAAGCTTGTGGCCCTCGAGTCCGGCCTGGCGCATCGTACGAATCACGATCATCCGCATTGCTTTGCTGTCATCGGCAATCAGGATCTTCACGTGGATCTCTCCAGGATCTCGTCGGGACAGATGGGCGGCCAGATCAGGCCGTCGATGGCAGCATCCGGTCGGATCGCCAACTGGGCGACGTGCCCCAGCACAATGGCTCGTACATAGGCGCCGCCATCCTGTGGTTCGGATACTGCGAACGGCGCCTGTTCGGTGATCTCTGACGTCGGCAGCGACAGTCGCGCATGGTGACAAAGCAGGGTTTTCACGTTGCCACCGGCGATGTTGCCGAGTTCAGCGACGGCGTCCATGATGTCGTCCGGGGCCGGCGACGCGACCGACAGCATGCGGGCGGCGATCACCCGGGCCAGCGACACCCCGGCCCGAACTTCCACCACTGCGTAGCCGTGGTCGAGCTGGTCGTGGATCGCCAGCCGGGCCACCGCCAACGGGCCCTGCGGAAGTTCGTTGGTCGTGGCGACGGCCTCCTCGGCCAGCACCGAGGACAGGACATCGGTCAGAATGAGATCGAGTTCGGCTCTGGTGTGGTCGGCGAGATCAGTAAATACGCTCACGAGGCTCCTCCTCCGTGCCGGAAGACCACGACTTTTTCGACTTCGAGCCGGTGGAAGGCGTTGTCCAGGCTGAGGGCGCTTTCCGCACCACCCAGCACGAGGAATCCCCCCGGCCGGAGAACCCGTCGAACGTTCTGCAGGACAGCGCGTTTGGTGGCCAGATCAAAGTAGATCAGCACGTTTCGCAGGAAGACGATGTCACACTGCGGGACGCCGACCGGAGGCTGAGCGAGATTGCCTCGCTCGAACCTGGCCATCGCCCGGATTTCAGGTCGCAGCGTCCAATCCCGGCCATGCTGTTCGAAATGCCGCACCAGGTATTTGGCCGGCAACCCGCGATTGACCTCCAGCTGGCTGAACCGGCCTTCTCGGGCTCGATCAACCATGGTCTGCGAGATGTCGGTTCCGGTGATCTTGACCTGGAAGCCGGGATTCGCCGGCAGCCAGTCCAACGCCACCATCGCCAGCGAGTAGGCCTCCTGGCCGCTGGAGCACGCGGCCGACCAGATGTTCACCACCTGCCCGTTAGCCCGGACAGCGGCCTCCGGAAGCAGCGTCTTGGCGAACGCGGAGAACGGGTGACTGTCGCGAAACCAGGAGGTCTCGTTGGTGGTCAGGGCATCGACGACGGCCTCGCTGAGCGCGGCGTCACCCGCCCGCAGCCGGCCGACCAGTGCGTTCACGTCTCGGTCACCGTATTGCCGGGCCACCGGGGCGAGCCTCGACTCGACCAGGTACTCCTTGCCCGGCTGTAGGTCTATCGAACTGCGTTGCCGGACCAGGCCGGTAACGAAGGCGAAGTCGGTCTCAGTCAGGCTCATGCGCCAACTCCACTCGGCATCGGTGGGCTGCTCTGTCGGCCCGACGACCGATCTTGGTTCTTCATCAGTGCAGAAGTGATCTGAGCGGACATCTGATCGAGCGGGAGCACCCGATCGGCTTGACCGGCCGTGGTTACCGCCCCCGGCATGCCCCAGACCACACTGCTGGCCTCGTCCTGGGCGAACATCTCTCCCCCTGCGTTCCTGATCGTGGCTGCACCGAGGGCGCCGTCTCGGCCCATTCCGGTCAGCACCACTCCGAGCGTCCGATTGCGGTAGATCGCGGAGACCGAGCGGAACAGCACGTCGACAGCGGGTCGGCAGAAGTTCTCCGGTGGTGCGTCGGTCAGGTGGGCGACGATGGTGGCGCCCTTGGTACGCAGTTCCAGATGACTGCCACCAGGTGCGATCAGCACTCGGCCACGCTCGACCAGATCACCGTCGGCAGCCTCGGTGACGGACAGGGCGCAGATGCTGTCCAGCCGCTGAGCGAGCATTCGGGTGAAGACCGGCGGCATGTGCTGCACGACCACGACCGGCACCGGCAGGTCGCCGGGCAGCGTCCGGAGGATCACGGCCAGGGCATCCGGCCCGCCGGTCGAGCTACCGATCGCGAGGACCGCAAACGGGGTGGTTCGACGACCGCCCGAGGCAGCCCGTTCGGCGCTGGGTACCGGTGTCGGTGGCGGCAGTGGCCCGGTGCGGACCACCAGGCGGCGGGCTCCGGTCAGCGCAATCAGTTTCGGGATCAGCTGATCGGAGATGTTCTTTCGGCTCTCCGCGACGCTGCCGACATTCGACGGCTTGGTGACGTAGTCGCTGGCACCCGCCGCGAGCGCATCCATCGTCGACGCGGCGCCCCGCTCGGTCAGCGTGGAGAACATCACCACCGGCATGCGAGCGTAGATCTTGCGCAGCTCGCGAAGACAGGAGATGCCGTCCATGATCGGCATCTCGATGTCCAGGGTGACCGCGTCGGGCTTGAGCTCGGCCATCTTGGCCAGGGCGATCTGGCCGTTCTGCGCGGTGCCGACGACGTCGATCCGGGGGTCGGCGTCCAGGATCTCCTTGACCAGTCGACGGATCACCACCGAGTCGTCGACGACTAGGACCCGGATCGGCTTGCCGGCCGTCATGCCGCCACCACCAGTCCGAGAAAGGTGAGCTTCTCAGCTATCACCTCATCGGTGAACGGCTTGATCACGTATTCGTGGGCGCCGGCGGCCAAGGCCCGAGCGATCTGGTTCTGCTCGCTCTCGGTGGTCACCATCATCAGCGTGATCTGCCGCAGGTCGGCCCGGGCCCGGCAGGACTTGATGAAGGTCAGCCCGTCCATCACCGGCATGTTCCAGTCCACCAGGGCAACGTCCGGCATCAGCCCGCCGTCCAGCAGGGCCAGCGCCTCCGCGCCGTCACCCGCCTGGACCACGTCGAACCCGAACCCCGTCATCAGTCGGGTGAGAATCGCGCGCATAGCGCGGGAGTCGTCTACGACGAGCGCCTGCATGGTGATTCCCTCTCGATCAAGGACAGCTGAATTTGGTCGGTCACGGCCGGACGGGCGACTGCTGCCTCCATGCCCGACGGGGTTTTCCGACATGGAAGCTGAGCGGCGGCGTCATGACGCCTCTTGGTAGAACACGGGGTCGGCGGCCAGCACAGCGGCCTGAACATCGAGCAGCTCAACCACCCGTTCGCCGACCACGACCGACCCGAGCAGGGCGTGGTCGTCAATGTCCGAGCGAGAACCGGACCGTTCGGTGGCGATGTCGATGATCCGCTCGACAGCGAAGCCGACACTGCGCTCACCGCGGGTATAGACCACGAGCTGCACTCGGTCGGACGCCTCGTCCTCGCCGTACGCGCCCAACAAGTTGGCCAGGCGAACCATCGGCATGATGTGGCCGCGGTACTGGACCACTTCCCGGCCACCGACCTTCTCGATCGAGGCCTGCGGGATCTCCTCCAGCCGGGTGACCATGTCCAGCGGAATGGCGGCCTGCCGGCCACCGGCCAGTTCGACGACCAGGACCGGATCGATGGCGGTGGACTCCTCGTGAGCTCCGGTGCTGGCGGCGCCTGCGGTGGAGGCCAGCACGTCGGCCCGGCGGGCGACGGTGGTGGCGTCCAGAATCAGGACGACGGACCCGTCACCGAGGATGGTTGCCCCGGCGTACATCGGCAGACCCTTGAGGTGCCGGCCCAGCGGCTTGACGACGATCTCCTGGGTGTCCAGGACGTCGTCCACCACCAGTCCGAATCGGTGCTGCTCGGCTTGCAGGACGACGATGAACCCGCCGCGGGCGTCCTCGGTGGCATGGCTCTCGTCCCGAGGTGCCTCGTCCGCGGCCGTCCCGGGTTGGGCATTCCCGTGCAGTTCGGCGGTATCAACCGGGACCAGGCCGAGCTGCTCGTCCAGGCGCACCAGCGGGAGCAGCGTGCCGCGCAGCCGGTAGACCGGGGCGCCGGAGATGTGTTCGATCCCGCCACGGGCGTGCTCGCCCGCCAACCGAACCAGCTCCAGGACACTGACCTGCGGAATCGCGTACCGTCGGCCGGCACAGCCGATGGTCAAGGCGGGAATGATGGCCAGCGTCAAGGGAATGGTCAGCCGGAAGGTAGAGCCGGTGCCCTTGTTGCTGATCACATCGACCGAACCGCCGATGCCCTCGATCCGGGTCTTCACCACGTCCATCCCGACCCCACGGCCGGACACGTTGGTGACCGTGCCGGCGGTGGAGAAACCGGGCAGGAAGATCAACTGGATCACTTCGCGCGGGCTCATCCGTTCCAGCTCGGCAACCGAGGCCAGGCCACGTTCGAGGGCCTTGGCGGCGATGATTCGCGGATCGATCCCAGCGCCGTTGTCGACGATCTCCAGGTGCACCTGACCGGCTTCGTGATACGCGCGCAGCAGCAGGGTGCCCTCGGCTTCCTTGCCGGCCGCGACGCGTGCCTCGGGCGGCTCGATGCCGTGGTCGATCGCGTTCCTCACCAGGTGAGTCAGCGGATCCTTGATCGCTTCCAGGACACTGCGGTCCAGCTCGGTGTCGCGGCCTTCCATTTCCAACCGCACCTGACGCCCGCACTGGCGGGACAGGTCGCGGACGACGCGGGGAAGCTTGGACCAGACGGTGTCGACCGGCTGCATGCGGGTCTTCATCACCTGTTCCTGCAGTTCACTGGTCACCAGAGACAGCCGCTGTGCCGAACGGGCCAGCGCGGTGTCCTTCTGGTCTTCCAGTTCGGAGACGAGCTGGTTGCGGGAGAGCACCAGTTCGCCGACCATCCGCATCAGGGTGTCCAGTAGTTCGACGTCCACCCGGACCGAACTCTCGACGACCGAGCGGCGCCCTTCCGGACCGTGGCCCTGAGCCTGGGACCGCAACGCGCCGTCCACCGCATCGACTGTGGCGGCACCGTTTCCGACCAGGATCTCGCCGAGCTTGCGCTCATCGCCCATGCCCTGCTGGATCCCGGCGAACTCCACCTCGTCGCGGCTGGCGCTGCCCGATTCGACCAGGACGTCGCCGATCGGCGGACTGACCGGGTTGGGACTGCTGGGCCGGCTCGGGGTGCTAGCTGCGCTGACAGGCGGGGTCGCCGGGACAGTTACCGCCACCGGGACAGCTACCTCCACCTCGACCTCGACTGCAGCCGCTACGACGGCCTCGACCGGGGCGGGTTCGACCGGAGCGGGCTTGGCGGCCACGGTCTTGACCGCAGCCTTCACCTTGACGGGAGCGCTTTCCGGCTCCTCGGCAGCTTGATCCGGGACCGAGGCTTGCGGAGCGTCACCCTCAAGCAAGGCCGCCAGTCGGCTGGCGAGTTCGGTGTGGTCGGCGTCGCCTTCGACGCCGGTCCGCTCGATCTCGCCGAGCAGACCACGGACCGCATCCACCATGCTCAGCAATGCGCTGGTGCGCTGCTCATTCAGCTGGATCTTGCCGTCCCGCAGCCGGCTGAGCAGGTTCTCGCCCACGTGGGTAAGTTGCTCAAGCCGATGGAACGCCAGGAAACCGCTGGTCCCCTTAATGGTGTGAATCGTGCGGAAAACGCTGCCTAGGAGGTCCCGCGACGTAGGGTCCTGCTCCAAAGCAAGAAGGTCGGTGTCGAGTTGGTCGAGGTTCTCATGTGACTCGACCAAGAACTCGGCAACGATCTCATCGATCGCCTCCATCGACGTTCCCCTTAATCGCTGAATTGCAGACGCTGAGCATTGACGCTGGACGCCCTTTGCATCGGCGTCCGGCCAGGCAACTTGAGCTGGGCAGGCGGTTCACGGCCGACACAGCGCCCGCGCAAGATGCCCGCAATACCTCCTCAGGGGCGGATCAGCCATGTATACTCGCCAGTAACATTGACCGATCGGCCCGCCGACATCGGAGTATCCGTGAGCGACACAACCATCAGCCCCCCGGAACAACTGGCCCCGGCAGCGCCGGAACTTGCGGCATCAGACCTGGCCAGGATGGTGGCGGAGGTCTCGACCGAGCGATCCAAGCCCGGTTGGGCGAGCTTCAACCTGGAGCTCAACGATGACCAGGTAGAGATCCGGGACTGGGTACACGACTTCGCGGCCAACGTGGTCCGTCCGGCTGCCCACGAATGGGACGAGCGCGAGGAGACCCCCTGGCCGATCATCCAGGAGGCCGCCCGCGCCGGTCTGTACGGTCTGGAATCCACGGTCAGCTTCTACATCGACCCCTCCGGGCTCCTGCTGCCGATCGTCAGTGAGGAACTGTTCTGGGGGGACGCCGGCATCGGGATGGCGCTGTTCGGAACCCATCTCGCAGTGTCAGCAATCTTCGCCAACGGCACTCAGGAACAGATCGCCCAGTGGCTGCCCCGGTGCTTCGGTTCCGTGGACGAGCCGGTGGTGGCCGCGTTCTGCTCCTCCGAACCGGACGCCGGATCGGATGTCTCAGCGATGCGCACCCGGGCCCGATACGACGAGGCAACCGGCGACTGGGTGATCTCTGGACAGAAGGCTTGGGCGACCAACGGTGGAATCGCCGACGTCCACGTCGTGGTTGCCACCGTCGACCCGGACCTGGGAGCCAAGGGTCAGGCCGCTTTCCTGGTCCCGCGCACCGAGGTGACCGGGCTGGCGCAGGGCAAGAAGCTGAAGAAGCACGGGCTTCGCGCCTCGCACACCGCAGAGGTCTTCCTGGACGACGTCCGGGTACCGGGGTCCGCACTGCTGGGCGGCAAGGAAAAGCTGGATGCCCGGCTGTCGAAGGCCCGCTCCGGCGCGAGCGCCGGAGCCAACGCCTCGATGTCGACCTTCGAGTTGTCGCGGCACATCGTCGGCGCCCAGGCGCTCGGGATCGGCCGGGCCGCCTACGAGGTTGCCCTGGACTACGCCAAGACCCGCGTGCAGTTCGGTCGCCCGATCATCGACAACCAGGGCATCGCGTTCAAGCTCGCCGACATGAAAATGGAACTGGACGCCGCCCGTCTCCTGGTCTGGCGAGCAGGCTGGATGTCGGCCGGCTTGATGCGCGGCAAGCCGATCAAGTACGAGAACGGCGAAGGCTCGATGGCCAAGCTCAAGGCCGGTGAGGTCGCGGTGAAGGTGACCGAGGAGGCGATCCAGATCCTCGGTGGCAACGGCTACACCCGGGAGTACCCGGTAGAGCGGATGCACCGGGACGCCAAGATCTACACCATCTTCGAGGGAACCAGCGAGATCCAGCGGCTGGTGATCGCCCGCGCCATCTCCGGCATGCGGATCCGCTGAGGTCCTCCTGTTTCATCCGGCTGTGCCCCTGTAAAGCCCGTGATCGGCGTCCACCCGACGCCGTTTCACCTGCTTTCCAGGGGCACAGTGCTTTGCCGGGGCACACTTCGCCGGATGCTGGCGGGTAGCCCGTCCCCCGGGGTGATCCGCGAGAATCATGGGCCGTTCAGCCGAAATGGTCCGGCCACCACCAAAGATCGCCAGTCATGCCCGCATTTGGGTCGATCGAGGGCACATTGGTGGGCGCAGTTGGCGATCACTCAAGTGCAGAGATCACCAAGGCGATCGATGCGACCTGAGCTCGCCCGCCTGCGCCCTTCCCTCCCGTTCTCCGGACCGTCTGACGGGTCCTGGACCGGCTACTGGGCCAGGACGAAGGATTGGCGAGCGGAGCCGGCCGTCACCTTCAGGGACGGCCGGCCGTCGGCGGCAGTGGTGCGTTCGAAGCCCAGCGGGCGGTCACCGGCTGCGACCAAAGTCAGCGTCTCCTGAATCTGGCCGACCGAAATCGTGATCGGCAGGCTCATCACGGTTCCGGGGTGCTGCTCGCCGTAAATGGTGCCGAACTGGCCGAGAACCGGGCCTGCGGCAGCGACACTGGCCGTCCCCGAGGTCAGCATCCGCGCGGTCCGGGACTTGCCCGACGCCGTCGTCCCGGTCAGCAGGTAGCCGCCTTCGGGTTGCTCCTGCACGGAGCCCACCTGCGGCGAAAGCACCCACTGCTGAGTCACATTCGCCACCGACTTGGTGGAGGTGACGACGTCCTGAATCACCAGCGCATCGATGGTTCGCAGATAGTAGACGCAGCGGGTGAGGCCGATCCCGGCGGTCTTCTCGTAGGCCAGGTCGCGAACACACGTCTTGTCGGCGGCCTTGCTCGAGGTGGCGGGCAGCAGCACCCCCGGGGCGGTGGTGGTCATCGAGGCAGCGGCGATCAGCGCGCTGTGCGCCTCCCGCTTGGTGATGAAGCGCCGCAGCGCGGACGTGTCATAGCGGTACGGTCCCGGGTCACCGATCCAACTGACGCCGTTGCTGAAGAACGTAACGGCGGTGGTGTCGAGGTGCCGGTGCGCGGTGGCCGGAGCCTTTGTCGACGTCCGCAGGGAGTAGTACGACGACTTTTCGTCGCGACCTTTCACCCAACCCGAACGGCCGAAGACGTATCCGCCCTCCCAGCGACCGTACTTCTTGGTCGGCAGGGTGCCCTGGGCGCCGCTGGTCCGCGCCCAGGTGGCAGTGCTGTCGGTGGCGAAGATGCCGGACGCGATCTTGCGCAGCGCGCCGTCCCCGATCGACTCGATGTACCGGTCCGGCCGGGTGGCCTGGGCAAGGAATTTGCCTTGCCGGTTGATGCTGGTCCGCACTGCGGCAGCCGACTTGACCGCATTGTGGGCGGTGAGCACCCGCTCGGTCCGGAGAAAGATCTGGCTGAGATAGGAGCCGTAGCCGGGGGCGCCCTCGATGTCGGAGCCGTCCGCATTCAGCAGCATCTTCCGCAGTGCGTTCACGTTGCTGAGCGCCTTCGTCCGCTGCGCGGCAGTACCCACCTCCCAAGCGGCGGCGTAGGCCGCCAGTTGGGAGTTCAGCATCGTGTTGTTCGCGCCGTTGGTGGTAAACCGCTTCAGTTGGACGGCGAGATCGATCTTCATCTGGTCGGCCACCCAGGTTCGCTCGACCGGATCGACCAGCAAGCGACTGGCGCAGACCCAGGTACCGAGCCGGAATCCGCCGTACTGCTGGTGATCGATCCAGCTACCGCGCTGATCGGTGGGGTGGTCCGTGACCCAGTCGTGCAGCAGGGCGACGAACCGAGCCGTCATCAGATCCGCCTCGACGCCGCCTCGGGTGCCCTCGCGGAGCAGCGGAAGGGCCCAGTGCAGGGAGTTCTGGTACCGGTTTCCGCTGAGATCCAGCGTGGCCTGCGGCGCCCAGTCCGGATCGGCTGCCAATTGCATGGTCCCGTAGGAGCCCATGTCGACCGTGCCGGCCATGATCTGGGCGGCCTGCTTCGACTCATCCTTGGGCACCGAGAGCGTGTGCATGGCGTTGCAGATCAGGTCGTCATGACGGGCATCGGCGGCTTGGGCCGGCGACGCCAGCGGGCTGGCGAATGCTGTCACGGCGATCAGGAGCGCGCCCATGATCGGCACGGTGGTCCGTCTGGTGATGGAAATCTGCGGTTCCTGCCCTTCAGGGTCGTAGGCGGGAACAATAGCGAAGAGCCGGCACCCCTGGTGGGATGCCGGCTCTTCGCCGATTCAGTGGATCTTCAGGCTAGGCCGAAGTCACTTCACCGTGATCTTGATGATCTTGCTCTTCCCGGTCACGGTGCCAGGAGCCTTGAACTTCGCGTACACCGAGCGGGTGCCCTTCGGCAGGGTGACCGTCTTCGTTCCATTTCCGAACGAGTTGCTGGTCATCTTTCCGAGCACCGGGTCCTTACCGACCACCGAGCGGTAGAAGGTCAGGGTGCCCTTGGCACTCGGCGAACCGTTCGCCATCAGCGTGGCCCGGTTGTGGCTGTACGACTTCCCGGTCAGCTTGACCGTGGAGTAGACAACCGTGGTGTCAACCGCGCTGCTGAGTCCTGCCGACTTCGCCAAGAAGCTGGTTGTCTTCTTGAGGAAGTACGAGGCGGCGTATGCACCCGCCTCATCCGTCTCCACCGAGTCGATGAGCGAGTAGACGGCAGCACCGGACGGCTTGGAGTAGAGGTCCACCCCAGTATTCGGCGTGAACGCCCCGGTGATGTGAGCAGTCCCGCCACCCATCAGCTTGGCTGTGGAGGACAGCGTCAACTTGGTCGTCACCAGAGTGATCGTGGCGGTGTCCATGTACTCACCATGAGCCACTGTGACGCCGGCGTTGTCCACCCAGTCGTCCGACGCTGTCGGATTCGCCACCTGAGAGCTCAGTGTCGCCATCAGATCTGCGGTCCCACTCGAGTTGGAACCGGAGGTGAAGGTGGTGCTGAATACCCCGTTGGCATTGGCCTGCGGGGTGGTGTCACCGAAGGCACCGAGCGTCGAAGTTCCGATACTCAGATCGGCAGATCCATTCGGCACCGGGTTGAGGAACGCGTCCTTCACCGTGCCGGTGACGATCAACGTCGAGCCGGGTGCGCCGGTGACGTCATTCACCGTGACGAAGTAGGGATCGGTCGAGTCCAACGTCGTGACCGAGGCCTCATCCATCACCGTCCCCGAGGTGGCCGTCACCTTCACCACGCCAGACTTGGTGAAGAAGGCGAAAGCGGAGAACTGTCCCGAACTGTTGGTGACCACCGTAAGACTCGTGGTCAGGTCATCACTGGCGTCGCTCGTCGGAGTCCCGACCGTGGAGAAGTAGACCCCACTGCCTCCGGTAAGGGTCACCGTCTTGTAAGCGAGCGCTGTATTCGTGCTGTCGTACACCGTTCCGGTGACCGCACCGGTGGTGTTACCGAACGGCACGGTTCCGGCGTTCCCCTGGGTGGCGACCGGTGTGGTCTTGTCCTGGATGGTGACGCCGGTCGCGTCCGCGGTCGGCGTGGTCAGCGTGACGGTCGCTGCCGCCGTGGTGCTGGCCCAGCGAATGGTGTCGTCGACCGAGGGAGCCGCGCCGCCCGAGTAGGCGAAGCGGAACGTCGCCGTTGTACCTGCCGTCGGCGCCGTTGCTGGCGCGTAGGCACAACTGAACGCTCCAGCTGTGACAACTGCCTGGCAGATGGTCGTCCCACCGGCCGGAACGGTGACTACGACCGCCTGAGGGGCAGATGCCGCTGGGGTGTACGCGGCCGCGAACTGGTCAAGGAGCTTGCCCTTGAGCGTCACGCTCACGCCTGCTGCCGCCGTCGGCGTCAGCTCGGCTGCGGTGTTCGTTACCTCGACCGAATCGGCTTCAGCATCCTCGTAGATGGCCGTCATGGCTGATGCACCGGAACCGTTGGTGTCGGCGTCAACCGTGTATGAGTCGGTGTCGGCCGTCGCGCTACTGGTGACGATCAGGGTCGCAACCCCGTCGGCGTCAGTCGTCGCGGAGAACACGTTGTCCTCACCGGGCACCGCGGTGCCGTTGGTGGTGAGGTCGTCGACATTGTCCCCGGCGAGGGTGAAGTACACGAGCGCCCCCGAAACCAGGACGTCCGGCGCCGGTGTCGTGTTCGTGGCCGTGGCCTCATAGGTGACGGCTGCTGTCCCCGACTTCACTGTCACCGCAGTACCGGTGGTCTCCACCGTTCCCACGACGTCGGGCGCGTCCAGCGCCAAGAGGTTTACGGTGTTGCTGGCCACCTCCACGGTCTTGGTGCCGTAGCTGAGGTTGTCCGTCGCAACCGAAGAAATCTTCAGGTCGCCTCGTAGCGTGATCGTTCCGGCCTCGTCCGGAGTACCGACCGCGTAGGTGGTCTCGTGCGTTGTCGTCGAATACGACGACACCTGGTTGAGCACGTCCGCACCGAGGGCGTCGATGACGTCCACCGCGGCATCCGCGTCCTCGCTGGCCCGGTCGATGAAGGTAAGAGCCGCGAGCCGGGCCGCGATGCCCGTGGACACGCTCGTCCCACGAGAGTCCGTCAACGACAGCGACTTGCTGTACGTGATGCCGGCGCTGATGGCCCGCCCGACCGTCACGGGCGTGTTCGCCGTGATCACGGGGGCGACATCATCCGTTGTGGAGGTCGTGGTGCCGGTTCCACCCGCGTCGTAGACGGTCATGGTGATGAGCGCGGTTGCGCGCTCATCGTCGGAGTCGAAGACACTGTTGGTGTTGGTGTCCTGGAACATCCGGAACGTGTACGTGCCTGGCACATCGCCGGTTACGTAAATGTAGTGGGCGCTGGTCGGCGTGCCGAGATAGGCCAGCTTTCCGGCACCTTGGACCGAGTTGGCGGGGGTTACCGTCTGGGCGACGGCCGACACGCTGATGTCCGAGGCCGCCGCGGTCATCAACGGGAGGTTGGTCCCGCCTAGGCTGCCGCCGAACGCCACCGAATAAGGCGTCGTACCCGTGACGGTGACGTCGTTCCCGTCACCCACCACCGCGTTCAGCGCCGTCTGGACGGCGGCTGCGGTTGGTCGGCCACTCGCACCGGAAATCGATGCGGTAGAGACACTTCCGAGCTTGAGAACCATGCCACCACCGTCCGAGGTACCGGCCGAAAGGGTGACAGTTTGCACTTCGTTGGCGGACGTCAGATCGGCAACCACACTGAATCCGCTGGCCACGGCATCGCCGTTGGCGGCGACTTTCTGGAGCGCTAGCGAGCCGCCTGTCGGGGCGGTTACCAGGCCGAGCGTGACCGCCTCGTCCGCGCCGGTGACCTTCAGGGCGTAGGCGGCGTTAGCCGCCGCGGTCGTCGCGGTACCCAGGTTGGCAACGGCAGGTGTGGTGCCGCCGGAGTTGAGAGTCAAGGCGGTTACTGCGAAGGCCGGACTGGTGAGCGCCCCCGCTCCTGCGATCAGGGCGGTGACGCCCAGCGCGGCTATTGGTACGCGCGCTTTCTTGCTCTGGAGCTTCATCAAGCGAGTTTCCTTCCTCTGCAGCCCCACTCGTAAGCGGCGGCTACCCCGGGACCCGTGACGCTGCGCCCCCGTAAAGCGCTCCGCAGCCTGTCTGGCCGCAGAGTCCCCACGAGTTCGGGCAGTCACCTACTGATTCACAGGTCGACGACAACGACCTGACCACGGACTGTAGTAGAAGAACTACCGAGAGCCACTGCACTGGGCTTGTCTCGACGTGTCGCCCGCAACACCGCTGGTCGGCTGACCCTCCTGCAACAAGCGCTATTCGGACCATTACCTTCAGTAACGACTATCGGTCACAACGCGTGATTAGCGGCAAGCCACCGAGGTCACCGGAAGCCCGTCATCGTGACTGCGGAGAGTAAGCACAAGAGACGACAAAACCGGGCAGCCCCCGTCGTTGGACGGGGGCTGCCGGGATAGCTGTACGGATTTAGCCGAGCCCGCTCCTGATCGCCGAGATCAGCTCACCATTGCTGGTGTCGCCACTGAGCTCCCAGAAGAAGGACCCACCCAAGCCCTGGTT
>DATINJ010000216.1:0-9728 GCA_035474375.1 Kineosporiaceae bacterium | reverse complement strand
AAAGACCTGATCCGCCATTGTGACGACGAGATCACCCCGCGGCTGATCTATGCACTGCCCATCGGGCACTCCTGGTCCCGAGTCCCGGGCGTGACCCTGCTCGGCGACGCAGCGCATCTGATGTCCCCCTACGCCGGGGAGGGAGCCAACGCCGCCATGCTGGACGCGGCCGAACTCGCGCAGGCCCTCATCGAACACGGGGACGACCTGGAAAGCGCCTTGGACCGCTACGAGACCGCGATGTTCCCGCGGGCAGCGGAGGCGGCCCGCCGGTCGGCGATGGGCCTCGACCTGATCTTCGCCGGCGACGCCCCACGCGGCTTGGTGGACTTCTTCGGGGCGCTCGGCGTGCCGACCAACCCCGCCCCAGCCCTCCGGTAATCGGTAGTCAAAATAGCCGTAGCCATCCCGCGAAGATCGCCAGTTGCGCCCGCAAGCAATACCTTTCGCGGCACGAAAACGGGCGCAACCGCCGATCACCCAGAGGCCGGGCAAGCGTGCATGATCACCGCAGGAGTGGGCAGGGCAGATTAAGCCAGCAGGGTCAGGCAGGGGGGCAACCGCCATCCACACTTCGCGGAGGTTGGGGGCGGTCAGTAGCCGATCCGGAAAGTGGCGTCCTGTCGGTCTGTGCTGCTCGAACTGCTCGTGATGGGATCGATCCGCAAGGCGTAGTTGGAGTGCCGGATGTAGCGCGTCGGGTTGCTGTAGGAGCGGAACGACGTCCACGAGGAGTCGGCGAAGCCGGCGCTCTTGTAGAACGTCGCGTCGGCGGCGAACTGCGACGTGCTGTCGTTGGTGGTCAAGCCGAGTGTGTAGTTGGCAGCCCGCAGATACATGGTGGGGTGGCTGACCGATCGGAACGACACTCCGGCCGAATCTGCCAGCCCTGGCACCAGGGTCCACAGCTGGTCCTGGTAAGGATCGAAGGGGTAGACGTCGATCCGACCGACGTAGTTGGCGTGCCGGACGTAGCGGCTCGGGAAGTTGTACGACTTGATCCGGTTCCAGGTCGGCGCGCCCCAGGTGGCAAGCAGATTCGTAATTTCGGTACTGGTCAGCGGGGTGATCCCACAGTGCTTGGAGTTCAAAGGTTGGGTGTAGAGCCGGTCATCGAGCAGGGTCCACGACCCGGCCGCCAGATCGGTTGACTGCCAGGCGAAGAAGCGGCCATTGGGACTCCAGGTGTCGCCCCACATCGTCCACACCGAGGCCGTGTTCGACTTGCTGATCTGCGGCGCCTCCACCCCGCGCCCGGGCTGGATGGCACTGGTGAAGATGCTGAAACTGCCCGGGTCCAGGGACGTCGAGCGAGCGCCCAGCAGGGTGCTGTTGGTGTTGTTCTTGAAGTAGAGGTAGTTGACGCCCGCGACGCTCACCAGGTTGCCGTCGATAGCCTGGTAGCCGGGATCGAAGAAGACCTGCGGAGCCGAGGCGGTGATGAAATCGCTGGTGTAGTTCACCATCAGCACGTCGTGGCCCGCGGGTGCGGTCGAGTAGACGACGGCGTACATTCCGCGGGACGCGTCCCAGAACGCCTCGGGCGCCCACGCGTGACTGGCCAGCGAGTGCACCTTGAGCCGGCGGTACCCGGTGAACGTGCGCAGGTCGGTGGAGTCCCAGACGTGCAGGTACTGGCTCTGGTAGTTCCAGTCGGTGCCGTTGAGGTCAGTGGCCAGGACGACGAACGTGCCGTTCTGCTTGCGCAGGATGAACGGGTCCCGCAAGCCCCCGCTACCGAGGGTAGGCGTGGCGACCGGCTGATTCTGGTTGAGTGGGGTCCAGTTCAGGCCGTCGGTGCTGACTGCCAGGTGCAACGAGTAGTTGGCGGCGGTGGTCGACGGCGACTCGGTGAAGTAGGCCATCGCATATCCGGCGTACGTCGCGGCGGAGGCCGTGCTGAGCCGACTTATCGGACCGAACGTCTGCAGGCCGAGCAGCGCTGCCGCGCCGCTGACTCCGTGAAGAAATGTCCTGCGCTCCATCTCGCCTCTTCCTTGAGTGAGTGGTGTCTGAAACCGGCGCCGTCCACCTGGAAATCAAGCAGAGCTGCCGGATAGCGCACGCATCTCCAATGAAGTTGCGCTCAAATAGATTTCAGGTGGTCTAAATGATTGGTTGCGGTCGCAAGGCAAATTGTTAGCGTTCACAGCGGTAGCTGTCAAGAGCGAGATCGGCGGCCTGTTGCCGCATTTGCGCGAGCCTCTGGGTCTTGCACAACAGGCAACTTTTCTGCTTACTCGCCGTCGATTTCAGGACGAGCGGCCCTGCCTTCGGTTGCGGATATGTCGCTTCACGGACGACGCTCCCAGCGCGATTCTGGCCAAGCGCGGCTGGCCCAGCTGGCCTTCGCGGATTCCGAACATCCGGATGGAATGGACACCTGACTAGTCAGACGTTTAAGGTTCAAAGATCGATCATCGTTTCATAGAGGGAGCTGGCATGATCAATCGACGCTCGATCCTCAGTGGTGGCGCTGCCACCTTCGGTGCGGTGGCCCTGGCGACCGTGGTCGCCGGTGCCGATCCGGCCGAGGCCGCGACGCGCTACCAGGAACTCATGGGTGACCCGGCGCAGACCGGCGAGGAGCTGCCCTGGCCCGCCGACCTCACCCGCCAGGAGCGCCAGCACCTCAAGACCTTCGACGAGCTCGACTTCGTCGTCTTCAGCAAGCAGCAGTGGAACCGGCTCGGCGAGAGCCACGCCAAGAACATCCGCGTCCACTATGCCGATGGGCACTACACCGACGGCATCGAGCAGCACATCGAAGACCTCAAGGGGCAGTTCGTCTGGGCCCCGGACAGCCGCATCGAGACGCACCCGATCCGGATCGGCAAGGGTTCGCTCACCTCCGTCACCGGCGTCGTCAAGGGCACCTTCACCCAGCCGATGCCGGACGGCCAGGGCGGTCACATTCCGCCCACCGGAAAGAGTTTCGCGGTGAACATGGCCACCGTGGGGATCTGGAACCGGCGCGGCGTGATGAGCGAGGAATTCCTGTTCATGGACAGCTCGGTGTTCACCCGGCAGATCGGCCTCGGCTGACTCCACCCCGTTTAGTGCCGGTGCCCCGATCGCGCGAATTTCGCCGGTCGGAGCACCGGCACTGACGTTTCGCCCCGTTCGCACCCGCCTTCTGCGGGTTGATCCGCGTAGAACGGGCGCCGTCGGCCAGCCTCAGTACGTTGAATGGAACAGCCCGGCGACGGCGGTCGTCATCGCCAACCGGTTGTAGAGAAACCACGGCCTCACGGGTCTCGGCGACATGCACGATGACGTCACGCTCGTCGAGAAGGCGAAGCGTCCTTGAGTTAGTAACTCTCAGCGAGAGCGGCGAGTCGGTCGAGCGAACCTCGAAGCGTGTCGGCCGTGGTGGCGCGGGCTCGGGGGAGACGGGCCTCGTCGGTCAGCCGAGTCCAGTCGTAGGTGTGAGTGACCCGCGTGCGGGTGGCGTCGAGCGGTTCGAGTTCCCATCGCCACAGGTGCCCTGGTGGCGATTGCCCCGGCTCGGCCGGCTGCCAGGCGATGCGGCGGCCCTCGGTGAACTCGACCACGTGGTTCTCCCGGACGCTGCCCTGGGTGAGCGTCATCGTGAAGACCTCACCGATGCGGCGTACTCGCTGGCCAGCGGGTGCGTCGGCGAGATTGTCGTTGCCGTCCCAGCGGGGCTGCTGCATCGGATCGGCGATGAGCTCGAATATCTGTCCGGGCGTGGCCGCGATCTCACGATCGGCGCTGACGACGCGCGGAACCTCATCGTGTCGTGTCATCCGTCAATTCAAGCAGCAGGCGGGCCAGGGTGCTTCACCCTTCAGCGGCAAATGACAATGAGACTCGTTCTCATGTAGGTTCCCCGGCATGGTCCCGCACAGAACACCCTCACGAAGGTCTGGCCGGCTACTGCTGTCCGGACTCGCCCTCACCGCTGCCACGTCGCTGCTTCAGCCGGCCGGAGCAGCATCGGCTTCACCGAAGCCCGCACCTCAGGAGTACCTGGTCGCGGCCGATCCGGCCGCCAAGGAGGTCTACGTCTACCGGACGTCGGACATGCGCCGCACCGGGCACCTGGACGATGTCGTTCTCGGCGCTCACGTCGGCACTGTCCAGCTTCCCGACGGTCGCTTGCTGATGGTGGACGACGCACATGCCAAGGTCCTGGCGGTGAAGATCAGCTCCAAGGGCAAGCCGACTGTGGTCGGCTCGGCAGCGATCCCCGCCCGGATTCCCTGGCAACGCGCCGCCTGGGCCGCTGTCGACAAGAATCACCAGTACCTGGCCGTCTCCTCCGACTACGAGGGCGCGGCAAGCCAGACAATCACCCTGGTGAATCTGAAATCCTTTGCCACGAAGCAGATCACGGTGCCGCTCAAGCCCACGTCCGCCGGCACGTACGGCGAGGCCCAGGTCTACCTGGCCGGCGACCCACTGCAGGTGGTCGTCACTACCGGAGAAGAGTTCACCAGCTTCCCGGTCGCACCGATTCTGGCCGGCCAGTCCCCGGCGGCCACCAGTACCGCACCCTTGGGCGCCAACCACCACGGCCCGGTCGTCTCCCGCACGGGCAACCGGGTCTTCAGCACCACGGCCGACGGACTGGACGGCGCCGCTCTCCCCGGAGCGACGCTGACTCAGCCGGTCAGCGTCACCTATTCGCACACTCGCAACGTGATCCAGAACTTCCGACCCAGATTGGCCGCCGATAACGCCACCATCTGGGGCGTGGCCACCGAGGACACCGGTTTGGACGCCACCCAGTGGGCGGACACCCGCAACGATGTCAGCATCATCAACACCACGAGCCTGAGGTCGGACCTGGTCCGACTGCCGGATGGTTCACCCAACCTCCGATTCGCCCTCTCCGCGAAGTACGGAGCAGTCACCGTCGCCAATCCCGAAGGCGACACCCTCAGCCTCATCGATACCGCCCCCCGGTCATCCACGTACAAACGACTCGTCGGCGTCGTAGCCCTACCGTCCCTGTCCGGCGGCCCGGTAGCCGGAACCGCCGTCACCGGCACCCAAGCCCGGTTCACAACCCTCACCTCCAGTGGTGATCGCGCCTACGTCAGTCAGGGCGGCGAGGGGAAAATCCTGGTCATCGACACGGGATCGCGGGCCATTCAGAAGTCGGTCTCGGCGCCCACTTCACTGACCGGCGGCGGATACCTCACGGTCGTAAAGACCGGGACACCTCTGAGCGACCTGATCGCCCGCTAGCGGCCAAGCTCCACACGCTCGCGCGGACCGTGATCTACCCCCGCGCCTGAGGACCCCTGACCCCTGTCGCCCTCGGGCGCGGCAGGGGTCAGGGCGGGTCTGGCAGACCATGATCTGCCAGCCATACTGAGGCGCATGACCACAGGCGCGAACACCGGCAAGACCTGCACCCAGTGCGGATGCGAGCAACTGGACGAGGGTTTCATCGAAGATGCCGGCGAGGCTTCCAAGGGTTTCGCGCGCTGGATCGCCGGACCGCTGGAGCGCGGGGTCTTCGGCGGCGCCAAGCGACTGGGGCGCCTTCGGCGGGAGATCGCGGCCTTCCGGTGCCGTCAGTGTGGGCACCTTGAGCTGTACGCTCGCGCCGAGGTCTAGGGCGCCTCGATGACGGTGGCGAGGTCCGCGCCGGCTCGCAGCAGCGCGACGCTGCGCTCGGCGATCTGGTTGAGACGCTGGTCCAGAATGCGCTGGGCGGCCGCGAGGCCGTCCAGTTGGTGGAGGGTTTCCAGGACTTCGCGGACGGCGGGAACGCCGTAGCCACTGCTGCGCAGTGCAGCCACGATGCGAGCCTGCCGGACAGCGGCCACGCCATAACGACGGGCCCGCAGCGACGTCACCCGCTCGGGCAGGACGAGGCCCTCCTGCTCCCAGAACCGCAGCGTCGACGCCCGAACGGCAAGGGCGGCCGCGAGCTCGGTGATCGTCATTGCGTCACCTTCGCGCTCCGCATCGGCCAGGTTCGCCTCGGACTCGATCGCCGCTAGCGCCGCCCGGGCGGACAGCGCCTCCGCCCGCTCGCGCGCCAGACCCGCATGCACCGCGTTGACCGCGGCGGCGGCGTCCGTGATTGTTCCCGACCGCAGCTGCGCGAGCAGGCGGCGGGCAGCCACCGGGCCGGTGGCACTCGCGAGCCCTCGATAGGCGCGCAGTGCGTGCAGATGGATCGGCGCGTAGGACCGATAGCCGTTGGCCGAGCGGGTGGCCGGCGGGATGATCCGCAGTCGTTCCAGATCCCGAACCTGCTGTACCGAGTACCCCGACTCCCGGGCGACGTCGACCGTTCGCAGCCTCCCCGCTCGCTCGTTCATATCTGAACCCCACATAAGCACTTGAGGGTGATGCTTGAACCATGAGTATGGAACAGATCATCGCAACCGTCCGAGGTCTCGACGGCGCGCTCGTGGTCAGCCCGGCGCCGGGCGGCGACGCACCCGAGCTGGCGTGGGGGGATTCTTTCTTCTACTACGCCCCGGATGGCCGGATGCCGCAGAACGTCCAGCCGTTCGGGACGATCGTCACCAAGAACTATCCGGGCGACACCTCCTCCGATCTCGACCCACCGGACCGGTGGCGGGTGAACGTGCACGTCGACCGCGCCACCTTCCAGGCCGTGACCGGCGAAGAACCGCGCAACCTGAGCCGCCCCCGCGACTACGCAACGACGGACGTCGTCCTGCCGCACCCGGTCTACGGCTCGCTCGGCTGGATAGCCGTCGTCAACCCCGGCGCCCAGACCCAGAAGACGGTCGTGGAGCTGCTCCGCGCGGCGCACGACGCGGCTCGTGCGCGGTTCATCCGCAGACAGGAAACCGAACCGAAGTCAGGGTGAGGTGGAGCCAAGCCACGCCGGAAAGTGCGCACATTGCTGAACTTTCGCTAGGAGAGTCTTGGCCGGGCGGTGGATGGTGAGATTACCGTCAGCGTTCTGGGCGATCACCTGCAGTGGGAGCTCATGACCGTTGACCTTTCCTTTGTGGTGGGCAGCCCTCGAAGCGTCCGACATTGCGGCGCTGCGGAGCAGTGCACCCCTAACCCCTCCGCGCCGGATCCTCGGATTTCAGAGGACCCTGAAGGATGGCCATCCTCCGTCCAGAGGGGGTGGCCTGGTACCTTCGGATGCTTTCCGCAGGGAGATTCTCGTTCGGCAGCTTCGCGTTACTTTCGTTAGGTAGTAACAAGATGCTGAAGGTGTGGACGGCTGAGGGGGCACCATGAGTGATCAGGCGTCGACCGTTCCCAAGGTGGCCCGGGTTCGCTATGGCGGGCGCGTCTTGTCGCTGGCCCCGGGCGAGGACCTCAGCTTCGGCAGAGGGACTGCGTGTGACATCCGGCTACCCCAGGACGACTACATTTCGCGCCGCGCCGGCCTGTTGCGAGGGCTGGAGGATTGCCTCCTGGTGCGCAACGACTCTGCTTCGAAGCCCTTCGTGCTACGGCCGCCGGCCGGTGAGGATCGACTGGTCGAGCCCGGGGCGGCCACCACCTCGCTGCCCTTCCAGCGCTTTCAGGTCGTACTGGCCGGTCGTGGTGGTGTTGGCGTGAGCCTGAACATCGACGTCCTCGGCCCTCAGACCTCACCCGAGCGGGCACCGGACAGCGACGCCGACGCTGACGGCGTGACGGTGACCCAGCCCATCGAGCTCACCGGGGCTCAGCGACGGGTGCTGATCGAGCTGTGCGAACCCATGATCACCCGGCAAGGGCTTCATGCCGTTCCCGCGACCTACGCAGAGATCGGCGAATCGTTGAGCCTGAGCCCTCGGTACGTACGCAACGTGTTGAAGGGTTTACGCGAGACGCTGGACGGCTACGGCGTCCCGGACCTGATCTCCGATGACCCGACGCGCCCGGGCGAGGATTTCCGGCTGGCCCTGGCCCGGTGGGCGCTGAGGTCTGGTTGGGTGACTCTCGACGACGTGAGCTCAACCCCTTGAACCTTGCAGCAATACCCCTAGTTTCCCACGGGTAACAAGTCTTCCTCCGCTCCCCAATGATCGATAGCTTCTCGGCATGAAGCGTGCCATTGCCCTCCTCGGTGCCTCGGTTGTTGCCCTCGCGCTGGTCGCCGTGCCGTCCGCGGCGTCCGCTGCCGATGCCTCCTATCGTTCGCTCAGCACCGCCAGCAACCCCGATTGGATGCGTGCCCTGCCGGACGGAGCCAGCCTGGCCGCGCTGTCCGTGCCAGGCACCCACGAGACGATGGCGATCCACGGTGGGGCCTGGACGCAGACCCAGGAGGACTTCGGGGACAGTGGGGGCACGCTGGCCGCGCAGTTGACCGCCGGCATCCGGATGATCGACATCCGGGCACGGGTGAACACCGGCAACACCTTCACGATCCACCACGGGAGCACGTATCAGAACGCGAATTTCGACGATGTGCTGGCCACGACGGCCGACTTCCTCGGCGCGCACCCCGGCGAGACCGTCGTGATGCGACTCAAGCAGGAATGCACCGGCCAATTCGGTTCCTGCACCGATGCCACCGGTCAGAGCAGCTTTCCCGACATTTTCGACGCGTACGCAGCCAAGCGCCCGAGCTTGTTCTGGACGCCGTCGGTGACCCGGGCAACGGCCGCCGCGATGCCGAATCTCGGGGCGATCCGCGGCAAGGTCGTGCTCGCCGTGATGAACGGGCCGCGCGGCGGCCGGTTCGCCAACTATGGCCTGGCGCAGTTCGCCGGCTGGAACGACGGGTCGTCAACGTACGTGCAGGACGCGTACAACGTGCCGAACGTCGGCGCGATCGCCACCAAGCGCGACCTGGTACGCCGCTTTCTGGATGCCACCAGCGCCGGTGATCCGACCAAGCTGTTCGTCAATTTCGCCAGCGGGTCGAGCCTGTTCGCCACCCCCGAACAGGTGGCCGGCGGCAGCCTCGGAGTGCAGGGCGTCAACCCGTTCCTGCTGGCCTACCTGAACGAAGGGCCCGAGGTGCACACCCCGGTCGTGCGCACCGGAGCGGTGATGCTCGACTTCCCGGGCGGCGCTCTGATCGACAAGATCATCGCGTACAACCAGGCTCTGCTCTAGATTCTTCGAATGTCGCGTAGATACCTCGGCGTGGGGTTCATGATTCTGGGTGGCGTTTTCATCGGGCTTGCTTTCGGCGCCCATGGCCTGGGAATGGCCGGCGACGTGCCGGGTGTGTTCGGGGTTCTGCTCTTCGTCGTCGGAGCGTTTGTCGCCTTCTGATGTGGCGTTGCTGTGCTGACGGTGTCTTGATCAACGGCGCTTTGGTACTGCTATCCCAGTACCAAATAGCCGTCGATCAAGACACCCACGAGGAACCGGCCAGCCTCGATCGAGCGGTCTCGAACGTCCGGTGTTCCGTACGGAACAGGGTAGATCGGTTGCGGTAACCCGGTCGGTCCGGACGGCCCCTGCACGGGCCGGGGCCCTAGCGTTTTCCGGTACGCCGGCCGGACCTCAGTACTCGGACACGTCCCAGACAACCGGCCGGGAGACGCCGGCCGCGTCGGTCGCGACCCCGAGAATCAAGCCGGTCTCGGTGTATTCAATGACCTGGCTGGGCTTCCAGCCGGTCGGCAGCGTCAGCGGGGTCCGAGCACCGTTCCGCCACAGTGAAAGAGTCGGTCCAGCCTCGGTTTCGGCCTGAATCACCATCCGGGCGCCGGTCGCCACGGCAGCGCCGGTTGAGGCCTGTTCGCCTGCCTGGAGCGGCACGAGGGTCCGGACGCCGTCCGCGTTCCAGTAGGCGGCCTGCCTGG
>DATINJ010000215.1:0-78552 GCA_035474375.1 Kineosporiaceae bacterium | reverse complement strand
GACGTCCCGGCCTGAGCCGGGACGTCGCGGGGGCCACCAGCGGTCCTCGCTGCGTAAGCGGGTCGAGATCGCCCTGTTCTGCACTCCGGCACTGCTCCTGTACATCGGCTTCGTCATCGTGCCGATGGGCATGGCGATCTTCTACAGCCCGTTCAAATGGAACGGCCTCGAGCAGCTGGACAACTGGGTCGGCCTGGACAACTACCGGCGAGCCCTGTCCGACCCGGTCTTTCAGGGGGCGATCTGGCACAACGGGCTGTTCATCATCCTGTCGCTGGTGATCCAGCTGCCGATCGGGCTCGGCCTGGCCTTGCTCGTGAACCGCCGGATCCGGGGACGGGCGTTGCTGCGCACCATCCTGTTCGCGCCGTACGTGATCTCCGAGGTGGTCGGTGCCGTCGCCTGGCAGTTGCTGCTGCAGCCGGACGGCCCGATCGACTCGGCCCTGAGAAGTGCCGGGCTCGGCCACTTCGTGCAGCTCTGGCTGGCCGACAGCAACATCGTGATCTACACCTTGTTCGTCGTGATCACTTGGAAATACATCGGTTTCGCGATCATCCTGTTCCTGGCCGGGCTGCAGGGCATTCCGCGGGAGCTGCAGGAGGCCGCCGCCATCGATGGGGCGAGCGCGTGGAAGGTGACCCGGCACATCACCCTGCCGCTGCTCGGGCCCACCATCCGGACCTGGATCTTCCTGTCGATCATCGGGTCGTTGCAGCTCTTCGACCTGGTCTGGATCATGACTTTGGGTGGGCCGGCCGGCGCCTCGACCACGATGGTCACCTACATCATCGACCGCGGCTTCATCCGCTCCCAGTTCGGCTACGGAAGCGCCGTGGCAGTGATCCTCTTCATCATCGCGTTCGTCTTCGCGCTGACGTATCAGCGTTTCGTGCTTCGGCGGGACACCGAAGGTGCCATGACAAGGATGGTCGGATGACCGTGCCCGTGATCGCTGAGGTCGTACCCGAATCCACGCCGCCGTCGGCCCCGGTCGCACCGGTAGGCCGGCGGTGGACGCCGGCGACGCCGCTGACCTATCTGCTGGCGATCGTCGTCGGCCTGTTCACCGTCGCACCGGTGATCTACGTCGTGGTCGGTGGCTTCCGCACCACCGGCCAGTTGGCGGCCGATCCGCTGGCATTGCCAGACCCGTGGGAGTGGCGCAACTACACCGGCATCATGGATACCGGCTCGTTCTGGCGGCAGGTCTTCAACAGTGTCCTGATCGCCGGAATGGTCACGGCGCTGGTGGTGCTGACCGGAGCGCTGGTGGCATTTGCCTTGGCCCGCTATGACTTCCGAGGCCGGGAGACGATCTACAACTTCTTCACGCTGGGCCTGCTGTTCCCGGCCGCAGTGGCGATCCTGCCGCTCTACCTGCTGATGCGGAACCTCGACATCCTGGACACGCCGTTGGCGGTAGCCCTGCCCGAGGCCGCGTTCGGGTTGCCGCTGACCATCGTCATCCTCCGGCCGTTCATGCGGAACATCCCGTCCGAACTGGAGGACGCGGCGATGATCGACGGTTGCTCGCGCTTCGGCTTCTTCTGGCGGATCCTGATGCCGCTCTCCGGGCCGGCTCTGACCACCGTCGGCATCCTGGCCTTCGTCACCAGCTGGAACGCCTACCTGCTGCCGTTGCTCCTGCTCAGCGACGTCAACCAGTACACGTTGCCGCTGGGCACCGCGATGTTCAACTCGCAGTACAACTCGGACACGGCCAAGATCCTCGCCTTCACCACGCTGTCGATGGTGCCCGCGCTGACTTTCTTTCTGATCGTGCAGCGACGGATCATCGGCGGCTTGACCGGGGCGGTCAAGGGCTGAACCTGGTGGGTCAGACCACCTGAACAAGGTGTTGCACGAGGGCGTCCGGAATGGGGTAAGACGCCGCGTCGTCGATGGTCAGGTGCGCCCCACGGTCGCCGATCGACCACATCACGTCATCGATGAAGAAGGGCTCCTCGGGATCAAGAAGCCACTCCCGGAACGTGTCTCGATCGATCACCGCGAGAGTCCGATTGCCGAACCAGAGCGTCAGATGATCTATGCGGATGACGATCTCGACCGTGCCGACCGGCCATCCCTGATCATCGGATATACCGAATTCCGTGCGTCCGGTCCATTCCATCGGGTCGGCCTCGAGATTTCGAGCAGCACTATTCAGGTCGTGCATGGCTACGACTCCGCCCGTTTGTCTAACCTCGATTTCTTTCCTCCGTAACTTCGAGTGAAGCATCGGGGACCGAGGGTAGGCAAGAGTGAATTGCCTGCTTTGTGACTTACACGGGTGTGACCACTCCACTCACCTGAGTCACTCAGGTCACGCCAGCAGGCCCCGAGTTGCCTCGATCGGACTGACCACGATGGGCTGCACCCAGGAGGCGACCAGGCTCAATTGGCGGCGTCGGCTGGTTTCGGGTTCGGCCGCTGAGATTTCGGCTTCGGGGCTGCGGGCCTGGGGGACTTGCCCGGCCTCGTCGTGCGGACATCCTTCGATGGTGACCCACCGAGCTCGATCAACTTGGCCCGAGGCAGTCTCTGGCCCTTGCAGCCGGCGAGGATGCCGGCGATCGTGGTCCGCTCGGCGGCGGTGACCCAGATTCCGTACTTGCGTTTCACCGCGACCTGCCGGGCGACGTAAGTGCACCGGTACTCCGTCGCCTGGGGCAGCCAGCCGCTGGCGTCCGATTCGCCCTTGTCGGCGATCACCTCGGCGCTCACCGCCTGCAAGTTCAGCGGATCTGTCACGAAGGCGGTTCGTTTGGCCGCAGACCAGTTCCGAGCACCCTTCGTCCAAGCGTCACCGACCGACACCAGGTGATCGATCCGCACGAGGGCGTGACCACCCGGCGTCCGCCTGAATTTGATCTTCCGGCCGGTGTACGGGTCATGCAACGTCCCCGCCAGAACCGCGCAGCCGTGCGTTCCGGCCCGCAGGGTCGTCCGGGTCAGATCCCGGCGCAGGACGTCGTTGCGCTGGTCACAACCGTTGGCGTCGGTGTCTCGCCGTGCCGAGCCGAACGTGGCGCGGGCTGCATCGAGACTCGGTTCGCGTTCCTGCACCGTCAACTTCGCCAGGCCGGCGAGCGCGGTTCCAGCGTCGGCTCGGGTGCTGGCCTGATCGATCGAACTCGCCGGTGCCGGGCCGTCGGCCGAGGAGGTGGACGGGGTTGCCGTCTGCGCCGAGCGGACCAACGGGTTCGGCGGAGCCGCCGTGAGCGTTCCGTCGCCCAGTGTTCGGACCGTCAGCCCGGCGACCGCGAGCAGGACGGTGCCGCCGAGGGCACCCCAGCCGATCATCCGCGCCGAGGTCGGCCCGGAAGCTCGGGCGCGCTGCTGAGCAGGTGTGCCGAGGTCGATCACCATGCTGGTCAGGGACGGCGGCAGGGGCGGTGCTGGCGGCATGGGGGCGGGCTGCGGGTTGGGGTTCCGCCGGTTGGCTGGGCGCGGCATGTTCGCCGGGCGCTTTCGCCGTCCGGTGGCGTTCTGGGCGCTCTGGGCGTTCGGTGGGGCCGCCGGCCTTGCGGGAATCGACGGGATCGGCGCGGTGGCCGCAGAGGCTGGCCATTGCGGGGCCGGATCGATGATCCAGAGCCGCCAGCCCAGCGGAGGCGTCGGCCAGCTGGGGTCCGGGGCCCAGTCTCGCGCGGGTTCCCAGCCCGCCGGAGGCTGTGGCCAACCGGGCGGTTTGTTGAAACGCGCACTCATTGGTCTCCCTGGGCTATCAAGTCGTCACATAAAGTGACATCACTGCTGCTGTCGGAGGTTAGTCATTGGAGCGAGGCCACTCACGAGTTTCCGGATGATCTGGTCCAGGTCGCCGAGGTGCCGGTCCTCTGAACGGATGAGGCGTGGTCGGGCGACAATGCGGGCATGTCGATCACGCCCTCGAAGCGTTCACGCTGGGTCTACGTCGTCGCCGGAGCAGTCACGACCGTGCTCCTGGCGCTGGCTGGGCGCTACGGGCCGCATCGAGACGAGCTGTACTTCATCGCGGCTGGGAATCATCCGCAGTTCGGCTACCCGGACCAGCCACCGCTGACCCCGCTGGTCGCGGCCGCCGCCGACCACCTCGCACCCGGCTCGCTGTTCGCGCTGCGCCTGCTCTCGGCCGTGCTGATCGGTGGCGTTGTCCTGCTGACCGCCGACCTGGCCCGCGAGTTCGGCGGCGATGCCCGCGCCGAACTGCTCGCCGCGATCACCGTCGGCACGGCTGCCGGTGTCCTCGCCGTCGGGCACCTGCTGTCGACGTCCACCCTCGATCTGTTCGCCTGGACCGTGGTGATCCGCCTCGTGGTCGCCGTCCTGCACCGGGATGCTCCGCGCGGGTGGCTCTGGGTCGGGCTTGCGGCCGGCATCGGTTTGGAGAACAAGAGCCTGGTGGCGCCGTTGCTAGCCGGCCTGGTGCTCGGGATCGTGCTGACCCCCGAGCTTCGCAAGCACCTGCGCTCGCCCTGGGCCTGGGCCGGCGCAGCCCTTGCCCTGCTGCTGTGGGCGCCGAACCTCTGGTGGCAGGCGCAGAACGGCTGGCCGCAGGCCGCTTTGAGCGCCGACATCCGCGCTGAATACGGGACGCTCGGTGGTGTTGCCCAGCTGATCGGCTTCCAGTTTCTCCTGCTCAACTGGCTCGGCGCGGTGCTGGCCTGGCACGGGCTGATGGCGCTGCTACGCCGGGAGGCCTGGCGGTACGCCCGACCGGTGGCTATCGCCTACCTCGCCCTGCTGCTGTTCTTCATCATCACTGGGGGCAAGCCGTACTACCTGACCGGCCTGCTCGCACCGCTCGCAGCGGCGGGTGCGGTCGCGGTCGGCAACCGCTGGTCGGCGTCCGAAATCAAGCGGTTCACGGTGCTGGTCGCGGTGACGGCGCTGATTCCGCTGCCCGCCCTGCTGCCCGTGCTCCCGGCGCAAACCTTCGCCGATTCCTTCTTCCCGGCCCTGAACGAGGACGGGCTGGAGACGATCGGCTGGCCGCGCGTCGTCGCCCAGGTTCGAGCGGTGGCCGACACCCTGCCGGCGGACCAACGCCGCACCGCGGTCGTCGTGACCAGCAACTACGGCGAGGCCGGCGCCCTGCTCTGGTACGGCGGGACACCGCCGGTTTACAGCGGCCACAACGGCTTCGGCGACTGGGGGCCACCCCCGGAGAGCTCCGGCCCGGTGCTCTACGTCGGTGAGCAGGTGCCCGGGGCCGACGTCCTCACCGGCTGCCGGCGAACGGCGACCCTGGACACCGGCGCGGATAACGAGGAAAACGGCAACGGGATCTGGACCTGCGCCGGTCCCACGGGCTCCTGGGCTCAGGCCTGGCCGCACCTTCGCCACCTCAGCGCCTAGGACAGCCCTAACCGGCGAAGTGTGTGCGTGGGTTGACCCACCGCCTGACCCTGCTGGCCTATTCGGCCTTGCCTCTTCTGCGGTGATCATGCACGGTTGCCCGTCCATCTGCCGTGATCATGCACGGTTACCCGCTTTGAGGTGGGCAACCGTGCATGATCACGGTACTTAGACGGGCAACCGTGCATGATCGCGGTACTTGGACGGGCACGCCGGCGCTGACGCGCCTCCCAGTGCATGATCGCGGTACGTAAACGGGCACGCCGGCGCTGACGCGCCTCCCAAGTGCATGATCGCGGCGGTCTTGGAAAGCCGAGCGAAGGGCGATCGGGGCGGCTAGCGCAGGGCGGGAACGCCGAGGTGATGGCTCGCCCAGCCGACCGCAGCCTGGACGAACGCGACCCGGTTCGGGGTCGCGAGCAACTCGTGTCCCTCCCCTTCGAACAGCAGGAAGCGGTGCTCTATCTCGCGGGCGGCGAGCGCGTCGACCACCTGCTGAGCCTCCTCGACCGGCACGTTCGTGTCTTCCGCGCCATGCACCACCAGCAACGGCGCGGTGAGATTGTCGATCCGGTGGATCGGCGACAGGTCTCGCAACAGTTCCGCGTCACGTTCCGGGTGCCCATACTTCGACACCGCCGCCGCAGCGATCCGAGGCTCGGTATGCCGGTAGAACGTTTCGAAATCGGCCATCCCGCAGACATCGATCCCGACCGCGAACAGCTTCGGGTACCAGACCAGGGCGGCCAGGGTGAGGTATCCGCCATAGGAGCGACCCATGCACCCGACCCGATGCGTGTCCGCTACGCCGGTCTCTACCAGGTGATCCACCGACGCGGCGACGTCCTCGATTGCGCCGTAACGCCGCTCCACATCGTCTGCGGTCCCGAAGGTCCGACCGAAACCCGTAGAGCCACGGACGTTCGGGGCGAAGACCGCGATCCCGGCCGCCACCAACGACTGGAACAGCGAGTTGTAGACCGGCCGTTCCTGCGCTTCCGGACCGCCGTGCAGATGGATCATGGTGGGCCACGGCGCCGGAGCGTCCGGACGGTACAGCCAGCCGGTCACCTCCAGGCCATCCTTGGAGGCGAAACGCCGTAATTGGGGCCGGATCAAGTCGGTGGCCTCGACCGTCGTGGCGGAGGCACCGCGCGAGCCGCGAAGCGCGCCGTCCGCCCGACTGCTCAGCGGCGTGGCCTCGGCGCTGGCCAGGTCGATGGTCCAGACCCCGCGCGGATCGGCCCAGTCCTCGGCGGTGAGCAGCAGTGCCTTGCCACCGGGATGGAAGCGACACTCGTCGACGACATCCCGGGGGAGCTGGGTGACGTCGTCCTGGTGGCCGCTGGTCAGGTCCAGCAGGCTGAGCGCGCTCGTCCCGCCATGCACGTTCCAGAGCAGAACGGCGCTTCCGCCGTCTGCCGCCGGGATGATGTCCTCCAGTTCGGCGTCCGCTCGCTCCGCCAGCACGAGGGGCGGCCGGCCGGCCCCCGGAGCGGCCGAGATGTCCACCGCGACCAGCGCCGCGAGTTCACGGCCGACGTCACTGCGGGCGTACACGGTCTGACCATCGGCGGAAAGGCAGCCGCGATCGACCGAACCAGGGCCCACACCGGTGACGACCGGCTGCTCATGGGTGCCGTCGAGATTCCGCACCACCAAGCTGCGGTAGCCGCGCGGCCCGGTCCGGAGCAGGACCCGGTCAACGTAGGGGTTCGCGTCCAGCATCATCAGCAGCGGGCCGCTGGCGATCTGCTGCCGCTCGCCGGACTCCGGATCGATCAGCAGGGCCACCGATTCCAGCTCAACGGTTTCGGTGACCACCAACTGGCCGTCCGGTGACCAGCCGTGATGCGCTCCGGCACCAAGTTCGGCCGTTCCCGGTTCCGCCCCGGCGACCAGGCGCAGGTCGCTGCCGTCCGGGTGGACCACGTAGATCTCGCTGCGGGAGGAGCCGGCCGCCGCGGTGTAACACGCCAGCCAGTTACCGTCCGGCGACCAACTGACGGTCAGCACCCGATGTAGCGAAGCGTGCAGCTTGGTCAGGCGGGGCGTGCTCGGCCCCTGGATCCAGACCGCCGGCTCGCCGCTGCGGTCGGAGATGAACGCGACATGCTCGCCGTCCGGAGACGGGGACGCCGACCAACTGCCATAGACATCCTCGGGAACCGGCTCGACGTGCGACACGGGCGGGCATTCAGACTCGCTCACCGTCACAGTGTCAATTGTTCGCGGGCCCTGCGGCGCTAAGACGGCGTCTTCCCTCGTCGACCGTTCCGCACCTTCGGTGGGGCTGCGTCTCCTCAGTCCAGACGCCGCCGCGCCTCCGGGCCCGCTCACAGGCCCTGCCGCTGCAGCCAGAGCTCGAGCAGGCCGACCTGCCACAGGACATTGGCGCCGATCGTGGTGCGTCGTCCGTTCGGATCGCTGAGCAGGGCATCGACCACGGCGGGACGGAACAGCCCACGGTCGGCGGCGGCTTGGTTGGTCAGGGCAGCTCTCACAGATTCGAGGATAGGACCGTCCAGGTGCCGTACACCCGGCACCGGGAAGTACCCCTTCGGCCTGTCGATGACGGCGTCCGGCACGATGCCCCGACTTGCCGCTTTGAGCACTCCCTTGCCGCCGTTCGCCAGCTTCAGCTCCGGTGGGCAGCGCGCCGCCAGCTCCACGAGTTCGTGATCGAGGAACGGCACCCGGGCCTCCAGACCCCAGGCCATCGTCATGTTGTCGACCCGCTTCACCGGGTCGTCGACCAGCATCACCCGAGTGTCTAGCCGCAACGCCGCGTCGAGCGCGGTCTCCGCCCCGGGAGCACCGAAATGCTCGCGCAGAAACGCGCCGCTCGGGTCGCCGGTGGCCAGCCAGTCGGGGTTCAGCAACTGGCCGGTTTCGGCGTCCGTCCGATCGAAGAACGAGCGCCGGTAGACCGCCTCGGCTGCCTCCCGAGGCACCTCGGCCAGCGGCGGGTACCAGTCGTACCCGGCGAAGACCTCATCCGCGCCCTGCCCGGACTGGACCACCTTGATCTTCTTCGAGACCTCTTCGGAGAGCAGATAGAACGCCACGCAGTCGTGGCTCACCATCGGCTCGCTCATCGCCCCGATCGAGGCCTCGACCCCGGGCACCAGACGCTGATCCTCGATCGGGATCTTGTGGTGATCGGTCCCGAATTCCTTGGCCACCAGGTCGGAGAACTCGAACTCGTCGCCGCTCTCGCCGCCCTTGGCGTTGAAGCCGATGCTGAACGTCGCCAAGCCGCTCTGGCCGGCCTCCGCCAGCAGCGCCACCACCAGGCTCGAGTCCAGGCCGCCGGACAGCAGGACGCCGACCGGGACGTCGGACACCATCCGCCGGGCCACCGCCTTGCGCATCGCATCCAGGATCTCGTCGTTCCACTCCTGCGGCGAGCGGGAGACCTCCGGCCGGGTCGCGATCGGTTCCCAATAGTGCAGGTCGGACGATGTCCCGTCGGGTTCGACCGTCCGGACCGTGGCCGGCGGTAGCTTCTTCACCCCGGCCAGGATGGTTCGCGGCGGCGGTACCACCGAGTGCCAGGAGAGGTAGTGATGCAGCGCCACCGGGTCGACGTTGGTGTCGACGTCACCGGCCGCCAGCAGGGCCGGCAGGGTGGAGGCGAATCTGATGAACCGGCCGCCGCCGGACGCCGACTCGGCCAGGTAGAGAGGCTTGATGCCCAGCCGGTCGCGGGCGAACACGGTCCGGCCGCTGTCCAGTTCGTGGATCACGAACGCGAACATGCCGAGGAACCGTTCGACGCAGCGGGCACCCCACCGGTGGTACGCCTTGAGGATCACCTCGGTGTCCGAGTGCGAGCGGAACCGGTAACCCAGGCCTTCGAGTTCGTGCCGCAGCTCGTGATGGTTGTAGATGCAGCCGTTGAAGACCATCACCAGGCGCAGTTCCTCGTCCAGCATCGGCTGGGCGCCGGCGTCCGACAAGTCGATGATCTTCAGTCGGTGATGGTTCAGCGCCAGCGGGCCGTGTGACCAGGCACCGTGGCTGTCCGGGCCCCGAGCCTGCAGGCAGGGTGACATCCGGCCGACCGCCTCGACGTCCGGACGGCCTCCATCCAGCCGGAGCTCTCCGCCTAAGCCGCACATCCGCGTGTCCTCTCGTTCGATCGACTCGTTTGATCGGACCCTGCTCTAAGCCCAGCGGCCCGGTACTCAACCGGCCGCCCTGCCCTCACCCCGGCCGCCCGGCCCTCACCCCGGCCGCCCGGCCCTCACCCCAGCAGCCAGGTGTCCTTCGAGCCGCCACCACGGGAGGAGTTGACAACCATGGTTCCCGCCGGTGCGACCCGGGTCAGCGCCGCCGGTGCAACCGTCATCTCGTCCCCATGGAAGACGAAGGCCCGAAGGTCGACGTGCCGGGAGACCAGCTGCTCGCCGTCGAAGATCGGCAGGGTGGAAAGCGAGATCGTCTCCTGGGCAACCCAGCGGTGCGGGGCGGTCAGGATCTGTCGTCGAATCGCCTCCAGTTCCTTCTCCGTGGCGAACGGGCCGATCAGCACGCCTTCTCCGCCGTAACCGTCCACCGGCTTCATCACCAGCTGGTCGAGCCGGCGCAGCACTGTCTCGCGCTGGTCGGGGATACCGCACAGATAGGTGGGCACCGTCGACAGCAGCGGTGCCTCGCCCAGGTAGTACTCAATCATCTGCGGCACGAACGCGCAGATCGCCTTGTCATCGCCGACCCCGTTGCCCGGGGCGTTGGCCAGGGCCACCGTGCCGGCGCTGACCGCGGCCCGCAGCGAGTACCCGATCGGACGACCGTCGGCGCCGGAGGTGTGCAGCAGGTCGTCCTCGTCCACCCGCAGGTAGAGGACGTCGACCCGGCTGCGGGTGCCCTCTCGGAGCAGGTACAAGGTGTCGTCGTCGACCAGCAGGTCGCCGATCACCGCCACCGGCACGCCCATTTCCTCACCGAGCATCCGGTGCTCGAACCAGGCAGACCCTTCCGGGCCCTCACTGAGCAGCACCACCTGCGGGTTGGCTCCGGCGGACGGCAGCGCCGCCTGGTCGAGGGTGCGCCGCAGCAGCGCTGGCACGCCCTCGACGTCCAGCAGGCTTGCCGGTCTCGGCAGGTCCGGCAGTACCGCGTTGGAGAGGCGGCGGTTCTGCACCGCGTATCCCAGCCCGGACGGCACCCGCAGGTTGTCTTCCAGCAGGAACCACTTGCCGGTGCTGTCTCGGACCAGGTCCATCCCGCAGATGTGGGCGCGGACCGACTGCCGGTTCAGTAGCGCACCGATGCTCAGCAGCCCGGGTGCGCCCTCAATCACCCAGGCCGGCACCACGCCGTCCTCGACCACCGCCCGGGCGCCGTAGACATCGTGCAGGAACATGTCCAAGGCTCGAGCGCGCTGGATCAGACCATGGCCGAGCTCTGCCCAGTCGTCGGCCTTCACCAGTCGTGGCACCAGGTCCACCGGGAACAGCCGGGCGCTGGCCCGGCCGGGGACGCCGAAGGTGACTCCGTGCGAGCGCTGCTCCTCATCTCGGAGGTGCTCGCGGCGGCGCAGCTCGGCCGGCCCCATTTCTTCGAGGACGTGCAGCAACTCCTGGTAGATCGGCTCCGGCTGGGCACCGGACAGCACCTCATCACCGTCTCGCTGGTAGAGCGGGACGTTGCCGTGCGGGGTGTCGAGGCCAGGGACGGGTGGCGAGGTCTGATCCGGATCGGTGCGCCGGATCAGCAGATCGACGACGTCGGAGAAGCGATTGCGGACCTCGTAGGCGGCCCGCTGCTCGGCTGCGGAGCTGCCGCGGGCCAGCGCCCGAGCGGCCAGACCGGAAACGGTGTCCCAGTCTCCGGCGTCCTCGAGCTGCGGGCGCAGGTCGTTCAGCAATTGGCCGACTGCGGCCGCCGCCGAGATCGGCCGCGGGGAGCGGGGCAGGTCCAGCAGGTTGCCCTCCAGGCCGGAGCGGGCAGCTCGCCAGAGCGCACTGCGCAGCAACGGTGCCGGGTACCGAACGAACGGGGCGCCGGCGTTCACCGCCACCTGCTCGCGCCGCACCAGAGCTCGGAACAACCCGGCGAGCAGCACCACGGTGTCCAGGTCGGGACAGGAATCGGTGACCCGCAGCTCCAGGGTCGGCAGGTGGGACGACGGCCGGACGTCGAAGTAGATCATTCCGGCGTCGGTAATCGTCTCCGAGGCGACCAGATCGGCGATCAGGGCATCGTGCTCGGCGGCCGAGGAGATCTCACCGCTGAGCCCGGCCGTGGGCCAGCGTTGCCAGAGCAGTGACCGGGTACTGGCATAGCCGCTGTCCTCGCCCATCCAGAACGGCGAACTGGCGGAGAGCGCCAGCAAGACCGGCAGGTGCGGAGTAATCCGTTGCGCGATGGCGACCGCGACGTTGCGGTCGGAGACTTGCACGTGTACCTGGGCGCCGCAGATCAGCTGCTCCCGAACGAGTAGCTGATAATCGTCGCGCATCTGCTCATACCGGCGGTTCGGCGTGATCGACAGCTGGAGCGCGTCTACCAGCGGCACCGTGCCGGCCGCGACGACGCCGAAGCCGAGCGAGTCGGCAACGGAGACCAGCGTTCGACGAGACTGGACGATCGCCTCTCGCAAGCCGTCAAGCGTGTCTCGGACCGGGGTGTTGCTCTCTACCACGCTGCGCTGTAGTTCGTCGGAATAGGCGTCGGCGGGCAGGTGCTCCAGCAGCTTGGGCGCCTGGGCAACGAGTTCCCGGGACAACCGGTCGACCACGTGAAACTCTTCTTCGACGCCCAGATTCGTGAACTCACCGGGGTCTGCGATCAAGGAATTCACCTCGCTGCCTCGGCTTTCGTGACCCACTCAGACGTGCTGGAGTGGCTGTTCGATCCGGCCACCGTGTCGGGAGCGTGTTCCATGAACATGCTTCGAATGTTTCCAGAAGGTCAACGCTCCCTGAGAGTGGTGTGGCTGCGTGCCGTCCCGAGGCTGTTGACCTTGTGGCGGGAGGCTTTTCGATCATTCTCCGGGTGGATGGGTGGACGGCAGGTAATTGTGGCCTGGGCCACTAGTTTACCGAGTCTGCAGCGATCTGTTCCATCCGGTGGGCGATGTCTTGCAGCATGATGTCGGTGAGCAGGTGGTTGTCAAACGACGTGACCCTGGTGGCGCCGAGCGGAGCGATCCGACCCGCGGCGTCCACAAAGGTCGGTTTGACGAAGATCTCATTCGAAATGCTGCCCTGGCCCTGCTTGACCCCGGCTTCCCAGGGGTAGTCTCCCACCCCCCAGCCGAATCGGCGCGGCGTCATCACCGTGTACCGGCCGAACCGACCGAAGGCCCACCAGTGCGACTCGTCGTGGTAGGCCCAGACGAAGGCCTCCGGCGGAGAGATCTCACGCAAGCGCAGTTCAGCGGTGATTGCCACGATCTTGGCCAAGAGGTCCGGTCGAGCTGCCGGCGGATGATCGACTGGCTGCGGGTCATTGGTGGAGGCCTGAGACATGTCGGTAGGTGCTCCTTTCCCGGCCGGAGCGGCCTGCCGCGGAATCTTGTTCGGCCTCACCTGGCAGGTGCAAGGTGATCGGAGCGCCGGCGGGGCCGGTTTCGAGTTCGCCGCGGTCGAGTGCTCTGAGGTCGATCGTGGCGTCGCCGACGCGGGCGTCGTCCAGCAGCAGGACGGCGACCCAAGGGCGACTGCCTAATTGCGGAAAGCCCAGCCAGGCGCGGGTGGAACCGTCGGCCAGGCCCTGCCAGGTGAGGTGCAGGTGGTGCAACGCCGAGGGGTTCTGCTCGGGTACCGCATCCCAGTTCTCGAACAGCGTGCCGCTGGAGGACTGATACGCGGCGGTGTTGGCGGCGGCGGCCTGCTCTCGCACATCGCTGTCGGCCCAGTCGACCTGGGTGACCTCCCAGAGGAGGGAGTCTGAGGAGGCCTTGCCGACGTGCAGCACCCGGCCGGCATAGCTCACCTCAAGGGTTTTTCGATCTTTGGCTTGCACACCGCGCAATCTCTGCAGGCGGCGAACGGCGAGATTGCAGAGGTTGCGGCTGGCCTGCACGCCCAGGCTCATCGCATCGTCACCCAGATCGGGCCGGTACCGGGCCAGATCGTCGTGCCAGACCTGATCGACAAGGTCACACAGCACGCGCAGGACGCCGCTGGCCGCCCACTCGTCGGTGACCTGCTGGAGAAACTCCTGCGCTGCCAAATCGTCCACACCAGAAGTATGAGTGGGACCACCGACAGTCTCCAGGAGTTCGCCCGGCGAGCCCTCGAGCGCTACTGAACGGATCGTCGCAAAGTGGCGGTTGTGCTGCTACTCCGGCTCGGACCCCAACTCAGGCTCCGGCTCCAGCTCGGCCTCCGGGTCCGCGTCCAGCTCCGGGTCCGGCTCGTCCAGCAGGTACGGCGGTAGCGATCGGTCGGAGTTGAACGGCCTGAACCAATCGGCGAAAGCGAGGGGCGCGGAACGAAGCTCGGCCAGCGACTCGGAATCATCCTCGATTCCGTCCAGGCTGGCATCGAACAACATCTCGTGGTCGAGATCCTCGAAAAGCGCGTCCTCGATAGCCGACCGCCAGCCGTCGGACAGCTTGACCTCGGCCAGATCCAGCTGAAACTCGGCGCCATTCAAGATCATTCGCAACGCCAGCTCTTGGGCGACGCACGCCAGCGGTTCCCAACCGGACGTGAACCGGCGGGTCACATCTACCGTGGCAACGATGAATTCCTGAACGAACAGCGAATCGTAGCGGTGGGCGTAGCGGCCGGGCAGTTCGTGGAGCACGAAGAAGGCGGCATCGTCGACGTCCGCGACCGTGGCGCCGTGGTGCTCGGCGGCAAGCGTCTGCAGATCCATGAACAAATGGTCAAGGACGACGACGGAGGCCTGGAACACCGCGCCGGCGGCATACTTGGCCTCAATCACCGCGACCGAAATCTCGTCGTCCTGGTGGGCGTCTGCCTCGTGCTCGGCGTCTACGTCGTGATCCGCGTCTGCGTCCGGGTCCGGGTCGGCCTCGTGCTCAGCGTCCTGGTCCGGGTCGGCCTCGTGCTCGGCGTCTGCCTCGTGGTCGGCGTCTGCCTCGTGGTCGGCGACTGCGTCTTGATCGACGATCAAGTCCTCATCGGCCTCATCGGCCTCATCGGCCTCGTCAACGTCGTCGGCCTCATGGTCGGCGTCCTCGGCGGCCTCCGAGTCTTCGTCGGTGACCTCCTCGGGGCCCGCTTCCGCGTCCGAGTGGGCCGCGAGCGAGGCGTCGTCGATCTCCAGCGCGGTGAGCCAGCTCAGGCGCAACCCTCTGGACAGGTGTTCGGCATCGTCGTGCAGGCGCTCCCGGGCGGCCTGCAGGTCGAACTCGTCGACCACCGGGGTCTCGTCCACCTCCGGCTCGCTGTCCGGTAGAACGTCCCAGATGACCGCCGCATCGTCGTCGTCCGACACCTCGTCGGTGACGTTGACGGAGTACGGACCCCAACCGGCCAGGTCAGGGTCGGCCAAGAGCTCGGCAACGCTGTCGCCGACCAGGCTGAGGGTCTCCGAGGAGGCCAGATGGGTGGCAGCGATCACCAGCCGGACCTCGCCGGGCGCGGTCGAACCGTTCGTGACGTAGCCCTCCACCGCAACATCTGAGACGGCGATAGCCACCGCCTCCTCGAGGCGGTGGAGCATCCCGTCAAGCTCTAGCGCGGAGGCCCCGGGGGCAGCGGCCACCACGATGGTGAGCTCGTCGTCGTCGTCCATGGTCGCAGTCTGCCCGAAGCAACCGACGAACAGACAACTGGCTGGTACACCGCTTGGGGGAGAAGCGGGTTGACCAGGCCCGGTCGGCCGCTGGCGGAAGCGGCACATCTAACCAATAATCGGATGATACTTCGTATCTAAGATATAAAGTATGATCGTGTCCAAATCGCTCAGACCCGGGTCATTCTCTGGATCCATCCAATCCAAGGGCCCGACGTCAACGAACCGGTGCTGGTAGCTCTCGTAGCAGCAGCTCGACCAGGGACGGCGGGCTGTTCGTCTTGCGGGGGCGCTCCAGTGGCCGGCGGCGGGGTTGGTGACCCGCAGCCGCTCAACCTGAGGGGACGTCGCTCGCAGCGCTGGACGGCGTCTGCGCTGGATATCCCACAGATCGTAACGCTTTCCGGAACGAGAGGTCACGCAGCGTGTCGAAAGGTTATCGCCGCCAAGGGAATCAAATCATCAATCGCTGGGCTCTTCTCGAGATACTCGAGATGCCAGGCACGATTTCGACGTCACACTGTGGCGATGCTGAGCGCCGCTCGGCGCCGGTCTGTTTCGACCGTTTCGGGTGACGTCGATGGGGTGAGTCGTGAGTTCGAACACAGGGGGTGCTGCGTGATTGTCGGCCAGGTGAGTGGGAGGATGCTCCGGTGATGACTAAGAACAGCGACATCATCGCGGGCACGAATGCGGCGGACAAGCCCGCTCGTCGTGCGCCGCGCGTGAAGCCGCAAGCCCGGTCGCGAAAGCCGAGTCGGGCCAGCAGCTTGCTTTCTGCGATGTTGAGAAAGCCTAGGTTGCAAGCGAAAACCGTGATGATCTGCCAGTACTGCGAGATGACCGGCGGTCCTTTCGCCCCAGGCGAGGCTGCACTGTTGCTGGCCGTGCATGAGCAACTGCACCACGGTGGCGTCTCGCTGCACCGCCCGTCCCTGCCGCCCGCTCTCTGACCGGCGCCCGCTCGTTCTCGCCGCTGGCGTTCTGACTCGGCGCTCGCTCGTCCCTGCCGCCGGTGCTATGACTCGGTTGACGCTCGAAACCCGTTTAGCACCAGACTTTACGTTCTGCGTGATCTGAGGTTTGACGTCGGTATCGCCGAGGGGTGACGGACGTGAGTCGGCACGGGAACCATGCCGCCCTCCGGCCATGCCAATCCGCGCAGAGATCGGCAATCTTGTCGCCTGGAAAGGGCTTTCGACTGAGTGACTGGTGGCTTCGCGGGATACCTGCGCGGAAAATGGCTCACGGCCTGATCACTGCTACCCGGTCTCCCTGGCGCTACTCGCCGGGCCGCAACCCGGCTCGGACTAAACCCCCACGATGGCCCAGGTAAGCCTTTCCAGCAGAGGTTAGTCCGAGCCGGGTTGCGACCCGTCCCGGGTCGAGCTGCAGCGCAGCCAAACCGTTGTCGACGGAACAGCCGACAATCGTGCCGATCATCCAGGACAGGCCCTAGCCGGCATTGGTTCGGACGTCGGGGGCTCCCAGGCGGGCGGCGTCCGCGGTCTGGTCGTCCAGCTGTTCTTGAGATTCCCGCTCGGCTTTGACCCGAAGCCGGTAATGGTCAACCTCGTCCGCCGCGTGATCCTTCGACCACTCGAGGATCGGCGCGACGAGGTCGGCGATTTCGGCGGCGGCCGCCTCGCCTCGGTCGCGTACTTCGATCGAGATCCGGGTCCGCCGAGTGAGGATGTCGTCCAGGTGCAGTGCTCCCTCGTGGCTCGCCGCGTAAATCACCTCGGCCTTGAGATAGTCGGGCGCGCTCGGCAACGGCTTGCCGAGGTCCGGGTCGGCCTCGATCAGCTCGAGCAATTCGGTGTAGAGGCTGCCGTAGCGATTCAGCAGGTGCTCGATGACGTGCACCCGCAGTCCGGTTCGGTTGGCCGTCAGCTGCCGGTTGTTCCACAGCCCGACGTACCCGTCGGCTCCGACCAGCGGAATCCGCTCGGTGCAGGACGCCGGAACCCGCCGGTCCATGCCGTGGACGGCATAGTCGACAGCATCTTTCGCCATCACTCGGTAGGTCGTGTACTTGCCACCGGCGATCACGGTCAGCCCGGCCACCGGGGAGGAGACCGCATGCTCGCGGGAAAGGGTGCTGGTCGATTCGGACTCCCCGGCCAGCAGCGGACGCAAGCCGGCGTAAACTCCGACCACGTCATCACGGGTCAGCGGGTCGGCGAGCAAGGCGTTGGCATGGCCCAGCAGGTAGTCGATGTCGCTGGAACTGGCTGCTGGGTGGGCCTTGTCGAGTGACCAGTCGGTATCGGTAGTGCCGATCACCCAGTTGTTTCCCCGCGGAATGATGAACAGCAGGCTCTTCTCGGTTCGGTGAATGATTCCGGTGGCGCTGTTGATTCGATTGCGAGGCACCAGAATATGCACGCCTTTTGAGGCCCGAACGGAGAACTGGCCGCGCCCGCCAACCATCTGTTGCACGTCGTCGGTCCACACCCCGGCGGCGTTGATCACTTGCTGGGCGCGGATTTCGAACTCGTTCCCAGTTTCCAGGTCCTTGGCCACGACGCCGACCACGCGCTCATCCTCGCGCAGGAACTGGATCACCCGAGTGCTGTTCACCACCAGCGCGCCGTACGCGGCGGCGGTACGAGAAATCATCATCGTGTGCCGGGCGTCGTCGACCTGGCCCTCGTAGAACGAGATCGCGCCGCGGATCACCTTGCGGTTGCCGGACGGAAACGACTCGAAGGTCTTGCGCTTGCCCAGATGCCGGAGGTGGTGCGGGACTCCGCGGCCCGACCCCATCACGTCGTAGACGCCGATGCCGAGGCCGACGTATGCCCGGTCGATCGGCTTTTCCAGCGGGTAGATGAACTCCACCGGGTGAACCAGGTGCGGAGCCAGCACGTCCAGGTTCAGCGAGCGCTCCCGGAGCGCCTCGAACACCAGGTGGAAGTTGAACTGCTCGAGATAGCGCAAACCGCCGTGGAACAGTTTGGTGGAGCGACTCGAGGTACCGGCTGCGTAGTCCCGCATCTCGACCAGGCCGGTCTTCAAGCCACGGGTGACGGCATCGAGGGCGGCGCCGGCGCCGACGACACCGCCGCCGATCACCAGGACGTCGAGTTCTTCCGCGGCCAGCTTGGTCAGCGCCGCTGCGCGGCCGGCCGGGCTCAGGGGTTCGGTTCTACTCACGTCAGGCTCTTTCCTCGCTCGTAGATCACTGGATTGACCTGGTCCGTCGGGGGCAACCGTGCATGATCACCGCAATACAGCTGGTGTGACGATCATGCACGGTCGCTCCCTAACTCCAACTCCCAGGCCCCCGACCTAGTCGACGTCGACCCAGTCCAGGGTCCGGTTAACCGCCTTCTTCCAACCGGTGTAACCGGCCGCTCGCTGCTCGTCCGACCAGTTCGGCGTCCAGCGCTTTGATTCGTTCCAGTTGGCCCGCAACTCGTCGGTGTCCTTCCAGAACCCGACGGCCAGGCCGGCCGCGTAGGCGGCGCCCAGCGCGGTCGTTTCGGCGACCACCGGCCGGCTCACCGGAACCCCGAGGATGTCCGCCTGCATCTGCATGCACAGGTCGTTGGCGGTGACGCCGCCGTCCACCTTGAGCACGTCAACGTGCACCCTGGAGTCGGCCTCCATCGCCTCGGAGACATCGCGACTCTGGTAGCAGATCGATTCCAGGGTGGCCCGGGCCAGGTGAGCATTGGTGTTGAACCGGGACAACCCGACGATCGCGCCGCGGGCATCACTGCGCCAGTACGGCGCGAACAAGCCGGAGAAGGCGGGGACGAAGTACATCCCGCCGTTGTCCTGGACGCTGCGGGCCAGCGCTTCGATCTCGGCCGCGCCGGAGATGATGCCGAGCTGATCACGTAGCCATTGCACGGCAGACCCGGTGACGGCGATCGACCCTTCCAGCGCGTACACCGGAGCGTCGCTGCCGAACTGGTAACAGACCGTGCTGAGCAGCCCGTTCTTGGAACGAACCAGCTCGGTGCCGGTGTTCAGCAGCAGGAAGTTGCCGGTGCCGTAGGTGTTCTTCGCCTCGCCCGGAGCGAAACAGACCTGCCCGGCCATCGCCGCCTGCTGGTCACCGAGAATGCCGGTGAGCGGGATCCCGGCGAAGGCGCTCGGGTCGGCGACCTCGCCGTACCGGTTCGGGTCGGACGACGGCTTGATCTGAGGCAACATCTGCCGGGGGATGTTGAAGAAGCCGAGCAGCTCGTCGTCCCAGTCCAGCGTCTCCAGGTTCATCAGCATGGTGCGGCTGGCATTGGTCGGGTCGGTGACGTGTACCCCGCCATTGACGCCACCGGTCAGGTTCCACATCAGCCAGCTGTCGGTGTTGCCGAAGATCGCGTCACCGGCCTCGGCGTCTTCCCGCGCGCCGGGCACGTTCTCCAGGATCCACTGGATCTTGCCGCCGGAGAAGTACGTGGCCGGCGGTAGCCCGGCCTTCTGCCGGATCACATCACCGCGGCCGTCCCGGTCCAGGGCGCTGGCGATCCGGTCGGTCCGGGTGTCCTGCCAGACGATCGCGTTGTAATAGGGCCGCCCGGTCTTGCGGTTCCAGACCACCGAGGTCTCGCGCTGGTTGGTGATCCCGAGCGCGGCCAGATCCGCGGCCTTGAGGCCGAGGCCGTTCATCGTGCTCTGCACTACCGAGCGGGTGCGCTCCCAGATCTCCACCGGGCTGTGTTCCACCCAACCGGCCTGGGGCAGGATCTGCTCGTGCTCCAGCTGGTGCTTGCCGACCTCATTGCCGCCATGGTCGAAGAGCATGAACCGGGTACTGGTGGTGCCTTGGTCGATTGCGCCGACGAGATCAGCCATGACTACCGCTCCTTCGATCGCGAGAGTGGGGGGAGTGCTCGTTCTTCATGGTCAGCCTCACACCGTGGTAGCTGGAGCGGGTTCAGCGGCCGGAAGGAAGCGCTGCAGGCCGTACTTGTACAGGGCGCCACCGACGACTCCTCCGAGCAGCGGTCCGACGATCGGGATCCACCAGTAGAGACCACCGTACTGATCTCGGAAGGCGCCGCCGTATCCGGTGAAGAACGTGGCAAGCCGGGGGCCGAAGTCACGGGCCGGGTTGATCGCGTAGCCCGCGTCGGTGCCCCACGCCATCCCGATCGCCACCACCACCAAGCCGATGATGAACGGGGCCAGATTAGCCAGCGGCGCCGAGTTTCGGGCGTCCGTGATCGCGAAGACCAGGAAGACCAGGATGGCGGTGCCGATGATCTGGTCTCGGAAGCCGCCCATCGCGCTGACCGGCAGGGTGCCGTTGCCGGGCAGGGTGGAGAAGATGCCCTGGGTCTTGATCGTGTGATCCGGGTCGATCTTGGCGATCACCTCGCTGTAGTTCCAGCGCACGACAAGGGCAGCGACGAACGCGCCGAGGAACTGGGCGGTGCAGTACGGCGCGATCTTTCGGACCGGAAACTTCTGGAACAGCGCCAGAGCAACGGTAACCGCGGGGTTGAGGTGTGCACCGCTGATCCGGCCGGCGGTATAGATGCCGAGCGTGACTCCGAGGCCCCAGGCCCAGGCGATGCTGTCGTGATCGCCGAGCCCACCGGCGACTACCTGTGCCACCACGCCGGTACCGAACAAGATCAGAATGAAAGTGCCCAAGAATTCGGCGGCCATCTCGCCGGCCAGCACCGGGGTGCGGAGCGTGCTCGAGGGCAGTTCTTGGCTGGGTTTCGGCTCGGTGCCTGCTCTCGGACGGTTGGCGGCCTTGGAGGGATTTGCTCCTGCTCGTGCCATGGCGTCACCTTTGATCCATGAATGTTGCCCACAAGTAACGTGCATTTGGACGCTAAGCACCGATCTGGCGGGCAACAACGGCGAAGTGTCGGCATTGTCGAACGTTTCGGCGGGCGGCTTGTCAGAAACCGGCATAACTTGGACAGATGCCGGGCTCCATCCAGTCCATCGAACGTGCTGCGGCGATCCTGCACACGCTCGCGACTGGGTCCGGTCCGCTCCGGTTGGCGGAGATCGCGGCGTCCCTACAACTGCCCAAAGGCACTGCTCACGGCATCCTTCGCACCTTGGCCGAGGTGGGCTTCGTGGAGCAGGATCGAAACACCGGCCGGTACCGGCTCGGCGACGGGCTGGGCGAGTTGCGCTCTCGGCGGCTGGACCCGAACGAGCTGCGTTCTCGGGGGATGAACTGGGCCGATCCGTTGGCCGCCCGATCCGGCGAGGCGGTCCGGATCGGTGCGCTGGTCGGTGCGGAGGTGCTCGTCGTGCACTACGTCTTCCGTCCCGATCACTCGGTGCAGCACGCCGATGTCGGTTCGCTGCTGCCGATCCACGCAACCGCCCTGGGCAAGGCGCTGCTGGCCTTCAGCCCCGGGACGCAGCCGCTGCTGCCGACCGGCCCGCTCACCTCGTACACCGGAAGGACGATCACCGACCCCCGTCGACTGCGCGCCAAGCTGGCCGAGGTCCGCAAGCTCGGATATGCCCTCGAGTTCGGCGAGTACCAGCCCGACCAGGCCCAGATTGCGGCCCCGATCCTCGGCCAGGGCGGCCTGGTGGTCGGAGCGATCGGGATTCACGGCGACCTGGACCGGCTCTGCGACGCGACCGGGGCGGCTCGGCCGCGGTTGATCACCCAAGTCACCGACTGTGCTCGTGCGGTCAGCCGCGATCTACAGACCTCGAGATCCGGAGAGTGACGTGCAGCCACGATTCGTGTTGTCGATCGATCAAGGGACGACGTCCACCCGCTCGATCTTGTTCGACCATGCCGGACAACTTGTTTCGGTGGCCCAGCTCGAGCACCACCAGTACTACCCGAAACCGGGCTGGGTAGAACATGACGCCGCGGAGATCTGGCGCAATGTCGGCCGGATCATCACCCGCGTGCTGCGCGACGCCGGAGCCACGGCCGCCGACATCGTCGCCGTCGGGATCGCGAACCAACGCGAGACGATCGTGGTCTGGGATCGAGCCACCGGGACGCCGGTCCGGCACGCGATCGTCTGGCAGGACACCCGAACCGACACCCTGGTCGACACGTTGTCACACAGCCCGCTAGCGGCCGGGATCAGCGCTCGCAGTGGTCTGCCGCTCAGCTCCTACTTCAGCGCACCCCGGTTGAGCTGGATCCTGGATGAGACCCCCGGCCTGCGGGAGCGGGCCGAACGCGGTGAAGTTCTGTTCGGCACCATGGAGACCTGGCTGATCTGGAATCTCACCGGAGGTAACGGCAGCGCGGGAGTCGGTCCCGGCGAACATGTCACCGAGGTGACCAACGCCAGTCGCACCCTGCTGATGAACATCCACACCCTGACCTGGGATCCACACCTACTCAGCTTCTTCGACATCCCGGCCGCGATCCTCCCGGAGATCCGCCCCTCGATGGGGCGGTACGGGGTCGGATACGGACCGCTGGCCGGCGTCCCGATCGCGGCCGCTCTCGGTGACCAGCAGGCCGCGCTCTTCGGGCAGACCTGCTTCGCCGCCGGCGAAGCGAAGTGCACCTACGGGACCGGCAGTTTCCTGCTGCTGAACACCGGTCACGAACTCGTCACCTCCACCCATGGGCTGCTCACCACGGTGGCGTTCCAGTTGGCTGGGGAGCCGGCGGTCTACGCGCTGGAGGGATCGATCGCGATCACCGGGTCGCTGGTGCAGTGGTTCCGAGACGGGCTCGGATTGATCCAGACCGCAGCCGAGATCGAGACGCTCGCTCGAACCGTCGACGACAACGGCGGTTGCTACATCGTGCCCGCCTTTTACGGGCTGTTCGCGCCGCGCTGGCGGCCCGAAGCCAGGGGCGTGATCGCCGGTCTGACCAGCTACATCACGAAGGGACACCTGGCCCGCGCGGTATTGGAGGCGACCGCCTGGCAGACCCGCGAGGTGCTGGACGCGATGAACGCCGATTCCTCGCTCGCCCTGCAAATCTTCAAGGTGGACGGCGGGATGACCTCGGACAACTTGTTGATGCAGTTCGTCGCCGACGTGCTCGACGTCCCGGTGGTCCGCCCGATGGTCGCTGAGACGGTTTCCCTCGGTGCGGGCTATGCGGCCGGGCTGGCCGTCGGGTACTGGTCAGACCTGGAAGGGCTCCGCCGGAACTGGCACCTGGCGGCGGAGTGGCTGCCGAGGATGGATCCACATCTTCGCGAGGTAGAGTTTCGTAATTGGAAAAATGCCGTGGAACTCACATTGGGCTGGACTGACCGGCTCGCTGACAACACTGCACAGTAGCCAGCCAGGTCGACAACGTGAAACAGTCCGAGGTCGACAGGGGTGTCTGCGTCCAGCAGACCAGTTTTCTAGGAGGCGGGGGCGCTCATGACCACCATCTCGAACAGACTCGATCGACGTTCGTCCACCCTCATTGACGAGGGTGGCAGAGCGCGGCCGAGCCGCGGATTGATGGCCCGGCGACGCGAGCTCAATCGCACCGAACCATGGCGCGACTGGGCCGCCATCGCCCTGCTCAACCATGCCCAATTGCTGGTGGTAGCGCTGATCCAGCCGAGCTGGCCGTGGTTGTTGCTGGCGGCGGTGCCGCTCGCCGTGACGCTCGCGACCGGCACCCTGACCGTGCTGCACGACGCCGGTCATCGGCGGTTCTCCCGCTCCGAGTGGCCTAACGTCTTTGCTGTTCAGACTGCGGTTCCGCTCGGGCTGTGGGTCAGCCATTGGACGCTCAAGCACCGCGTCCACCACCGTGCGTCACAGGTCTTCCCGGTAGACGAGGCGACCCGATCGAACCTGATTCGGATGCACCCCGGGGTCCCGCTGAAGCCGGTTCACCGGTTCCAGTACATCTATGCGTGGCCGTTGTACGGCCTCGCCTGGGTCGGCGAGCTGAACAGCCAGATCACGTTCGTGATCAAGGGCAACGTGGTCGGCGTCGACGTGCCGTCCAGGCCCGCCCGGATCCGGTCGTTCCTGTTGGAGAAGTCTTTCTGCGCCGTCGTCCTGTTGCCTTACATTCTGCTGCTCGGCTGGGCGAAGCTGGCGCTCTACGTCATCACGGCGATGACGATCGGTTCCATCATCGCGGCGATCGTGCTGGTAGTCGGGCACATCAACGAGGGCCTGTACCCGCCGTCCGAAGTGCCGTCGCAGAAGGAGTGGTCCAGGCACCTGGTCCGGACCACGGCGAACTTCAACACCACCAACCGGGCGGTTCGCTGGTTGACCGGCGGTATGACACACCACCTTGCGCACCACCTGAAGCCGGTCGCTCCGCGCCACCAGCTGCCGGTGTTGAACGACACCGTGGTGCAGGACATCGTCGCCAAGTCAGGGCTGCCGCTCGTCGAGTACCCGACGCTGATCGCCGCTACCCGCAGCCACGCCCGCCGGTTGCGTGAGCTCGGCAAGCCCGGCCACATCGACCCGGTGGTCAGCGCTCGCTGAGAAACCAGCCAAGATCGCCAGTTCTGCCCGCTGATCTGCCCGGACTGGGCATAAAAGCAGGCACAACTGGCGATCTCGGGATGCTCGAACCCGATGGATGAGGCCCGAACGGGAGTGGACGTCAGCTCCGCTGGGTCGCGCGGGCGGGCTCTCCCGCCCGCGGGGCCGGAACCCGGGTATCTCCGCCAACCGTCGCGGTCGGCGGAGCGTTATGGTATTCGGCCGAATTGAGCAGCCGGAAGGCAATTCCGGCGAGCGCGCCACCGACCAGGTCGGCTAGCAGATATACCCAGAGCATCGACCAGGACACCATCCCGGCCGTGCTCACACCGAAAGCGACAGCCGGGTTGAATACCCCGCCGGAGATTCCGCCGACCGCGACGACGCCCGACATTACGGTGAATCCGATTGCCAGGCCATAGAACGAGTTTCCGTCGTGGTCGGAGCTCGTGGCGACATTGAGGACGACGTAGGCGAGCGCGAAAGTGACCAGCGCCTCCGCGATCAGGGCTTTGCCCAGCGCGCTCCCGGACAGCGAAAACGCCGCGGTGGCGTCCTTGTCGACGACGAACTGTGCGATGGCCGCCGCTGAGATCGCGCCGCTGACCTGTGCTGCCAGGTAACCGGGTACGTCGCTGCTGTCGACCTTGCCGCGAATCCAGACGGCCAGCGTGACGGCGGGATTGTAGTGCGCTCCGCTGATGTGCCCGCCCGCGAAGACCATCGCGGCCAGGACCACACCGATGGCCAAGGGAGCCAACGGTGAACCGCTGAGTACGGCGGTCACAATCGTGAAGACCAGGAAGAATGTTCCGATGAACTCGGTCGCATACTTTCGCATGGTTGTCCTCCAAGCTGGGCTTCCGAGTATTCAGCGAAAGGTACGCCTCGAAGACCGCAGCACCTGGGGGACACGCAGGATTCACTATTGAGTCGCCCTCTTCAGCTGTTCTCCCGATGCCGCTGCCCGATTCGGGTGTTGCGCTCGAATTGCCACTCGACACGACCAGAACGATGCCCTAGTTGCCGTTTCGCGGCTGCTGGTATGGGTCCGGGAATGGCATCATCGGTTGCCGGGGTGTGGGGCGATAGGTGGCGGACGCCGCGAACTTCGAAGGGGCGGTGCTGATGGGGATTTCTGTGAGCGGCCTCAGGTGCCGTTCTGCGGTGGCAGTCGGGTCCGTGGGCGTCGTCCTGCTGGCCGGATGCGGGGCCGGATCGATGTCGTCGCCACCGCCAACGGTCAATGGCCAGGGACCGCGACCGGCGGAGGCGATCGGATCCGGAGCGGCTTGCCCGGCACAGATCAATCAAATCGCCGATACCGAATCGCCGGCTACCGCTGAAACCATCCTAGCCTTGGACTTTTCCGGCTCATTCATCAGTACCGACCAGGCCCGGTCGAGGATCCGGTCGCAGACCCGGGCGCTGGTCGAGCAAAGCGTGGAGCGCGGGCAGGCGCTTCGGATAATGGCTTTCACCAGGACGGCGTCCGGAGCCCAGTCGATCGTTGCCTGCCCATCGCTCACCGCCCGGTACAATAATGTTGCCGCGCGTCCTCGAAAGATTGAAAACCTCAAACGCAAGGCAACTCTCGCGGTGGATGAAGCACTCGTCGCCGCGATCAACACCAGGCTGGCGCAGCGGCCGGAGCCCGGCACGAGCATCGTCGGTGGCTTTCTGGCGATCGAGCAGAGTGCGTCGTTGGTTCGTCCCGGGACGCCCCGGGACGCCGTAATGTTCTCGGACGGCGAAGGACTCGATGAGGACGCGGCGATCGACCTCTCGAGTTTTCGTACCGTCAGCCTCTATGGTGTCGGGGCGAGCGCGAACGGTCAGATGGACACACCGGCAGCCGATGCCGCTGCTAAGGGCTGGGTTCGATGGTTGACCGAACACGGCGCGATTCACCCAAAAGCCTCCACCCAGGCGATGTTTTAACTCCCGCTGCCGCGGGCTACCGGATGCCTGCGGCGACCAATTCAACGCCGGTTTCTCCGGCATTCTGCTGAAACCCGATCCGAGAAGAGCCGCAGTGTCCGAGACGACGTCGAGCCGGGGTAACCCCGGGGACATCCCGAAGGACTCCGCGCTGGGTTTCGAGCAAGGTGGGGCAAAGGCGACGGCTGCGGCCCGACCATCCCATGCCGATGCTCGACGGGCCGGTCGTCAGCGTCGAGCGGCGCTGAAAGCTGATCTGTGGGAAAACCTTTGGTACCATTCCTCGCAAGAGGCGCAGAACCGGCGGCGAGATCTGCAGCGGACGCCGCGATCTCTGCGCCAGCTCGGCCCACCCGTTGCGGCATCAGCCACCGGCTTGGCGATGTTCGCCGGGTACGCCACGATCCACCAGATTCTCGCCCTGTCCGACGTGAGCGTGCTGGACAGCTACGTGCTGCCGATCGGCTTCGGTCCGGTCTTCGTGCTGTTGGTGAAGTTCATCGTCAGCGGATGGATCGACTCGGACGGCGATCCGGATAACGCGGCGGCACGGCGGCGGGCAGTGTTCACCCGGGCGGTGATTCCGGTCGCGGTGTTGGCGACCATCGTGCTGGTGATCGGGGTGGCGTTGAAGAGCATGCTGGTCGGCACCATCGAGGAGCCGAGCGAAACGGTGATGCGCTGGTCATCGGTGGTGCTTTTCGCCGGTCTGATCCTCGGCGAGGTCGGGATGGCTTCGGCGCTGTCGGCGTACCAGTCCAAGCCTGGGGCGAGGGAGTGGGAATGGCTGTTCCGCCGAGATCGGGTCGCGCAGCGTCGGATGCGCCGAGACCTGTGCCGCCACTCGAAAGCTCAGGGTAGGTACGAGCGGCTCGCGGCGGTGAATACCGTGCACAGTCGGCGGCGCTCGGTGCAGCAGGAACTCGGGCTGCGGTGGGGGCGGATCGAGGCGCTCAGGTCGGCGCCAGACGGCAGTTGGCTGCACAATCACGCCCAGGTCGAAGCATCCCTGCACCCCGCGGTCGCCGGCCGGGTGCTGGCCGAGCCCGGTGAGCTGGATGACGGACAGCAACGGTTGGGCCCGTCTCGCCGGATCGGGCTGGCGCCGGACCGAGAGCCGATTGACCTGCGAGACCTCATCCGGTCCAGCGTCGACCCGGACGGGTTGCAAGGGCTGCAGGGGCTGCAAGGCGTGCCCTACCAGGCGAACGGCGAGCGGCCGATGCCCGCCGCAGACCCGGTCGTGCCGGGTAAGAGCGCAGCCCAGAACGGCACTGTTCGACTGGACGGCGGCAGCTGACCTACGGCAGCTGACCTACGGCAGCTCCGTGTCTTTGCTCCGTGTCTTTGAGAATCCCTCGCCTCGCCGATGAGTGATCGCCAGCCTTGCCCGCGAACGCGCCCTTAATCGGCACGTATACGGGCATAGCTGGCGATCTTTGCGAGTCTGTCGCCCCGGATATGAGCTGAGCCCGAAGCGCCGCATTCGGGTCGTCTCGCCGTCTGACCGCAGTCGTGAGAATCTGCCTGAGCGGGTCGGTGAGATCTTGGAGGCACTCGTGGTGGCTGCACCGGAATTGCACAAAGGGCTCAACCAACGCCAACTAACCATGATCGCGATCGGCGGGGTGATCGGCGCCGGCTTGTTCGTCGGTTCCGGTGTCGTGATGACCGACGCTGGGCCGGGGGCATTCCTCACCTACGCCGTTACCGGCGTGCTGATCATCATGGTGATGCGAATGCTCGGGGAGATGGCCACCGCCAACCCCTCCACCGGATCCTTCGCCGACTACTCTCGCAAGGCGCTCGGCGGCTGGGCCGGCTTCTCGGTCGCCTGGCTGTACTGGTACTTCTGGGTCATCGTCGTCGGCTTCGAGGCCGTCGCCGGCGCCAAGGTGCTGACCTACTGGTTCGATGCGCCGCTGTGGCTGCTGTCGCTCGGTCTGATGCTGCTGATGACGGCGACCAACCTGTTCTCGGTCTCTTCGTTCGGCGAGTTCGAATTCTGGTTCGCTGGGATCAAGGTCGCCGCGATCGTGCTGTTCCTGGTGTTGGGGACGCTGTTCGCCCTCGGTCTGTGGCCCGACCAGGACCTGGACTTCAGCAATCTCACTGCGCACGGTGGATTCTTCCCCAAGGGGGTCGGCGCGATCTTCAGCGCGATCGTGGTGGTGATCTTCTCCATGGTTGGCGCGGAGATCGCGACGATTGCTGCGGCGGAGTCCGAAAACCCGGAGAAGTCCATCGCGCGGGCCACGAACTCGGTGATCTCGCGAATCGCCATCTTCTTCGTCGGCTCGCTGTTCCTGCTCGCCGTGATTGTGCCGTGGGACTCGAACGAGGCCGGTTCCTCGCCCTACGTCAGTGCTTTCCGGGAGATGGGTATCCCGGCCGCCGACCACATCATGAACGCGGTCGTGCTGACAGCGGTGCTCTCCTGCTTGAACTCCGGCCTGTACACGGCGTCCCGGATGCTCTTCGTCCTGGCTGCCCGGAGGGAGGCGCCGGTGCAACTGATCCGGGTCAATGTCCGGGGTGTGCCGATGGCGGCGATCCTGACCTCGACCGTGGTCGGCTTCCTCTGCGTGATCGCGGCCGCCATCTCCCCGGACACCGTCTTCCTCTTCCTACTGAACTCCTCCGGCGCCGTCATCCTGTTCGTCTACCTGTTGATCGCCATCTCCCAGGTCATCCTGCGCCGCCGTTCCACCGAGGAACTGCAGGTCAAGATGTGGTTGTTCCCGGTGCTGTCGATCCTCACCATCATCGCGATCTTGGCAATCCTGGTGCAGATGGCTTTCGACGACGACGCGCGTCCGCAACTGCTACTCAGCTTGCTGTCCTGGGCCGCCGTCGTGGTGCTCTACTTCGTCACGAAGTGGCGCGGCGGTTCGGTCGATGCCGAGAAGAAGCCGGAGCCCGTTGTGGCCGGGGCGCCGCAGCGGGTGCTCGTGCTCGGCAACGAAACCATCGCCGCGCCAGAGCTTCTCGACGCGCTGCGCGGTATCGATGCCGAGGGCGCGGCCGAGTATTGGGTCTGTGTGCCGGCGAATCCAGTCGATACCGGCCAGGCGGAGCACAAGGGGGCGGTCTTCATCTGGGAGGCGACCCAGGAAGCCGCCCAGCGCCGGCTCGACTACACCCTGACCACGCTTCGAACCGAAGGGCTGCGAGCGGACGGAGCCCTCGGCGACTACCGGCCGCTGCGTGCGCTCGCCGACTCCGTGGCCCAGTTCCGGCCGGATCGGCTGGTGATCTGCACGCACCCGGTCGAGCGGTCCACCTGGCTGCGGTACGACGTCGTCGACCGGGCTCGCAGCACTTACGACATCCCGGTCGCCCACGTGATCGCCCACACCCCCGTCGCCGTCCCCTGACGGTCGCCCTTCTCCGGCGATCATGCACGGTTGCCCGCCTCTGGTCCGCGATCATGCACGGTTGCCCGCCTCTGGTCTGCGATCATGCACGGTTGCCCACTTCAAAGCGGGTAACCGTGCATGATCACCGCAGACGTTTTGCATGATCACCGGAGTCAATCTGGCCCTCGGGGACGCCATGAGGCGTGAAGATGCGGCTATCTTCCGGTCAGATGTTGGGGAGAGCTGCTCGCACCGATTCTTCAGCCATCGGCACGATCATCGGTGATCATGCAGGGTTGCCCGCGGGTAACCGTGCATGATCGCGGGTTGGGGTTGTGTGGAGGACGTCGGCCAGGGCGTCGACGGCCAGGTCGAGTTCCTCGCGGGTGACGACGATCGGCGGAGCGAGCCGGATGGTGGACCCATGGGTGTCCTTCGCCAGCACGCCACGGGCCAGCAGGCCCTCACAGACCTGCCGCCCGGTGAACAGCGTCGGGTCGACGTCCACCCCGGCCCAGAGGCCGACACCGCGGACTGACAGGACGCCGTGACCGACCAGCTCGCCGAGCCTGGCCTGCAGGTGCAGGCCGAGTTCTGCGGCCCGGCGCTGGGGTTCACCGTCGGCCAGCATTCGGACAACGGTCCGGCCGACGGCGCAGGCGAGCGGGTTGCCGCCGAACGTAGAACCGTGCTCGCCAGGTTGCAGAACGCCGAGCGCTTCGCGGCGACCGACCACCGCGGACACCGGCACCACGCCGCCACCCAACGCCTTGCCGAGCAGGTAAAGGTCCGGAACGACACCGACCAGGTCGCAGGCGAACGTCGAGCCGGTGCGGCCCAGCCCGGACTGGATCTCGTCCGCGATCATCAGCACGTTGGCCGCGGTGCACAGCTCCCGGACGGCGGGTAGATAGTCCGGCGGCGGCACGATGACGCCGGCTTCCCCCTGGATCGGTTCCAGCAGGACCGCGACCGTGTCGCCGTCGATTGCTGCCGCGACCGCCGCGGCATCGCCGTACGGGACACTGCGGAAGCCGGGGGTGTACGGGCCGAATCCGGCCCGAGCGGACTCGTCGTCCGAGAAACTGATGATCGTCGTCGTCCGGCCATGGAAGTTACCTTGAGCCACAACGATATTCGCTCGCCCGTCCGGAACGCCCTTGACCTGGTAACCCCATTTGCGGGCGACCTTGATCGCGCTCTCGACGGCTTCGGCGCCGGTGTTCATCGGCAGCACCATCTCGGCATTCGCCAACGCCGCCAGTTCGGCGCAGAACGGCCCGAGCTGATCGTGGTGGAAAGCCCGGCTGACCAGGGTGACGCGTTCCAGCTGCGCGCGGGCTGCGGCCAGAATTTCCGGATGCCCGTGGCCGAAGTTGACCGCGGAATAGGCGGCCAGACAATCGAGGTAGCGGCGTCCGTCGACATCGGTGATCCAGGCGCCGGTCGCCGAGGCGGCCACCACCGGCAGCGGGTGGTAGTTGTGCGCTGCGTGCGCCTCGGTCAGCGCGATCAGTTCCGCTGCCGTGCCGAGGGCGGCCGTGGTCGCGGTCATGCCCGGATCTCCAGGGTGCAGCACTTGGCTCCACCGCCGGCTTTGAGCAGTTCGGAAAGGTCGACGCCGATCGGGTTGAAGCCGCGCTCGCGCAGGTCCTCGCTGAATTGTGCGGCGTGCTTGGTGAGCACCACGTTGTACCCGTCGCAGACGGCGTTCAGGCCGAGCACTGCGGCGTCGGCCTCGCTCGCCAGGATCGCACCGGGGTATCTGCGGCGCAGGGTCTCTTGGCTGGCGGGGCTGAAAGCGCCCGGATAGTAAGCGATTGTGTGCTCGTCCAGCACGGTGAGAGCGGTGTCGAGGTGGTAGAAGCGAGGGTCGATGAGTTCCAGGGTGACGACCTCGCGGCCGAAGATCCGAGCGACCTCGGCGTGCGCGGCCCGGGTGGTACGGAACCCGGTGCCGGCCAGGATCACGTCGCCGACGGCGAGCAGATCACCTTCGCCCTCGTTCACCTCTACCGGGTCGTGCACCGAGCGCAGGCCGGCGGTGGCGAACCAGGCGAGGTAGGCCGGGCCCTCAGGCTCGCGCTCGACGTGATTGAAGCGCGCGCCGAGCGCGCGTCCGTCGACCACCAGACCACCGTTCGCGGCGAACACCATGTCCGGCAATCCCGGCTGCGGTGCGATCAGATCCACCTGGTGCCCGAGTTCGAGGTAGGCCGCCCGGAGGTCGTTCCATTGCTGCACCGCGAGTCCGGCGTCGGCCTTGCTGTCCAGGCTCATCCACGGGTTGATCGCGTAGCTGACGTCGAAGTACTCCGGTGCACACATCAGGTAGTGACGTCGCGAGGCGGTGCGCTGGGTGGTGTCGGTCATGATCGGCTCCTCAGGTCGCTGCGGGAGGATCGACCCGGCCAGTGGGCGCGGGGATCGCTTGGCTTCACTCCTCACTGTACGAGCAGTCATGCGCCGTTTTCCGCCTCTGGATGCTATAATGCTGTGTATTTGGGCGATTTTCGCTGAATCTTTGCGTGGAGAAGGATCCCTATGGACGACGTCGACCAGCGAATTGTGCACGCCCTGGTAGCGAACGGGCGGGCGACCTTCCTGGAGATCGGCGATCAGGTGGGCCTGTCGGCATCGGCGGCGAAGCGGCGCTTCGACAAGCTGGTCGACAGCGGCGCGATCCGGGGCTTCACCGCGCAGGTCGACCCGAAGGTGCTCGGCTGGCGGACCGAGGCGTACGTCGAGGTCTATTGCAAGGGCACGGTCTCGCCGGCCGAACTGCAACGCAGCCTGGAGATGATCCCCGAGGTGGTCGGCGCCTGCACGGTGACCGGGTCGGCCGACGCGCTGCTGCACCTCCTGGCCGAGGACGTCGCACATCTGGAGCGGGCGCTGGAACGGGTCCGGATGGAGCGCAACGTCGACCACACCGTGAGCATCATCGTGCTTTCCCGACTGATCGACCGCGGCCGCGGCTGACACCTGTGCCTGCCACCTGTGCGGTGATCATGCACGCTTGCCCGTTGATGGGCCGCGATCATGCACGCTTGCCGCTTTGAGGTGGGCAAGCGTGCATGATCACTGCAGGGGGTGCGGGGGCTGTGGAAAGGGGTTAGCAGGGCCGGGCAAGCGTGCATGATCACCGCAGGCTTTTGGGGTCAGCGTCTTGGCAGATCGCGAACCCGCAGGAGGAGCGACTTCCAGTTCCGTTCCCGGCGGCAACCGGCCCAGACGCCGAGCGAGTACGCCGCGTCGTCCACCACCGACGCGGTCACCACCTTGCCGATCGCGGCGAGCCCGGCCGGGTCCAGCCGATCCACGGCCACCCAGCGGCGAACCAGATCGGCCGTGCCGACCAGGACAGCGGCGGCCAGCACCCGGCGCCGGGCCGGCACGGCCACCGCGACGGCGAGAGTCACCGGCCAGAGCGGCCGGATCAGGTAACGCCCGAGCCCGGCCGTGGCCAGCAGATGTCCCCTCGCGGCCAGCTCGACGGCGTCCCGGGCGGGTAGTTCACGCATTCCCCAGGGGGCGATCGCGGCGGTACCGGCCGCCGCGATCAACCCGGCCGCCGGGTGCACGACGACCCCGAGCAGCCAGGGCGCGAACGACCAGATCGATACGTCCGCGTGCCTTAGCGTGCCGGGATGCCGGCGTTCCAGGGCGGCGGCGCTGGTGCCGTAGTCGAACCTGCGCCGAACCACCGCGGCCAGGGTGGGTCGAGGCCGGTGCAGGCAGACCACGTCGGGTTGGTAGCGCACCCGGCCGACCTTGCCCATCCGCCAGACCAGGTCGACGTCCTCACCGACGTGCAGTTCCTCGGCGAATCCACCGACCCGGTCGAAGACCTCCCGGTCCACCATCAGCGCGGCAGTCGGGACGAAGGAGACCGCCCGTCCCGGGCCGACGTCGGACGGCGTGCCACCCAGATCCAGCGCGCCCGACCAGCGTTCCATCAGGGCGGCGCCACCGGATTGCGGCACGCTCACCACTCGCGGCGCGACCGCAACCACGCCGGGGTCCTCGGCATGCGCCCGCAGCACGCCGAGCGAGTTCGGTTCCAGCAGGACATCGGCGTCCAGAAAGACCACCCAGCGGGTGCTCGCGTGCCGGACCCCGGCGTTGCGGGCCGCCGCCGGTCCGCGCGGAGTCTGATGACGGACGACGCGCAGACCGGGTCGAGGTGGCAGCCCGGTCTCCAGGGCAATCGCCGAGCCGTCGTCCACCAGCACGATCGCGACCGGATCGGGGATCCGATCCAGTACCTCCCGAACCGCTTCGGCACTGCTCAGCGCGGGGATCACCACCGTGACGTCGTCGATCGCGATGGGCGCCCGAGCCGGGGCCAACAGCAGGCCGAAATCGGTCAGCTTGCGGATCAGGGCGGCCGCAGAGCTGCCCGGAGCCGGTGCGGCGGCGGTTCCGAGCACGGCGTTCAGTTCCTGGACCCCGCGAGCACTGAGCCGAACCACGCGAAACGGCGAGCCGCCGGCGAATCGGCCGTCCCGCAGCCGGACCACGCCGGGGGCCAGCCGCCAGCTGCTCGGATTGGAGAGGGTCATGGCTCGATCGTGCCAGGTAGCTGGTCCGGTGGATTGGGCTACCGGCTGGTGGCGGCGTGCCACGCAGGCCTCGTCCAGGACCGGTATGCAAGAGTCGGGGAATCGACGGCTCGGCCGGTGACAGTGACATTCGCCGTACGCGGCCGGAGGAAAATACGTGATCATCCGTTATCGGCGTGCGCAACCGACTCTGGTCGCCGCGATAGCCGGATTCTGCGCTGCGGTCACGCTCGCGGCGCCCGCCCTTGCTGCACCCCGGCTTGGTGATTCGCCGCTGGCTGCCTCCGTGGTGGTAGAGAACTGGCGCGGCTACTCCGGGCCCTTCCACAAGACCCATGATCTGAACCGGATCATCGCTGTCTCGATGCCCGGCGCCACCGACGGGAAGGCGATGAAGCTCCAGCTCGATGCCCACCCCGGGCCCGGTCCACGGCAGGGGGTGGAGATCACCAGCAACCATCCCGCCTTCCAGTACGGCACTTTCGGGACCCGGATGAAAACCGCGAACTGCGCCGGACAGAAGCGCCCCGGCGTGGTCACCGGCGTCCTGACCTATTCGATGGATCATTCGGACCGGAATCACAATCAGCTGCCGGACAACGACGAGATCGACTTCGAGGTGCTCTGCGGTCAACCGGACGTCATTTGGATGTCGCTCTGGACCGACTATGACGAAATCACCGACACGCCACGGAAGATCTCCCGAGCGATCAACCTGCGAACCGGCGAGGTGATCTACAACTGCTATCTGATGACCTGGTTGGGCGCGTGCGAGCCGTTGCTGGCGGGGGAGAACAGTCCGGCCGCCGTTCGGGCGGTGCCCGGGTTCAATGCGGCCACGCAGTTCCACTCCTACATGTTCGACTGGCAGCCGGACCGAGTCCGGTTCTACGCCACGGACCGGAAGGGCAAGCAGATCCTGCTCTGGGACTACCAGGGCCCGGCGTCTCGAATCCCGCAGAAGACCTCAATGTTCCTGCAGAACGTCTGGTACACCCCGAACTGGGACCCGTTCAACGGTTCGGCCCGGAACCAGCCGACCGCGGCGGTCGCGGCGTACCTCGACTCCACCACCGTGCCCGCCTGGGAAGCTCCTGCCGGACCAAGCGCCTGGGGTTGGCGGAGATAGCCAGCGCTGACCGCCAGTCGGCGCCAGGCGGACCGCCGCAGGACTCGGCGGAACTCCTGAGCAGGCCCTGATCTCGTCCATTACCGTAGTTCGGCCGAGTCCTGCGGCGCCGAGCCCGACAGGATGAGACAAGTTGTCCTCTGCCCGGTAGCGTCGAAGCACCCGCGATCACCGGATTTGCCGGGATCGCCCGGGTCGAGGGGTGCTGATGTGGGCCTGCGAAACTCGTCGACTGAGGGCGTGCGGTTGCGCCGGCCTGCTGCTGCTCGCGCTGACCGCCTGTAGCTCGCCGGGCTCCGACACGGTCGGCGCGGTCACCGGATCGGCGCCACCAGCCGAGGCGGCGCCGACCGGCGCTTCCACCGACGCCGAACTCGATACCGCGCCGCCCACCACGGCGCCGCCGGTGCGGAACCCGGCAGTCGAACCGGCTGGGCCGCGCCGGGTGCTGCCTAACTTGGTCGGCCTAGGTCTTCAAGTCGCACAGAACCGCGCTCAGGATGCGGGTTTTCCGGCGTTGCGATCCCACGACGCGCTGGCTCGGAAGCGGGTGCAGATCTTCGACCGGGACTGGAAGGTCTGTTCCCAGTCTCCAGCTCCCGGACGCCGAGCAGTCAGTACCAGGGTCGACTTCGGGGTCGTCAAGCTCGACGAGCGCTGCCCGAAAGGTCAGGGTGGGACGCCGAAGACCGGGAGAGCGATGCCGGACCTCAGAGGCAAGAGCGTCGCGGCCGCCGTCGAGGCACTCGGCACCGATGCCAGCATCACCTGGCGAGACGGAACGGGCCGGGATCGAGCGGTCCTGCTGCCGACGAACTGGCGGGTCTGCGCTCAGCTGCCGAAGCCGGGCGCGGCGTACGGTGGCGCGCCGGTGACGTTGACCGTGGTCAAGGACGGCGAGGACTGCTGAGCCCGTGGGAGGGCGCTAGGGAGCGTGAACTACGGTGGCTGCGGTGACAGCAGCCAGCCCGTTCCAGGCACCGATATTCCAGCTCGACGCCTTCACCACCCGGCGGTTCGCCGGGAATCCGGCGGCCGTGGTGGTGCTGGACTCGTTCCCGGCCGCCGAGCTGATGCAGGCCATCGCTGCGGAGAACAACCTGGCCGAGACGGCGTTCCTGGTCCGGGCCGGCGATGACTACGGGATCCGCTGGTTCACCCCGCTGGTCGAGGTGCCGCTGTGCGGGCATGCCACATTGGCCAGCGCGGCCGTGGTGATGGAGCGGTTGGAGCCCGGCCGAGAGCGGGTGACCTTCGGCTCGGCGAGCGGACCGCTGGTGGTCACCCGGTCGGGCGGCGGGTACGTGCTCGATTTCCCGGCTCGCTACAGCCAGCCCGCTCCGATGCCGGCTGGGTTGGTCGAGGCGCTCGGTCTGGAGCCACTCGAGTTCCTCGCGAATGCCTACAACTACCTGGCGGTACTGGCGGACGCCAGCCTGGTTCGAGGGCTTGCGCCAGATCTGGTCGCGCTCGGCAAGCTCGATCGCCCCGGCATCATCGTTACCGCACCCGGTGATCAGGGTTACGACTTCATCAGTCGCTATTTCGCCCCTGCCAAGGGCATTCCCGAAGATCCGGTGACCGGCGCCGCGCACTGCATGCTCGCGCCATACTGGTCAAACCAGCTGGGCCGGAACAGCTTCCGTGCTCACCAGGCCTCGTCAAGGGGTGGCGACCTGGCGGTTCGGCTGGTCGGTGACCGGGTCGAACTGGAGGGCTCCTGCGTCTTCTACCTCGAAGGGCGGATCGCGATCTGATCTGCAGGAACGGCCGGGCTATTCCAGCAGCCCGCGAATGTCCTCGGCGTCCAGCGTGCCGGACTCGAAGGCGCCGCCGTCCATCACGCTGTCGAACAGCGCGGCCTTCGTCGCCTTGAGTGCCATCACCTTCTCCTCGATGGTGTCCTTGGCGACCAACCGGTAGACCATCACCTTCCGGGTCTGCCCGATCCGGTGCACCCGGTCCACCGCCTGTGCCTCGGTCGCCGGGTTCCACCAGGGGTCGAGCAGGATGCAGTAGTCCGCCTCGGTCAGGTTCAGGCCGAATCCACCGGCCTTCAGACTGATCAGGAACACCGGTGCGGTACCGGTTTTGAACTGCTTCAGCACCTCCGACCGGTTCCGGGTGGAACCGTCGAGATAGCAGTACTCGATACCGGCCGCGTCGAGGCGGTCGCGGGCCGACGTCAAGAACCGGGTGAACTGGCTGAAGATCAGCGTCCGGTGACCCTCGCTGACGATGTCGGCGACCTGCTCCATCATCGCGTCCAGCTTGGTGGACGGGATCGCCGCGTACTTCGGGTCGATCAGCGCGACGTCGAGGCTGGCCTGGCGCAGCAAGGTCAAGGACCGGAAGATCTCGAACCGGTTCTTCTGCAGGTCGCCCAGCAGGCCGAGCACCTTCTGCCGTTCCCGTTGCAGGTGCGTCTGATACACCTTGCGGTGCTTGGGGTTCAGTTCCAGCTCGATCACCTGCTCCTGCTTGTCCGGCAGGTCGGAAGCCACCTGTTCCTTGGTTCGGCGTAGCATCAGCGGTTTGATCCGGCGCCGGAGCTGAGCGAGAAGCTCCGGATCACGGCCCTTTTCGATCGGCGTCCGGTAGTACTCGGTGAACCGGGCCGGGTTCGCGAACAATCCGGGAGCGGTGATCGACAGCAGCGACCACAGCTCCATCAAATTGTTCTCCATCGGGGTACCGGTGATCGCCAGCTTGAACGGCGCAGGCAATCGCTTCGTGCACTGGTACGCCTGAGACTGGTGGTTCTTCACGAACTGGGCCTCGTCCATGACCAGCCCGGCCCATTCCACCGCCTCGTAGGCGTCGTACTCCAGCCGGAAGAGGGTGTACGAGGTGACGACGATGTCCGCGCCCGCGATGGCGGCATCCAGCCCCTCGCCGCGCCGGGCCCGGGTCTCGGTGATCGCAGCCACCTTCAGTCCCGGCGTGAACCGCTCGGTCTCCGCAGCCCAGTTGAACACCACGCTGGTCGGCGCGATCACCAGGAACGGCCGGTCGGACAGGCCCTGCTCGCGCACATGCGCGAACAAGGCGAGCGCCTGCAGGGTCTTTCCCAGGCCCATGTCGTCGGCCAGCACCCCGCCCAGCCGGTACTCGTAAAGCGCTGCCAGCCAATTGAAACCGGCCAGCTGATAGGGGCGAAGGGTGGCGTGCAGGCCGGTCGGCGCCGGGTGCTCGGCTCGATCCGTGGCACTGGCCAGCGCCCGAACCGATTGCTGCCATTCGCTCGCCTGTCCGGCGACGGTGCCGATCCGCTCCAGTTCTTCCCACAGTCCGGCCTGAAAGCGGCTCAGCCGCACCCCGCCGCCGCTCTCCACGTCCTGCAGGGCTCGGGCCTCGACGATCAAGGTCCCGAGGCGGCGGAATTCCTCGCGGTCGAGCGAGAAGTAGGTGCCGCTGGCCAGGATCAGGTGCTGCTGGTCCTGGGCAAGGGCCACGAACAGTTGGTCGAACGGTACTTCCTCGCCGTCCACGGACACCGTGACCGCCAGGTTGAACCAGTCTCGGTCGTCGCGGGCCCGGTCACCGGTGATCGTGATCACCGGCGCGTCCTCCGCCTCCCGGTAGTCCGGCGCGTCGGCGTCCGCGTCGAGGACCACTTCGACGTCGTTCAGCTCGGCCACGGTGGGGAGGACGGCGGTGAGCAGGCGGATGGTGGGGATGCCGGACAGGGCCACCGTCGGGGCCAGTCGGCGTCCGGTGGGGGACTCGGTGAAGAGCTCGGGGACGTCGATGGCGGCCGCGGCGACCCGGCCGAGGATCTCTGTCTCGGCGGCGCTGTCGCGCTCCCGGGCGGCGGACGGGTCGGGCCAGAGCGGTTCGCTGCGCTTGTCCTGGCCGACGGCGTAGGACCAGGCCCAGGCCAGCGACAACCGGTGCCCAGCCAGCCGCTCCACGGTCAGCACCAGCACCGGCGGTTGGGCTTGGGGCAGCTCGACGGAATCATCGGACGACGTCACGTCGAGTCGCTGCCGCAGGCGGGGGAAGTAGTCGCGCAGGAACCGGTCTTCGTCTTCGGCCGGAACCTGAACCGGGCCATTGGTCAGCAGTTTGGTGAAGGTGGCGTCGATCGAGCCGCGCAGCGGGGCGATCTGAAGTGCGGCGACGGCGCCCTCCCGCCACCAAGCCACCCCGTGCACCGGGTCACCGAGTAGCAGGGCCGAGCGCAGGTCGAGGTGCTCATCGCCCGGTGCGGTGCCGCTGAAGGGAGCAACGATCTGCGGGGTGACGTCGAGCCCTCCGGCCCCTCGACCGACCGTCAAGGCAGCCCGGGCGGTGGCGGTGTGCAAGGTGACGGGCGGGTCACCCTTGCCGTACTGGACGAGCGGGATGCCCAGCTCTTGGGCCTCGGCCAGCAGGTCCCAGATCCGCCGGCTAGGCGCTGCTTCCAGGTACGGGGTGCCCTGGCCGTAGGCGTAGAAGCCGCCCGCCGAGGAATACAGCGTGAAGATCTCCCGCAGCAGCCGGACCTGCCGGGCCGTCCCCTCGCTCTGGCCGTACCGGATGTATCCGAGGTTCTGCCAGGAGATCCCGGTCCGGATCCAGTTTCCCCGAGCGCCCGGCAGCACCGGGCGCAGTCCGATTCGGGTTTGCAGGACGCCGCGCGGGCCGGCCTGGGTGGTCAGCTCGAACTGCAAGGCCACCACGGGTGGCTTCAGGTCGGCGGGCCGGCGAGCGGGTGGCAGCAGGGCGCCGAGCGAGTGCTCCCAGCTGGCGTGGGTAGGCGGCGGTGTCTTCGGGGCGGCGGTCGGGAAGACGGTGCGCTTCGGCCTGCCCGCTCTGCCTGGCTTGACCAATTCCGTCCCGGGTTCCTCGGTTTTCACCAACGCTGCCAGCAGGACCGCCGTAGCGTGCACGCACTGCTGCTCGGCCGGGCAGGTGCAGTGACTGCTCAGTGCGATGACCGCACCGTCGCTGCCGCGCTCGGTCATCACCATCGCGGTGTGTGGCCCCAGGCTGGCGTTGACCTGGCCGAAGGCCCGGCCGCTCGCGGCGTGCCAGCGGGCTCCGGTTACCCGGCCGGCCTCGACGAGGTCACGGCCCTGGCGGAAGATCTCCGGGCCGACCAGGCGACGCACGAGCGCCTCGCCATAGCTCACGACCACGTCCGCCACGCACGTCTCCTCCCAATGCAGCACCGCACGCTACCGGACGGCGAGGGCAGATTCGGGTAGGCGCGCGGATTGACGTAGGGAAGTCACGAAGAGTTACGTTGTGGGTGGATTGCGCCGGGAAGATCCAGAATCTCCAACAGTTCTCGCCAGTCGGTGATGGTGTGATCGGGCACGCAATCGCCGTGATGCTTGGTCCCCTGATCGGAATCGAACATCACGGTGGGCATCCCGGCCGATTGCGCTCCGTAGATGTCCCGGTGCATGTCGTTGCCGATGTAGAGGGTGTTTTCGGCCGGCATCCCCAGCTCGTCGAGGGCCAGTTGGAACAACCGCTTGTCCGGCTTGCGGTAGCCGTGATCTCCGGAGACGACGATCGGGTCGAAATAGTCGAGCAGGCCGACCTTGTGCAGTTCCCCTCGTGCGTAGGCCGACTGGGCGTCGGTGACCAGGGCGAGGGGAAAGCGCTCGTGCAAGACCTGGAGCACCGTGCGGACGTGCGGGTAGAGGCGCAGCCGGTGCCGGGAAATTCCGCGGGACATCTCGGCCAGGAAGAGTGGCATCTGGGAAAGCTTCTCGGCCGGCAGGGCACGGGTGAATTCGGTTTGGTGGCGTTCGATGATGGTTCGCCAGATCGCCACGGCATCGTATTCGGGATGCTCTTCCGGGCTGGACTTCTGCTGCTCCTTCATGAGCTGGAAGTACAGATCCCGGACCTGATGCCGGCGCAGATCGATCCCCTGGTACGTCAGGAAGTGCCCGGCCGCCCGGAAGATCTGGGCCGCGTCGTCCTCGGTCAGGATTCTGACCAGAGTGCCGTTCACGTCGAAGGCGATCGCCCGGATATCCATTCAGAAGGCCCGCAGCAATGTCTTGGCCTGATCGATCAGCTTTCCGCCGTAATCGTCGGAGATGTAATCGTTGCGGGCGATGCGGAGCAAATTCAGGCCCATGTAGTACGGCGCTCTTCCGGTGACCGAAGCGAAGGTGCTGTCCCGGTTGGGGAAATGCGAACTGTACTCCCGGAAGAAGTGACCGATGAATGGCTCGGCGCGTTGCTTATCGCCGGTCGCCAGCATGAACGCGTGTTGGAGTTCGCCGGCGATCCGGCCCACGTCGAACATCCGGTCTCCACGCTTCATCCGCTCCAGGTCGATCGCGGCGACGTCCATTCCCTGCCCGAACAGGAAGTTCGCCGGGGTGGCGTCCCCGTGCAACCAGACCTGCTGGTCCTGCCACATCTGCGGGCGGTCGCGCCAGCGGTCGCGCAGCCACGCGAATTCCTCGACATCCCACTGCCCGAGGCGCTGGTCCATCAACCGGTCGACCAGCGTGTCCAGGTACCGGCAATCCGAACCGAAATCGATGTCCGCGCCGTTCGCCGTTCGGTGGTGCAAGGTCGCGAGGAAGTAGGCGAGCGATTTCAACCGCCAGAACAGGTGCGCGTCATCTCCGTGTTCGGCGGAGCGAGCAATGGCATGACTCAACTGCTCCCCACCGTAGTACTCGAGGGTCAGGACGCAGTTGATGTCGCGATTGAGTCCGAGCGGTCGGATCACGTGATGCGGTGATCCGACGAGGCCGTACCCACGCAGCGTCTTCAGCGCCTGGTACTCCTGGTACGCAGTCCATTCCGCGCGGTCGACGTCCCAACCGAACTTCGGCCCATAGAACTTGCAGATCACCCGGGCGCCACTGAACTTTTCCTCATAGGCGTAGACCTCGTTGCTCCCGTTCAGCCGGAAGACCCGGAAGGCGGGATCGGATTGTCGGACGCCCATCCGTTCCGCGACGATCCGTTTGAGATATCCGTGCAGCCAGTCGTTGCGGGGGAGGTAACCCACGTATGTTCCGGTCACTGAGGACAAGTCCCTTGCGTTCATAGACGCGGCCGAAGGGTCGATCGTCACCGCTCGTTCACACGGTAGATGCACCTGGTTTCAAAAACATGACAGCTGTGGTCGGCTCTGCGTGCAACCCGCCTGGACCACTCTTCTGGTAATGCCAGGGCTACCGGGGCGCGCCGATGACGCTTCGGAGGGGGTGATCTGTCCTCCGTTGACCGCGCCCGATATGTTGGCTATCAGCGACATATCGGATGCTTTGAGTAGGCAGGCCCCGCGTGGTCACCTGATTCGGAGCGCGGCTGCGGAGAGGGGAATCGTGTCCGAGCTGGATCGATGGGGCTCCCAAGCGATGGCAGCCGGGCCGACGTTCTCCCAGGAGATTCAGCTGGCCGCCTTCCGGGCCCTGCACGTCGTCACCAAGCAGGTGCATTCCAGCCTGGACCTCACCGCGACCCTGGACGCCGTCGCGCAGGGAGTGGTGGACGGCGCTGGGTTCGGGGTTGCGGCGGTCAACCTGATCCGGCCGGACGGAGCGTTCACCGTGGTCTCGGTGGCCGGTGACGAGGATGCCCGCGAGGTCCTGCTCGGCAGCGTCGAGCCGGCCGCCAAGTGGGCCTACGAGCTGGAGCGTTCCGAGCAGTGGGGCGGTCTGCGGTTCGTCGACGGACGGCGGCATCCGGACACCAGCGATCTCTTCACCTGGGTCCCGGACGTGCCGATTCCGGACGACGAGCACTCCTGGCACCCGCTCGACGCCCTGTACGCCCCGCTGACCGCGCTCTCCGGTGAATGGGTCGGAGTGATCAGTGTCGACCTGCCCTACCACGGGCGGCGTCCCGACTCCTGGCAACTGGAGATCTTGGAACTCTTCGCCGACCACGCCGCAATTGCCATCCAGCATGCTCGGCTGCACAGCGCTCTGCAGGAACAGGAGGCGCAAGCCAGGTACGCCGCCACCCACGACGCCCTGACCGGGCTGGCCAACCGGGCGGTACTGCTCGGCGCCGAGCAGCCGGCCACCGAGAGCGGTGCCCAGCGAGCCGTGCTGTTGATCGATCTGGACGGTTTCAAGAAGATCAACGACACCTGGGGGCATGAGGCCGGCGACGAGGTGTTGAAGGCGGTGGCGGACCGGCTGAAAGACATCGTCCGGGCTGCCGACATCATCGCCCGAGTCGGCGGCGATGAGTTCGTGGTGGTGATCTCCGGCCCGAATGCCGCCGGGTTGGCGCATGCTCTGACCGCCCGGATCGGCCCGGCGATTGCCGTCCCGATCGAGGGCAGGTACGGGAATTACGAGGTAGGTGCCAGCCTCGGTCTCGCCCTGGCGACCGCACCGGTTCCGCTCTCCGAGCTGCTGGCCCGCGCGGACGCCGCGATGTACCGGCAGAAGCGCGGACGATCGAGCGGCGTCGCTTAGGGCCTGTCCCGTGGGCCTGTCCGGTCTCGCGCTACGGTGACGGATGCGCAATCACCCGAGGATCGGCAGTCCGGCATGAGTCAGCTCGAAGAGATCGGCGAGCGGGACGGCTGGCGCTGCTGGGTCTGCGACGAGCCGGTCGACCCCAGGACGTCGGTCAACGACACCCGCGGCCCGAGCGTGGACAGTCGAATGGCGAAACCGGCCAAAGGCGGCAAGCCTGATTTTGCCGGCGGGGAGCGCCTCGCACATCGTGGCTGCAACACCAAGAAGGGTGCCGTGACGGCGGTAATTCCTTGGCCGACGCACCTTTTTATCGTGGAACCGGCGCCGCTCGTCGGTGTCGCCGAACGGTTGGACCGGAAAGGTGGTCGCGAGGTCGTGGCCCGGTGCCCCGATCGCGGTGACGCACAGCAGACGGCGGACTGGCTGGTGGACCGTTTCTCACGGCTCGCGCCGGCACTGCCGGTCACCGCGAGCGTTGATTCCGGCGGCGGGCAGTTCCTGGTCGCACTGAACGCCGGCCGCCGTCCTTCGCGGTAGCCGCTAGTCGCCGTAACCGTCAGTCGCGGAAGCTCGCCAGTCGCGGAAACCGTTCAGTCGCGGAAGCGGAAGCCGCCGAGGAATCGACGGAAGACGCCGCCCTCGACCGGTAGCGGCCGGGCCGGTGCCGGTGCGGTTCGCCGTTGGGTGGCCACCGGCTGGTCGTAGTCCGTCCGGGCCATCGCGTCGACCACCTGGGCTTCGTCGAAGTCCTCGGATCCGGGGATCGACGGGACGAAGCCGACCAGCACCCCATTGCGCATCACCTGCGCCTCCAGCCCGGCCGTACCGTCGGTGTCCCACACCGCTTCCCGGCCGCCGGAGATCCTGATCCAGATCCCGAACTGATAGACGCCGGCCTTCTCCATCCGGGCCTCAATGCCCCGCTCGCGCAGCTTGTCAACGACCCGGCGGGCTCGGTTCTCCTCCATCTCTGCACCGTACCTCGCCTTCCTGAACCGTTGCTGGGAGCGGCCTGAGGGCACCGGACCGGCAACCGAAGTGGCTCCTCGAGATCCACGCTAGAGCTGGGCGGGTGTTCAGCCGGACGACGAGACAGTGGTGTGGTGGTGGCCCGCATACTCCTGCGGTCGAGCGAGCATCACCACGAGCATGGCCACCAGCATCAAGGCATGTCCGGCAAGCATCAGGGCATCCTCCGAGATGAGGCCGGCCCACAGCGGGACGAACAGAATGATGAACGGGACGAACATCGCGGCACTCATCTCGGCGATCGGCCGCCAGGAATGGCGCCGGTAGCGCATCCAGGCCGCCATTCCCAGGGTCATGTCGGTGGCCATCGTGAGGGTGAGCAGCTCGGTCCGGTCGCGCAGTTCCGGCCACTCCAGCCAGCGAGACAGCAGTGTCCACAGCGGTGCCAGCATCATCATCCCGACCACCATCGCGATCACCATCTCGAGGTAGTGCCGGACGAAGTGCCGCAGTGCCGGACCACGCAGCGTCGCGACGCCCGAAAACGGTTGCATCACAATCTCCCCCTACCGGTCATGCGAGAACACTCGGCGATCCCCCCGTGCGGTGATCACCGCTGCGTATATGGTCTCGCAAAACCGGGAGCAATGGCATCGCCAACCGGCTCAGTCGGCCGGTTTTGATCCGATCACCACCGTGGCAGCCAGCTCGGTGCACTTCGCGACCCTGGCAATAAGCCCACTGCGGTTGCAGGTTTCGACGATCATCGGGGCCTGACGATCGCTGGACTCGACCAGCAGGCTGCCGCCCGGCGCCAGCCACTGGCAGGCTTCGGCAATCACTCGGCGCAGCACATCGAGCCCATCGGTGCCACCATCCAGTGCCACCCAGGGTTCGTGCAGGCGGGCTTCGGCCGGCAACAGCCCGATCGCCTCGGTGGGGACGTACGGGGCGTTGGCGATCAGGACGTCGATGCGCCCGACCAGAGCCCGGGGGATCGGTTCGTAGAGGTCGCCCTGGTACACCCGAGCGCTGGCGAGATTGCGGCGCGCGCAGCGCACGGCGGCGGGCTCAATATCGGCGGCGTACAGCTCGATCGAATCGAGGGCAGCCGCCAGGGCGGCGGCTACCGCTCCCGATCCGCAGCACAGGTCCACCACGATCGGCGGCCGATCGGTGATCCGGGCGGCCAGCGCAGTGGCCTGCCGGGCGAGTAGCTCGGTACGCAGGCGGGGGACGAAGACCCCCGGATCCACGGCGATCCGCAGGCCGCAGAACTGGGCCCAGCCGAGGACATGTTCGAGCGGGTGACCGTCGGCTCGCTGCCGCACCATCGCGATCAGGTCGTTCCGGGTCCTGGCCTCAGAGATCAGCAGCTGGGCTTCTTCCTCGGCGAAGACGCACCCCGCAGCCCGGAGGGTCGAGACGACCAAGGACACGGCGTCCGCCGCTGTGGACGACAGGCCGACGGGGAAGGTCGAGTCAGTTGGGAGAGACGGGACAGCGGGTGACAAAAAAGATGACATGAGAGCGCCTTTCGGGATGCCCGTGGGCGCTCTCTCGGCCACCTATGTCAGGTGATCCGCTCGTGAGTGAGGTGAGAGCACCCGACCTGGTTAGCGGTAATCGGTCTCACCTCCGTGGTTCGCTCGCTGTTGGGACGGGCAACGATACCGGTATCGGCGTCGATCTAGAAGGTCCCGACAGGAGAATTCGGACCTTCCGGCCAATGACTCTGGTCGTAACGCGGCGCGTCTACGCTGCCACTAGCCAGCAATGGGCAGCCACACAGTGGAGGGAAAGCCTCATGACCAGCCCGCCGGATCCGTCCGAGGACGTCCTGGACCTGCTCGTGATCGGTGGCGGCGTGATGGGGCTGTTCACCGCTTACCAGAGTGCTCACCAAGGCGCCCGGGTCGCCGTCCTGGAGCGGGGCCGGGTCGGTGACCCGGCGACCGCGTCCTACGGCCGCACCCGGTCCTACCGGCGCGACTACCTCGAGGCGATCTACACCCGGCTGGCCGACGAGGCGATCGGGCTGTGGACCGACTTCGAGGCGCAGACCGGCGTGGACGTGCTCGTGCGCTGCGGCTGCCTGAACATCGCCAAGAGTTCGGTGACCCCCGATCTCGACGCCACGTACGCGCGTCTGAGCACGGATGTTCTGCGCCGACTCGGCATGCCGGTGCGGTCGTTCGACACCGCCGGCGTCGAGGAGAGCTACCCGTACCTGCGCGCCGATGTCGCCGAACTCGACCCGGTCGGCGGCCTGGTCAACCTGCCGGCCGTCACCCAGGCCCTGGTCAGTGCCCTGGCCGAAGCTAAGGCTCCGGTATACGAGCAGGTGACCGTCACCGGTCTCAGCGCCCTGGACGACGTGGTTCGAGTCACCACCGACCTCGGCGAGTTCCTCACCCGGTCATTGGTGATCACCGCTGGCCACGGGACCAACGACGTGCTCGGCATGCTGCCGGGCTGCACCCTGCAGGTGCCGATCACCAAGGACCGGCCGAGCGATGCCAAGTACTTCGTCCCGCCGGCCGAGGTTCGCCACCTCTTCACCTCCGACGTGATGCCGGTGATCGCGTACCTGGACACCGGTATCTATCTGCACCCGATCGTCGAAGGGCTGATCGACGCGGTGAAGATCGGCTACTACAACCCGCCGGACATGCCACTCACCGAGGGCGGCGTCCGCGGGGTCGACAGCATCGCGAGCTTCATCGAAGAGTGCCTGCCCGCTCTGGCGGGCTCGCAGATCACCGACGTCACCGACGTCGACCAGTGCGATTACGACCTGGTTGACGACGACGACTTCGTGCTTGGCCCGGTGCCCGGTTTCAGCAATGTCTTCGTCGGCGTCGGTTGGCGTGGCACCGGGTACAAGTTCTCGCCCTGGGTAGGCCGGGTGCTGTTCGAACTGGCTTGCCGCGAGGGCACCGTGTACGACATCAGTCGCTTCGACCCAGCCCGGTTCGACATCGCTCTCACCACCGTAACCTACCCGGAATCCGCTGCCCTGGAAGGGGAATCATCATGAGTCGGCCATCTTCGCGGACCTTTGCCGAGCGCTTGGCCGATGGGGTGATGGTCGGGGCCGAGGGGTACGTCTTCGAGCTGGAACGCCGCGGATACATCAAGGCCGGCCCTTACGTTCCCGAAGTCATCCTCGACGATCCCGATGCGCTGCGACAGCTGCACCGCGAATTCCTCCGGGCAGGGTCGGACGTGATGGTGGCACTGACCTACTACGCGCATCGGGAGAAGCTCAAGGACGTCGGTCGGGACGGCGACCTGGAGCAGCTGAACCGGCAGGCGGTCCAGATCGCCAACGAGATCGCCGCCGAGGGTGGCGCTCTGGTCGCGGGCAACATCTGCAACACCTGGTCCTACGATCCTCACTCGCCGGAGCAATCCGGTGCGGTGGTCAGGGAGCAGTACCTCGAGCAACTCGGCTGGGCGGTGGAGGAAGGCATCGACTTCGTCATCGCCGAGACCAACGACTTCGTCGGCGAGGCACTGATCGGCCTGGAGGTATGCCAGGAGCTCGGCCTGCCGGCCATGGTCACCTTCGCCAGCGTGAAGGACGCCGTCACCTATGACGGGTACGACTACATCGAGGCCTGCAAGATGCTCGCCGATCACGGTGCCGCGGTCGTCGGGCTGAACTGCTCGCGTGGGCCGGCCACGATGCTGCCGCTGCTGGAACGGATCCGAGCCGCAGTCGACATCCCGATCGCCGCTCAGCCGGTGCCCTATCGCACGGATGCCAGTACTCCGGCCTTCGAGTCGCTGAAGTACCCCGACGGTAGCCGGGCCTTCCCGATTGCGCTGGAGCCGTTCGCGCACACCCGGTTCGAGATGGCCGACTTCGCCCGGCAGGCCGCCGCCATCGGTGTCGGATATGTGGGTATCTGCTGTGGTGGCGCACCGCACTACGTCCGGGCGATGGCCGAAGCGCTCGGTCGGCAGACCCCGGCGAGTCGCTACTCGCCCGCCCTCGACCTGCACCCGGTGCTCGGCACTGTCCAGGACACCTCAACGCAGCAGGTGATGGGCGACTGGAGCGTCGGCGCCTAGAGCTGGCCAATAGGGCTGATCGGCAGCCACGAAAGTACCGAAACCGGTACCAATCGGTTCACGATTCGCACTCGATAGTCACATCGTCAGGTTGGTGAGGCACTATGGCGCGGTGGCCGATGTGACCGATCTGCGACCCGGTGATCCCGAACAGATCGCCGGGTATCGCATCGTGAGCCGACTCGGAGCCGGTGGTCAAGGCGTCGTGTACCTGGCCACCGCGCCGTCCGGCGGGCGAGTTGCGATCAAACAGCTGCGTTTCGGCCCGGACGACGACCGGGCGCGGCAGCAGTTCGCCAAGGAGGTGGCCGCCGCTCGACTGGTGGCCCCGTTCTGCACTGCGCAGGTGCTGGACGCCGACCTGGACGGACCTTCGCCCTACGTCGTCAGCGAGTACATCGACGGGCCGTCGCTGCAGCAACGCATCGAGCGGCGCGGCCCGATGACGGGTGCCGACCTGCAGCGGCTGGCGATCGGTACGGCCACCGCGCTGGCCGCGATCCATCAGGTCGGGGTGGTGCACCGGGACTTCAAGCCGGCGAACGTGATGCTCGCCTACGACGGGCCTCGGGTCATCGACTTCGGCATCGCTCGCGACTTGTCCACCGACACGACCGTGACCAGTCGGGTGTTCGGTACCCCGGCGTACATGGCACCCGAGCAGTTACGAGGCGAGCGGATCGGCCCAGCCACGGACATGTTCGCCTGGGCATCGGTGATCGCCTATGCGGCCACCGGCCGGGCCCCGTTCGAGGCGCCACACATGGTGGCGGTGATGCACCGGATCTCTTCCGGCGAGCCGGAGCTGACCGGGGTGCCCCCCGAGATGGCCACAGTGCTGCGGCTCTGCCTGGACAAGGATCCGGCCCACCGGCCAACCGCGCAGCAAACCCTCGCCCTGCTGCTCGGCCGGCCGGCGCCCGAGCATGACGTGTCCGATCCGACCCGGGTACTCGCCGAGGCCACCGGCTTGGTACATGCCGCCGCAGCGGCGTCCACCACGCGGGGGGCGCCGGCGCCGCCCACGGTTCGGCCGCCCGAGCGGGACGCCACCGGGCAGCCCTGGTGGGTCAGCGGGCTTCCAGGTCCGGCGCCTGCCAGCCCCGGCGCCAACTACGGGACGCCTCCCGGTTCGAGCCCGGCGTCCGGCTACGGGACGCCTGCGAGCCCGGCGTCCGGTTACCGGAGGCCTTCGGGCGCGGCGTTCGCTGACGGGACGCCTTCCGGTTCCGGTGCACCGCCGGCGTACAGCGCCCCTCCTGCTTACGGCACGCCGGCCGGTTCTGACCGGCCCTCCGGTTCGAGGCGCCTTCAGCTGCTCGGGGTCGCTGCCGTTGTCCTGATGGTCGTCCTCGGTGGCGCGTGGGCGATTGGTCAAATCGGTGATAATCAGACGCCGACCTCCAACTCCGAGACACCCCGCGGTGCCCAGTCGGGCGGGCCGGTCACGTCGCCGGACACCGATACGCAGCCACCGAAAACCGATACCCAACCACCGCCCACCGAGGCCACCAGCGCTCCTAGCACCGGTGAAACCGACGATGGTGACAACGACGACGGTGAAGACGGTGATGAAAACGAGGCGGGTACCGTCCCCGAGGCGTTCGACGGCACCTGGAAGGGCATCGGCTTCCAGCCGAGCGGCAGGGTGAAGTCCTGGACGGTCGAAATCAAACTCCGCGAGGGCAAGACCACCGGTCGAATGAAGCTGCCCGAGATCGGTTGTTCCGGAAACCTGACGGTTACGTCCGCCTCGGGGAACGAGTTGCAGCTTGTCGCGCAGATGGACGACAACCCGAAACGTGCGTGCGCTGACCGCGGCCTGGTTCAGCTGACCCGGATGGGTTCCTCGGCGCTGCGGTTCCACTGGGAGGACGCCGCGGATTCGACGAATCAAGCGAACGGCATCCTCAGCAAAACCTGATCCGCAACTCAGTAGCGCCGATCTGATCTCCCAGCTGGCACCGACCTGAGCGGGCTGCCGCTCCTCGGGCATGCAAGATCAAATTTCTTTTTCGGTAGGTGTATCAACCCCACGGTTGCTCGCTCTTAGTAGTCGATCAACAGCAAGCAGTAGTCATCCGATCTACTAGGGGGACCTACCGATGTCCACATTGACTCGCTCCAGTCGTCGGGCCGTTCTGGCCGGCCTGGCCATAAGCCTCGTAGCCGCACCGGCTTTCGTGCTCAGCCAGGCTGCGAGCGCCGCACCGGCGCCGACCGCGGCAGCCGAGACCAACGTCAAGGGTGCGCCCGGGGTGACGTCCGACGCCTGGGCCGCCGGTCGGGCCGCGCACGGTCGCGCTGCGACCGCCACCGACGCGGTGACCAGCTACTGGACGACGGCGCGGATGAAGGCGGCAGCGCCGGTGGAAGACTCGCCGAGCTTCCTCGCCGCAGTGAAAAAGCATGAGAAAGAACAGAACTCGCAGTCAGCGCGCGACGCCGCCGCGCAGAACGAGAACGGAACGCCGTTGAGCGTCGGGGCCAAGGGCGGCCTGCTCGGCAAGGCGGCGCGCAGCAGCAAGGCTGCCAAGAGCGGGCTGCGGGCGGCCGCCGTCAACCCGAACCTGCCGTACTACGCGCCGACCGCGCGGACCAGCGGCAAGGTGTTCTTCACGATGAACGGCCTGAACTACCAGTGCTCGGGCACGATCATCAACTCCGAAGGGGTCGACACGGTCTGGACCGCGGGTCACTGTGTGAACGCGGGCTCGGGTGGCGGTTGGGCATACAACTGGCAGTTCGTGCCGGCGTACAACAGCGCTTCGGCGACGCCGCGACCGTACGGCACCTGGACGGCCAACCAGCTCTGGACCACCGGAGCCTGGAACAGCAGCTCCGACTTCACCGCCGACATGGGCGTAGCCATCATGGGTACCAACTTCGGCTACCACATCGTGAACTACCTCGGAGGCCAGGGACTCCAGGTCAACCAGGGCAAGAACGTGTGGGAGAACGCCTTCGGCTACCCCGCTGAGGCACCGTTCGGCGGCGGACAGCTCTACCGCTGCTACGGCTGGTCGTCGCCGGAGTGGAGCTACCTCTGGGTCACCTCGGACACCATCAAGATCCCGTGCGACATGACCCGCGGTTCCAGTGGCGGCGCCTGGTTGCACGACTGGGACGGTAACTGGGGCTACCTGAACGGCATCAACAGCCGAATCGACCGGATTGTCGGGCCGACAATCATGCTCTCGCCGTACTTCGACGACACCGCCCTGACGCTTTACAACGCCACGCGGTACCTCTGATCCACACTGGTTACTCAGTGAGGTGAACGAATAGCAATGAGTGAGGGGGCGCCGGGAACCCGGCGCCCCCCGCTCGCGTCTCAGCAATGCCGGCTCGCTCAGGGCCGGTCCGAAGGGAGCCAGACATGTCGTACCCGTACCGAATCGCAGTACTGGCGGCCGTTCTCGGGGCCGCGCTACTGGCAACCAGTTGCGGGCCGTCGAACCCGGATCCCGGTGTCGAACCGACCGGCGCGGCCGTCGGCAGCGGACCACCACCGCTACCGGAGACCAGTCCGCCGCCGCTGCCGACCCTGGTCCCGATCACCCCGGCGCCAGGTCGTCGGGAGCGGGAGGCGCAGTGGCGACTGGCCAGTCAATCGGACGACGGTCGGCGGCTCCTGGTCGATGTCGCGATCGGTGGCCCACCGTGCGACACGGTCACCGGGGTTGACGTCAAAGAGACCGAAACATCGGTCACCGTAACGGTATACGCCGGACGGCTCAAATCGGCCGACTGCCCCAGTGGAACGGCCGGGTCGCTGGCCACCGCGAAGGTGGAGGCCAAGCTGACCCGGCCGCTGGCCGATCGGAAACTACTGGGCGGTGCTTCCTGAGCTCAGGACGGGTCGTTCACGGTGCCGATCAGATCGGGGCCGTCCGGAGCGATTCCGTCGACGGATTTGACCTGAAGGCGAACCTGTTCCGGGCCCTCGGCCAGGCTGTCCGGCGCCGTCGGTAGGGAAAATTCGATCATGGTGACGCCGGGTGCGAACCCCACCCCGATCCTGCCGTCCCCCAAACGGATCTCGGAGAGCGGCCTGGTCGGCATCGGCGAGACCTCCAGGCGGTCCCACCACTCCCAGTCGGCCGGAAGGTCGGTGGTCGACAGTTCGGCACCGGCCGGGGGCAGGAAGGGCAGGGCCACGGAAATGGGGTTCACTGCCGGTTCGGAGAGTTTCAGCTGCCACTTCAACGTCCCGCCCTCGGTGACCTGATCGGTAACCGGCGTGACGGTGACGGTCGGCGCCGGATCGTCCTGGATCACCTTCAGATGATCGATGAAATCGCCCACCACGGTGCCCGCCATGGCCTCGGCCAGCACCAAGTATTCTTGGCTGGGGCCGAAGATGTTGTCACCGGGTATCTTCAGCGGGACGCCGACCTGGTGTGCTCCCGCTGGGATGGACACCACCTGAGTGCTGACCTTGGTGGTGTCCGGGTCCACAACGTAGACCCGCAGCTTCCCGGATCCCTGCCCGGAGACCGTGACTGGCATCTGGTAAGTGAAGTCGGCATCGGCTTCTGCCACCGGGGCCAGCGGGCCGACATCAACTCGAGCCACCTTGGCTACCCGCACGGCCGGGGTCCCGGCCCGCCAACCCCAGGCGTCCAGCACCCAGGCCTTGCCCTTGCTACTGCGCGGGATCACCTGCAGTCGGCTGATCTTCGACAGGTTGAGCCCGGCTTTCCGGGCCGCCTTCAGCGGTGCTCGAACCTCCTGGGCCCAAGAGCCGACCGTCGACTTCGTGCCCGGCAGGCCGGTGACCGAGACCCGGCCGAGCGTGGCCTTGCGTCCGGCGGTATCGGCGATGACGACGTCGAACTTCTTGGCTGCGCTGTTCTTCGGCACGATGATCCGGATTGCGACGGACTTCGACCCGGTCAGCGACACCGACTTCTTCGGTTGCAGCTTGGCACCGGTCCCGCCGGCCTTGGACCAGGTCAGGGAGACGGCATACCGGTCCGGTTCCTCAGTCACCTCGGACTTGAAAGGCACGAAGTGCGGGACGCTGGTGGAGGTGCTCGGCGCGCTGCAGGCCGACGTGCCCTGGGTGACCGCTTTGCACAGCCGGGCCGTGGTGGCCCCGGCGCCAGTGACCTTGAGGTCGCGGGCCGGCAGGATGAACGTCCTGCGGGCGGCGCCGACCGCGTGGCTGAGTACCCGGGCCTTGCCGAGCGACGGCGCGCGGACTCCGGAGCCGTCGAGCAGCGGTAGTACCCGGTCGTCGTCCTTGATGAACAGCCTTGCGGCGGCCGCGATGTAGGTGGCACCGACCTTCTGCTGCTGGACCGGCGTCAGCCGGAGCGATGTCTTGGCCGTGCCGCAGATCGCGTCCTTCGTGGATCCCCAGTCGTCCCAGGCCGGTGCCTCGGCGAGCCCTGGCGTCCACTCCGTGTTGAAGTAGTTGTGGTTGGCGCCGATCACGAAAACGGCACTGTGCAGGGCAGTTCCGGTACCAAGCCCGCGAGTACCGTCGACCGAGTACTGCCCCTGCAAGGTGTAGTTGGCCCCGTCGCAGCCGGGCAGGACGGCGACCGAGGGCACGTCGGCCGCCGGGTTGTGGCCGGGAAGGGTGGAGGCCAGCAGCACGGTGCCGCGAATCGTCCACCGGACCGGGCCGTGGTAGCCGTCGGCGGCGCTCGGTGGCGGGGTCAACGAATCGATCGCGGCCCGGTTGACCCCGTCGCCGCCCTGCGAGTGGCCCATCAACAGCACCTTGGACAGGTCGGCGCGCGGCGCCTTGCGGACGATCGACGGGGCTCCGGTGCTTTTCGCGGCCCATTCGGCCCAGTGCGCAAGGTGCAGCCGGATCAGCGACGAGCGGGCCGGAGCGCCGCCGTCATCGCTACCGAAAAGGTCCTGCCCGTTGATGCCGTTGGCGGAGATGGACACCGTGATGTAGCCCTGCGAGGCGAGCAGGCGCTGAGCGCGAAGGTAGCCGCGGTAGTTCGGGTACGGCTTCGTTCCGACCGGACACGGCCAGATCGGTTCGCCCAATTCGGGGTCGCCGTAACAGCTCAAGTGCTGCCCGTGCAGGAAAAGGGCGAGTGGCCGGCTACCGGTGGCGCCCTTAGGGGCCACCACGACCGCCTTCATCTCCACCTTTGCGGAGTAGTCCGGCAGCTTCACATCCGGGAGCGAATACTCCCCCAGCACCGTCTTGTACTTGCCCGGCTTGCCGGGGTCCACCGAGGCCGACGGCAGTGCTGCCGGGATCGCGGCCGTACCCTGCACGGCGTTGGCGCTGAGCGCGGAGCTGGGTGAGCCGAGCGCGGCACCAGCGGTACCCGTGATCGCGGCCAGGGCAGCGAAACTGACCACGGAGGTGGTCAGAACGGCGGCGATCTTGCGAATAGACATCATTCCCACAATCGGATTGGGGGCAGGATACATTAATCGGCCAAACCTTGGACATCCTCATAAAAGGATGAAACGGAACGGCCGGGTCGCTGGCCACCGCAAGGGCGGTGACCAACGACCCGGCCGTCGGCCGATCGTGAACTGCTCGGTGCTGCGTTCTGAACTCAGGACGGGTCGTTCACGGTGCCGATCAGTTCCGGTCCCGCCGGGGTAACGCCGTCGATGGACTGGACCTGGTAGCGAATCTGCTCCGGCCCCTCGGTCAGGCTGTCCTTCTTCGTCGGCGTCTCCACCTCGACGGTGGTGGTGCCGGCGGGAATGAACAGCTCGTAGAACGCATCGCTTTCAGACAGCGGCCGGGAGGGCGTTGGGTTGATGAACAGGTTGTCGCGCACCCAGGCTGCCGGAAGGTCCGTGGTCGACAGTTCGGCACCGGCCGGGGGCAGGAGGGTCAGCCCGGTGAAGAGGTACGTCGTCACCGGCTCGGACAGCGTCAGTTTCCACTTCAACGTCCCACCCTCGGTGACCTTATCGGCGACCGGCGTCACGGTGATGGTCGGCGCCGGATCGTCCTCAGTTACCTCCAGGGTGCCGACGAAATCACCCACCACGCTGCCCGTCACGGCTTCCGCCAGGATCGAGTAGAACGCGCCGAAGCCGAAGCTGTTGTCACCGGGAATGGTCAACGGGACGTCGATCTTGGTTGCTCCGGGTGCGATCGTGACCACCTGAGTGCTGGTCTTGCCACTCATCCAGTCCGAGACGTAGATCCGCAGCTTCGCGGCGACGTTCCCGGAGACCGAGACCGGCATCTGGTAGGTGGCGGGAGAATCTGTTTCCGTCACCGTGCCGAGCGTCCCGACATCGACCCGAGCCGTTGGGGCGATCTGCACGGCCGGCGTCCCCGCCCGCCAGCCCCAGGCATCCAGCACCCACGCCTGACCCTTGCTGCTGCGCGGGACCAGTCCCAGTCGGCTGATCTGCTTCAGATCGAGCCCGGCTTTCCGGGCCGCCTTCAGCGGGACCCGAACCTCCTGCGCCCAATCGCCAACCGTCGACCGGGTTCCCGGAAGACCGCTGATCGAGACCCGACCCAGGGTGGCCTTGTGCCCGGCGGCATCGGCGACGACAACGTCGAACTGCTTCTTCGCGCTGTTCGGCGGCACGATGACCCGGAGGGCGACCCTCGAGGAATGGGTCAACGACATCGGCTGCTTGGGGGTCAGCTTCATGCCGGCCCCGCCGGCCTTGGACCACTTCAGGTAGACGGCATACCGGTCCGGCTCCTCAGGCACTCCGAAGAAGGACACGAAGTGCGGGACGGTGGCGGAGGTGCAAGCCGATTTGCCTTGGGTGACCTCGCGGCACAGCCGGGCTTTGGTCGCCCCGGAACTCGTGACCTTGAGGTCCTTGGCGGGCAGGATGAACGGCTTGCGGGCCGCGCCGACCGCGTGGCTCAGCACGCGCGCCTTTCCGACCGATCGCGCGCGGACTCTGGAACCGTTGAGCAACGGCAGCACCCGGTCGTCATCCATAACGAAAAGCCTTGCGGCTGCGGCGATGTAGGTGGCTCCGACCTTCTGCTGCTGCACCGGCGTCAGCCGCAACGACTTCTTGCCCTTACCGCAGACCGCATCCTTGTCTTCGAACCAGTCATCCCCGGCCGGTGCCGCGGCAAGGCCCGGCGTCCACTCCGAGTTGAAGTAGTTGTGATTGGCGCCCACGACGAAAGCGGCGCTGTGCAATGCGGTTCCGGTACCAAGCCCGCGAGTGCCGTCGACCGAGTACTGACCCTGCAGGTCGTAGACGTCTCCGTCGCAGCCGGGCAGGACAACGACCGAGGGCACGTCCGCTTCCGGGTTGTGACCGAAGAGGGTAGGCGCCAGCAGCAGCGTCCCACTGATCTTCCACCGGACCGGACCGTGATACCCGTCGGCGGCGCTCGGTGGCGGGGTCAACGAGTCGATCGCGGCCCGGTTGACGCCGTCGCCGCCTCGTGAGTGGCCCATCAGCAGCACCTTGGATAGGTTGGCGCGCGGTGCCTTTTGCACGATCGCCGGTGCTCCGGCGCTGTCGGCGGCCCAGTCGGCCCAGTGCGCGAGGTGCAGGCGGATCAGGGACGAGCGGGCCTGGGCGCCGCCGTCATCGCTGGCGAAGTCCTGTCCATTGATGCCGTTGGCCGAGATGGACACCGTCACGTAGCCCTGCGAGGCGAGCAGGCGCTGGGCGCGCAGATAGCCACGGTAGCTCGGGATCGGCTTCATTCCAGCCGGGCACGGCCAGGCTACGTCTCCATCATTGTCTGTGGGGGTGCCGTAACAGACCGAGTGCCGTCCGTGCAGGAACAGCGCGAGCGGTCGCTCACCGGTGGCGCCCTTCGGGGCCACCACGACCGCCTTCATCTCCACCTTCGCGGGGAAGTCAGGCAGCGTCACAGCGGGCAGCGAATACTCACCCTTGACCGTCTTGTACTTGCCCGGCTTGCCGGGGTCCACTGCGGCCGGCGGCAGCGCTGCGGGGTTCGATGCGGTGCCCTGCGAGAGGTTGCGCGAACTGCCCTGTGCCGCCACACCGGCCGCGTCAAGACGCCGTCCACCGGCTCGGACCTGGAGGTCCCCCGGGTTCGCCAGGGTCCCGACTGGAATGTCGAGCCGGTAGCTGCGGGCGTCTGCGGCCGGCCGCGCCGCGCCGAGCAGTCGGTCGCCGGCGAAGAACTGCACCTGAGCGTCGCCGATGACGGGGCTGGTAGTAGTCCAGAGCAGGCGCTGGCTACTGCCATTTGTCGTCACCGTCCAACCCTTGGGCGGGTTCGGCGCCTCGGCGCTGAGAAGCGTGGTGCTCAGCGCGGATGCGCCAGCGGTGGCCGGGATTGCGGCCAGGCCACCGAAACCGACCACGGATGCGGTCAGAACGGCGGCAACTTTGCGAATAGACATTATTCCCCCAGACGGATTGAGGGGGACGCTACATCAATCGGTCAAGGCGGACATCCTTCCAAAGGATGAAACCGAATCACTTTCCAGTCGACGAGAAATGCATCCAGTCCTTCTTCGCGGAGAAGTCGCCGCCCCAGCCCCAACCGATCGACTGAAAGGCGACGACCGGCTCCGAGCCCGGGGTATTCATGCCAGGCAGCCCTCGAGTCCGGTTCTTGTAAAACCTCGCGAGTTCCGGAAGCAGAGTGTTGCCCTTCACGTACGGATTGTGGAACGGGTTGACGTCGATCGCCAGTCCGTAAGCATGTTGTGACCACGCCTTTGAGCCGCGTACCGGTCGGCAGACGAAGGCGCTGGTGTTGTTGCCGTCCCCGGTGGAGGGTGCGGTGAGCTCGGCTGGGCTGGTGATCACCATTTGCTCGATCGGCCAGCGGGCCGCGAACAGTTTGCCGAAGACCGTGACGACGTCGTCCGCGACCTTGCGGTTCACCAGCAGCTCGCCGGTGTGTGCCCATCCGTCGAAGCCAGCGAAACTGACTGTCACATAGCGCAGATCGCTCAGTTTTACTGGGCATTTCGCAGACCAGGTGGAGCGCTGCGCGACGTCGGCGGGCACCGTCGTGATCGAAGACTGCCAGAGGCCGGCGACCGGTGGTTGCAGCACGTCCTTCGTGATGATCCGTCGGTTGCGCAGTTCCGGCGGCGTTGCCTTGACTACTCCGTAGCCGTTCGGCGCGGTCGGCAGCACTTGGGTGCCCAACCAGGTTGGTGCCGGGGTGGCGCCGTTGGTGCTCGGCATGGTCGCAGCGGCCGTGGTGGGGGCCCCTATGACCGGAGTCCCGGTGACTGGAGGCGCGGTCATCGGAAACCCGGTTGGGGGTGGCCCGGTGATCGGGGGCGCTGTCGCCGGAAGCCCGGTCACCGGATCTATCCAGGTTGGCGCTGCCGTGGCCGGCGCCGCGGTCTGCGTCGTGACCGGAGCCGCTGCCCTCGACCCGGACACGTTGGCGGGCTGGGCCTCGGAGCTGGTCAGCGAACAGGCCACCACCAGGATCCAGACCAGCGCCCCAGCGGGCAGCACGGTCTGCGGAATGATCTGGTATCTCCGCTGAGGCACAGTCCTCAGTCTGCCTCAGTCGGCCGCATGCAGTCGCGCCACGGCGGCGAACCGGCCGCATGGCCCCTCGGACCGATGGCTGTAGAACGGGGTATCCGGGCCGGTGTCCCGCCCGGCGATGTGTACCTGTGTCGACGGAACTCCGGCCGCGGCCAGTTGCAGGGCATTGGCTTGCCAGAGGTCGAAGAGCCACTTGCCGGTGCCGTCCGGGCGGACCACCGTCCCGACCGCTGCACCGAAGGCGCCCTCGGCGAGTTCCGCGACATCGGCGCCGACCTGGTAGCGGTCAGGATGGATCGCCGGGCCGATCCCGGCGATGATTCGCTGGGGGTCGGCGCCGAGCGTCCGCATCGCCTCGACGGCAGCCGGGGTCACCCCTCGGACGGTGCCGCCCCAGCCCGCGTGGACACAGGCCAGCACCCGAGCGACCGGCTCGAACAGGACCAGCGGAACGCAATCGGCCGCCATCACCACCAGCGTGATCCCGGGTACCGCGGTGACCAGGGCGTCGGTCTTGGCAATCGCATCCGCCATCGAACGGGCTCCGCGCCCGCGATGTTGATCCGTCACGACCTGCACATTCGGCTGGTGAGACTGCTCGCAGAACACGAAGTCATCGAGGCTGCCGCCGAACGCGTCCGCAACCCTGGCCCGGTTAGCCAGTACGGCCGTCTCGTCGTCTCCCACCAGCAGTCCGAGATTGAGGCCGTGATAGCGCCCGGTGGACACCCCGCCCTCCCGGGTGGTGACAGCGGCGTCGAGAGCGTGCTCATCGAAGGCCGGCCAGCTCAGCACCGGTAGTCCACCGAGCCGACGAAGTTCGCTGGCAGGAGGGGAGGTCATCCGACGAGTCTACGAGGGACCTCCGGCGGGAGCTGCGCCGGCCAGTTCCGGGCCGGTGGCGAACCGGGTGAAGTCGGCCGCCAACGCGTCCAGGCGGGCCACCACAGGTCGGGTGCGGAGTTGGAGCAGGGCGATATTCAGCGTAGAACGCCCGAGCACGGCCAATACGGCGCTGTTCCCGACAGCGTAAACGGCGATATAACCATAGGTTCCGCGGATCGAGGCTTCGAGAAGATCGCCGCGGCCGGTGATCTGGACGGCTTGTCGAGCCACCCCGGTCAGGGTGGCGATCAGCGCTGCTGCCTGGCTCTGCTCCTGCTCGGGCAGGACATGGGCAACAAGCAGGCCATCACTGGTCGCCACAACGCAGCCTTCGACCCCACTGACGGCCGAGCGCAGGTCACTCAGTTCCTTCAGCACGCGGTCCTCAACGGTCATGAGGATTCCTCTCTATGGTTGCTGCGATTCGGGTGCACAAAGGTTTTCGTCGGATTCAGCGATTGATGCATGGAGGAAGGACATCGCGTGGCGAGCCGGAACCAAGCGAGCGGCGGATGATTCTGGGAGATCGGGATCGGTGGTGACGACGCCGAGCCGAGCTAGCTGGTGGACCGCCACCGTGGTGGCGAAAACACCATGGCCGAGTAACCAGGCGAGGTCGAGTGGAGTGGTGCTGCCGTCTGCCGATCGAGCGATATTCCATTGTGTCGCCGTCAGTCGGATTCGTTCGATTGGCAACTTCGGCACTCGCCGCACGGCTCGACGCGGTGCCACCCCCAGCGTCAGTCGCCCGAGGACGGTCTTTCGCCGGTTCACCTCAGCCAGGACGTCGGGCACCGCGAACGTGCACAGGGCTTCACACCAATGCTTTTCGCCGGGTCGGAAACGAGTTCGAGTCCGCGCTGCCTCGGGAACGGCGGCGCCCAGGGTCGCCAGGGCGGCATCGGCCAAGGCGGTGCGGCGCAGGATCTCGGTGTCAACGGCCGAGACCGAGCTGCGGATCAGCTGACCGGCAGCGGTGATAGCCGGTGCCGTCTCACCCCGCCGCAGGCCGGCCACCAATTCGGCCCAGCCGTGCTCGTCGCCGTACGTGGGCCGCAAGAGCAATGCCTCGACGCCGGGGGTGAGTACCGACTCGACGTATCCGATCCGGCCGTCGATCAGGAAAACCGTTCCGCCCCAGCGCCCATTAAGGTAGAGGGCGCCGGTGGCGCGCTCGGCGGCGAGCTCGAGCAGGCGTTCGGGGTGGGCTGCCACGTCGATGGTTTCCTCGGACGGGGGACGGCGGCCCGATCGCCGCCATGGCTTAGGAGACACGGCCAGGCGAGGTCATGGTCTCCAGTACCGGTGCGAGCGCGCGCAACTGCACCCGAGCCAGGGCCAGGTTGGTGTGCTCGCGATCAAGCGTGACGACAATGATCAATCCGTCGGCACCCGCCGTCGGCAACGGCATGATCAAGTGATGCCGCCGTCCGAGAGTGATTATCACGTCTTCCAATTCATCCGGTTCACCCAAGCTCGCCGTCATCAGGTCGAGCACCTGGATGACGTCGCTCGCGCCGGCGGCCACGGTCCGGCCCTCGGCGGTCGGGCCGAGGTTGACGCCGCGGTCGCCGATGACGGTATCCAAAACGTGTGCCGAATCCGGCTCTACCAGAGAGGCAGAGATTAGCCCGTGGATGGCGTTCAAACCAGCAAGCGCTCGATGGACGACATCCTCTCCTTTCGCATTGCTATCTCTAGTCACAGAAATGAATCCGATTCTCTTTCATCTTCTTGACGACCTGGGTTGAATAGGTGCATTGTCCTGCTGCAGTGTCGCAGATGCGCTGCGACCTGCGGAAGATTACACCTCTATGTCCAATCAATTCTGAAAAGGAGATTCTCCTGTGGATATCGACACCGCTCTCAAGGAAGCGATGGAGATTGACGGAGCGCTGGGCGTCAGCCTGGTGGATTACAGCAGCGGAATGGCGCTCGGATCCCTCGGTGGTGGCAAGTATTTGAATCTCGAGGTCGCTTCGGCGGGGAACACCGAGGTGGTCCGCGCCAAAATCCGGACCCTCGAGCAGCTCGGCCTCAAGGACTCGATCGACGACATTCTCATCACCCTGGGCAGGCAGTATCACCTGATTCGCCTGGTCACCGGGCATGGCGGAAACGGGCTGTTTATTTACCTGGCCCTGGACCGGGTCAAGGCGAACCTGGCCCTGGCTCGTCATCATCTAGCCAGGATCGAGAATGACCTCGCCGTCTGAGTCGCTCGCTACCCATGGCGACCGTACGGCCAATGGAACATCCGGTGGCGGACGTGCTTCGCGTGCTCGCCATCAGCCGCAGCTCCGGAGCGCTGGAGGTCCGGGGCGCTCGAGGTGGCACCTTCTTCCTGTACGAGGGTGACATCACGTATGCCGAGGCCCTCGACCTCCCACCGGCCAAGGTGTTTGACGCGGACGATCCACAGCTGCCGTCGACCCTGCAGTCCGCCATCGTCGAGGCCGGGCTGGCTCTGCTCGCCGAGGAGAACGTGGACGGTGAACGGCCGCTGTTTCGCCCCGGTCGTCGGCATTGGAGCGGACGCCTGTGCCGCCTCCGGGTCGACGCCTTCCTGTCCGAGATCACCCAGCGTCTAGCTCGATTCACCGAACTCGGGGTGGAGCCTGACGACCAGGTTCAGCTCTGTCGACTGGCGCCCGGGCGAATGGCGGTGCTCAGCCGACGGCAGTGGGCGCTCGCCGCGGAGCTGGGCGGTGCGCAGACAGCTAGAGCTCTCGCTCGACGCTCGGGTTCGCCACTCAGCGTCACGATCGAGACCGTGGCGTCGATGGTGGTCGCCGGGGTGGTGCAGCGCCCACCAACTGCCCGGCAGGTGTCGGTTCAGCCGGCGAGGGTGGCAACCCCGGTCCGGAAAGCCGTAGTTCGAGCACCCGTTGGCCGAGAATCCGAGTTGCCCGAAGCTCGGCTGCCGCATCGGGTGCGGGGTGCCACGTCGCGAACGGCTCAAGGGCCGGAGTACCGACCCCGGCTGCCGCCGCACGAGGACGAGGCGGCGCAGGGCCGAGCCCTGGCCCTGCGCCTGCTCGAAGGGCTACGAAAATTGTGAGGCAGTGCGGTTGGCTGGGAGATGTCGCCGCCGGCACGGTGACGGCGGTCAGCCACCGGAGCCCGGGTCGCGGACGGTGCCTCCATCGGGCGCCGTCCGGGTAGTTGATGAAGGTGGACCAAAGATCAAAATCATGGTAAAACCTGCCAATGCGGTCTCGCGGGCATCCCCGTATCGATCTGACGGTGGGCTCAAAATCCGCCCACCGACGTCATATTGGTAGGCCGACGAGTGCAGGCCCGCACCGATCTGCAAGGGTCGGCCTGGTAGGTAAGGTGTGCCTTTGTAGCGGTACAGTTGCCGCTGTCACCGGCGACTTGGATCTGAGGAGAGCTACGTGATTCTGGGCTCTCGCCAGGTCAACCCGCTTGCCATCGCCGGCGTCGGCGCGGCGATCATCGCTGTTCTGATCGGAACTGCCCTGCACCCGCCGGGCGGGCGTTCCGGCCTCCCGTTCTCGTCGCACGAGTGGATCTCTGTCGCCGATCCGGTAGTCGTGAGCTGTCCAGAGGTGGCCGGTCGGCTCCCGGCTCGGCCGGTGGCGGCCCGCACCGGGGTGACTGCGGAACTGGCCAAGCTCGAGCGTCAGATCGTCGATGTGAATCGCCTTCTGGTGCGCTTCCCAGAACAAGCCAACGAGCAGCTCGCCAAGATTGCAGATGAGCGTCTCGACGTGATCGAGCGGATCATCGCGGACATCACCCGTGCCGGAGGCACCGCACCAGGCAGCCTTAAAGACTTGGCGGAGTGCTCGCTGCAAAGCCACGCCGTCGGTTCCTTCGAGGCGGCAGCCGCTATCGGGAACACCTCCGGCGCCGAAGAAGACGACGTCGAACCGACCAAGCGACCGACCAAGACCGCACCGGCAAAGCGTGGCGCCAAGGCCGGTGCCGGCTCGTCCACCGGCGGTTCGGCCAGTCACGCCGATGATGACGACGAGTCGGGAGCGACCGACAAACCGGCCGAGAAGGACGATGACGCCGAAGCCGATTCCGGCGCCGAGGACTCCGGCACCGAGGACTCCGGCGCCGGAGCTCAGACGGTGCAGTGTCCGTCGGTCAAAGCTCGCCTGTCCTCAGTGCCGTCGGCCGCGGCGGCCGAGGTAGACCAAAATCTGGCCGAACTGAAGCAGCAGATCGCCGAAGCCGATGCCGGAATCGCGGAACTGATCAAGCATCCGGTGGACGACGCGAACTTCATCCAAAACACCATTCTCGGACCGCTGCGGGATCGGCGGGTCGCCACCATCGACCGGATCACGATCGCGATCGGCCGGGTCACGACCGCCCCGACCGGTCTGGCCGCCCTTGCCCCCTGCACGTTCGAGGGCTGAGCAGGTTCCAGGGCGAGCAGGAGGGCGAGCAGGTTCGAGGGCTCAGCGCGCGCGAGGTTCGAGCAAGCATCTCCAATTCTTTACCGATCGGTCCAAATCTAATTCTTTACCGATCGGTAAAGATCCCATGGGCCTCACTACCTCGCACGCCGCACGGCGACGAGGTCGCCAGCTATGTCTGACCATATGGCGATTAGGGGCAGCGAAGCGGGCATAGTTGGGGATCGCCGGAAGGTGACCTCAGGCCCGCAAGCCCTCAGTTGCAGGGTTTCAGGTGCAGCCCTCGGGCTCCAGACGGCGGGGGATGCTCGCCTGGTCGCAACCCGGCACGGTCTAACTGCGGCCGGAAAGGCTTACAACGGGCCTATTGTGACGTTCGACCGAGCCGGGTTGCGGGGCGCCGAGTAGCGCGCTGGTGGCAGTCGCGATGATGCACGCGTGACCTGCCACCAAGCGCGAGCCGGACGAACCAAGAGCGGCCCAAGTCAACCGGAGCGTTCCTGGTAGACGTCCGGGATCTGATCGCCATCCTGGTCGGACGTCTCTGTCTCGTGGAGCAGCCGGTACTTACGGTTTCGAAACCGCAGGACGACGGCGGCCACACCGGCGGCGATCAAACTGCCCGCCAGGACGCCGACCTTGACGTGTTCGTTCTGTTCGCTGCCTGCGCCGTAGGCGAGTTCACCCAGCAGCAACGAGACGGTGAAGCCGATCCCGGCGAGGATCGCGAGGCCGAAAACGTCAATCCAACTGAGACTCTCGTCCAGATCTGCCTTGGTCAGATGGGACATTGCATAAGTCGCGGCGAAGATGCCGATGGGCTTGCCGAGGACTAGACCGGCGATCACGCCGAGCGCGATCGGATCCCGGAGCGCGTCGCCGAGGCCGGCCAGACCACCGAGCGAGACGCCGGCGGAGAAGAACGCGAAGACCGGGACGGCGATGCCGGCGGAGATCGGGCGGAATCGGTGTTCGAAGTGTTCGGCCAGGCCGGGCCCGGCCTCCGGACCGCCGGCCTGCTGGCTGCGCAGCACCGGAACGGCGAACCCCAGCAGAACCCCGGCCACCGTGGCATGAATTCCGGAGGCATGCACCAGCGCCCACGTGGCGACGGCGAGTGGCAACAGTAGCCACCAGGAGCGGACCCGGCGCTGGACCAGAACCGCGAACGCGCCCAAGGTCAGGGCGGCCAGCAACAGCGGGACCAGAGCCAGGTCGGAGGTGAAGAAGACCGCAATGATGATGATGGCCAGCAGATCATCGACGACAGCCAGGGTAAGCAGAAAGGTCCGCAGCGCGGTCGGAAGATGGCTGCTGATGACGGCCAAAACGGCCAGCGCGAAGGCGATGTCGGTCGCGGTCGGGATGGCCCAGCCTTGCCGGGCGGTACTGCCGGTGGAATGGTTGATCAGGATGAACAGCAGAGCGGGCACGATCATGCCGCCGATTGCGGCGGTGATCGGTAGCGCGGCGCGCCGCGGGTCGCGCAGGTCTCCGGCGACGAACTCGCGCTTGAGCTCGAGGCCGGCGACGAAGAAGAAGATCGCCAGAAGACCGTCGGCGGCCCATTGCCCGAGGCTGAGATCGAGATGCAGACCGCTAGGGCCGAAGCTGGCCTCGCGCAGCTGCCGGTAGGCGTCGGCGCCGGGCGAGTTAGCCCAGATCAGAGCCAGAACGGTGGCGACCAGGAGCAGGGCTCCGCCGACGGTCTCCTTGCGGAGAACGTCGCCGATGCGCCGGGTTTCGGTCCATGTGCCACGGCTGAACAGCCGTTGCACAGCGGTGCCGGTCTGGCCTGCTTCGGGGTGCACGGGCGTGGCGTGGACGGGCGTGGCGTGGACGGGCGTGGCGTGGACGGGCGTGGGGTGCACAGGGTGGTGGGGGTCCACGGGCTGGGGGTCTACGGGTGTGGGGTCCACAGGCTTGGCGTGCACGGGCTGGGGGTCTAGCGGGTGGGGGTTTACGGGCTCGGCGTCCACAGGTCGGGCTCCTCGGGGAGGGGTCGGGTCGGACGTTGCCGACCAGACTTCCCGGCGCACCATCAGACATTCTACGGCCCCCGTCGCGTCTGGCCACAGCACGCGCGCACGGATCGCCGGACAAAGCAGACTCTCCGGGTCTATTCGCGAGGCCGGTTTGCGCACGTCCCGCATCCGCCGAAGTGTGTACGGGCGATGACCCGCCGCCTGGGTCAAGCCGCCTACCCACTTCGGGTCCGGCTCCGGTGCACGGCTGGGGGACCACTGTCGGACACCGTCACCGTCAGCACGAGCCGAGCCGCGAACGGTCGGCGGGTGCACGTCGTCCACAACTGGTCCTGGGACGAGGTCGGCCTAACCCTGCCCGCGGCGCTCACCCTCACCGACACAGCAACCGATCAACCCATCGGCACCGCAGACGTCCGGCTGGGTGCCTGGGATGTCCGAGTACTGACCGAAGGGCTTACCCCAATAGCCTGCCGCCGACACCCTCGGGGACGGTTGTGAACCTCCAGATCACCGTGCCGGTCTGGGGGGTTCTCGGCATTGTTCTCGCCGTCATCGGCTTGTTGAATTTGATTGTTCCGCAGCGCGGTTCGTTCCGAAAGGTAGGTAGGTGATGAAGCCTCGTGTCGATTCCGAACGAGCCGTGGCTGCCTGCGTACCCTTGCCCAATGAAGGAACAGCGTCGAGCCCGCGCCATTGCCATGACCGCTGCAGAGGTGGACGCCTTCCTTGCGGAGCAGCGAATCTGTCGGGTCGCCACCAATGGCACCAACGGGCCGCATGTCACCCCACTCTGGTTCGCCTGGGACGGGTCAGCGCTGTGGCTGACGTCGCTGGCCCGCAGCCAGCGCTGGGTCGATCTGCAGCGCGATCCGCGCATTGCGGTGGTGATTGACGCCGGTGAAGATTACGGTCAACTACGCGGCGTCGAATTGCGAGGCAGCGTCGAAATAGTTGGCGAAGTCCCGCGAACCGGCGAGCCGAACGATGAGTTGACCATGCCCGAGCAGCTGATGGCCGACCGCTACACCGGCGGCACGGTGCACCATGACGGCAGGCACGCCTGGTTACGGTTGCGCGCGGAGAAGATCACCAGCTGGGACTTTCGCAAACTTCCGATCCGATCATCCTGAGCGCGAAACCGGAGGCATGTGGTGGCTTACGACGCCGAACTCGCGGCTCGAGTGCGTGATGAAGTGTTGGGCGAGCCGGGGCTGAGCGAGCAGCGAATGTTCGGTGGCCTGGGATTCATGATCTACGGCAACATGGCGCTCGCCGCGAGTAGTCAGGGCGGGCTGCTGCTCCGGGTTGATCCGGCCGAGGCCGACCGCTGGCTCGCTGACCCGGCCGCCGAACGTTTCGTGATGCGTGGGCGAGCGATGAATGGCTGGCTGCGCATTGATATTGACGCGACGGCTGCCGAGGCCGAGCTGAAGCAGTGGATCGACCGGGGTGTCAGTTATGCCCGGTCGCTGCCACCAAAGTAGACATCCGTCGATTGCCTTCGCACTTCTCTTGACCGGTACAGACGATGGGTTTACTGTATCGGTATAGAAGCCAGTTCAAGAGAAGGGGAACATCATGGACCTGCTGCCTCTGGCCATGATCCAGTCCACCAATGCCATTCACCGGGACCTGCTCAGCGCCCTTCCCGGAGCGCCCGTCGTCCACCCCCGGCCGCGCCGCACTCACGCCGTCCGGACCCGGTCGATGACCGCGCACCTGCTGGAGCGGGCTGCCGCCGCGGTGGCGCCCAAACCCTCATGCAGCGTGGCTCGCTGAACCGAGCTAACGTCACCGGAAAGGGCGAGGTGGCGGACGAAGGATGGATCGGCGTGGCACGGGTGACTCTGCAGACGATTGCCGACCGGGTCGGGGTCAGTCGAATGACGGTCTCGAACGCCTTCTCGCGCCCGGATCAGCTTTCTCCCGCACTGCGTGCCCGAATCCTGACCACGGCCGAAGAACTCGGGTACGCCGGTCCTGATCCGGCGGCCCGAGCCCTGGCCAAGGGCAGCACCGGAGCGATCGGCGTGCTCCTGACCGACTCCCTCCAGGTCGCCTTCACCGACGAGTTCGCTACCGGCTTCCTGGCTGCAGTCTCGGGTGCATTGGCGCCAACCGGTCTCGCGCTCACCCTGCTCACCACCTCGCCCCAGCAACATGCGGTGATCCCGGCCCGGGACGTCGCGATCGACGGTGCGCTGATCTACTCGTGCGACCCGGGATCGGCTGCGACCGCCTGGCTGCGCCGTCGCAACCTGCCGATGGTGCTGGTTGATCAGGCTCCCGAGCCCGGGGTGCCGAGCGTGAACATCGACGACCGGGGCGGTGCTCGGCTGGCTGCCCAGCATCTGCTGGACCTCGGTCACCGCCGGGTCGCGATTCTCTCCTCCAGCGCCATCGGCCCATTCGGCCGGTTGTCCACGATGCAGTTGGAAGGGCTTTCGAACACCACTCGGGCGAGGCTGGGTGGCTGGTTGGACGTGCTGCTCCCGGCCGGTGTCACGCCGGTGATCTTGCAGTACCAGCCCTACCAGCCCGAACTGGATGCCGCCGCCGCTCGGGAACTGCTGGCCTTGCCTGAGCGGCCGACTGCCGTCCTGTGCTTCTCCGACGCCATTGCGAGCACCGTGGTCAGGACCGCCCAGCAAGTGGGATTGCGCGTTCCGGAGGACCTTTCGGTCATCGGCTTCGATGACAGTCCGGTGGCGACCCGGCTGGAGCCGGCGCTCACCACCGTGCACCAGGACGTCGCGGCCAAGGGCACCGCGGCGGTCGCCGCGCTCACCGCTGAGATCAGGCGCCGCAGTACCGGGGGCAGCGACCGGTCGACTGCGGACGAAGTGCTCCTGCCGACCCGCCTGGTGATCCGCGACAGCACCAGCTCCGCACCACACCGCTGATCGGCGCCCGATCGGACGATCACCCAGATGGCGTCTGGGATTACTCATGGTTACCAATGCACTCTGTTCGTACCCGTCGCCAGCAGTGACGACGGCGGGTGGATCTCGGGTGCGGGCCATCCATCGAGCATCCGTCGACCGCGCGACGAGGAGAAATATTCATGAGTCAGACGCCGGACGCCACGCCGTCGAGAACCATTGGACGACGAGGTCTGCTGACCGGCGCTCTGCTCGGCGGGATCGGCTTGGTGAGCGGGGCCGGGAGCGCCCAGGCTGCCCGCCTCGCAGTGCCTTCGACGCTGAAGGCGCACCCGGCAATGGTGCATACCCGGGCGGACCTGGGCAGGGTTGCTGCGCGCATCGACGCCGGCGCGCAGCCCTGGACGGACGGGTGGGCGAGGCTGGTCAGCAACTCACACTCGCAGTCGGGCTGGCGGGCGCGGCCCCAGGCAGTGGCCTACCGGGGCTCCGGAACACCGGACAACAGCAAGATCTTGTTCAACGACGTCCATGCCGCGTACCAGAATGCACTCCGGTGGCGGATTGACAGGTCCGTCGCCAACGGGGATGCGGCGCGGGACATCCTCAACGCCTGGTCCGCCACCCTGACCCAGATCAATGGCACGGCTGACCGGTTCCTCTTGGCCGGGATCCAGGGATATCAGTTCGCGAACGCCGCCGAGTTGATGCGCGGCTACCCCGGTTTCAACCTTGCCCGGTTCCAGTCGATGATGCTCAACGTCTTCTACCCGCTGAACGATTCCTTCATGACCAACCACAACGGCGCCTTCATCACCAACTACTGGGCCAACTGGGACCTGATGAACACCGCCTCGGTGCTGGCGATCGGCATCCTCTGCGACGACCAGGCGAAGATCGACCGGGCCACGACGTACTTCCTATCCGGACCGGGCAACGGCGCGCTGCCGAACGCGGCCCCGGTGGTCTATGACGACGGCACCGCACAGTGGGTAGAAGCCGGTCGCGACCAGGGCCACGCCACGCTGGGCATCGGGTTGGCGGGAGCGATCTGCGAGATGGGTTGGAACCAGGGCGTCGACCTGTACGGAGCGCTGGACAACCGATTCCTCCGGGCTGCCGAATACGTTGCCAAGTACAACCTCGGCCAGGAGGTCCCCTACACGCCGTACATCTGGCACAAGGGTGCGCCGGGCGTCTGGTCGGGTTGGGAGACCTTCACCGCCGCTTCTCCGGCGTCCCGCGGCACGATCCGGCCGATCTGGGCCTCGATCTACAACCACTACGCCCGGCGCCGGAATCTGCCCTGCCCGAACATCGCGGCCATGATGGCGGTAGTCGGGACCGAGGGCGGCGGCGGGAACTACGGCCCCAACAGCGGCGGGTATGACCAGTTGGGGTTCGGCACCCTGATGAGCACCGCTGACACCGTCAGTCGCTAGGGCTGCAGGATCCATCGCTCGAAGTTGCTGGCAACCTTTGTCGCCTGTCGTTCGACCACTGGAGCATGGGAAAACGTGCGTCTTCTCCAACCAGTGACCGGCCCGGCGGCTCCACCACCCGATGGCGGCGAGCGATCGGTGGCGGAGCGCTTGCTGTCGCGCTCGGCGCTGTGGTGTTGATACCCGGCGTCGGCAGTCAGGTCGGGCTGAAGTTGGCGTCGGGCGACGAGTCTGTTTCTCCGGCAGCGGCCACCAGCAAAGCCAAGTCGCCAGCCCAATTGAACCTGACCAGGGCATCGGCGGCACCGGCAACCAGTGCTGCTTCGGCCCCGGCCGCCGCGAAGAAGGCGGTGACCAAGGTTGCGGCGAAGAAGGCGGTGACCAAGTCCGCCGCCGCCACGGCCGCCTGTGCGCGCTCGTCCTCGGCTACCGCCAAGGTGAAGGTGACGAATGTCAACCTGGGCATCAAGGTGACCGGTTACGGCGGCGAAGGCGACACCGAGACGCTGCCGATGGCCGTGGCGGCCACCCCGGACGGTACGTCGTGGCTGGCCTGGCAGGGCACCAACTCCAAGGTCTACCTGGCCAAGCTGAACTGCGCGGACCACCTGGTCGGCAAGCCGACGAGCTTCACCGGCATCGATCTGCAGGACGTGCAGGCAGACAGCAAGGGCGGAGTGCTGCTGCTGACCCGCCGCGGCGCCTGCCACACCGGCCCGCTGTGCGGCGGCGAGTCGAGCCCGTGCAACAAAATGTTCATGGTCCGCTTCGACACCTCGGGTCAGCTGGTCTGGCAGCGACAGGTCACCAACCTCACCAGCAAGCGCGGCGGCTACAACGACGGTGCCCGGTTCGTCTGGTGGTACCAGCACCATGGTCGCCTTGCCTACGACGGCAAGAACTACGCGGCGTATTTCGGGGTGGCCATCACCGTGAAGAACGGCAACTGCGTCGACATCCACGAAGGCGATCGCATGCAGGTGGTCAGCCCTACCGGCAAGCTCTTGAGCGGGCACAACAGTTTTGCTGTCGGCTGCAGTCACGCCTGGACGTCGCGGATTGTCTGGGACCCGGACCGCAAGAAATTCGTCATGACCTGCGCCACCGATAACGACTGCCGAATCGCTCAACCGAACCCGTACCGCACGGTCGCCGCAGCCGCCTGCGACGGCACGCTCTTCGGCGGGGACCTCGTGCTCGCGAAGAAGACCGGCTACTGGACGGCATGGAGTCAGGGCGGCGTCGCGCGGCTGTCGCACTTCACCACGGGTGCGGCCGACACCACGATAAAAACCACGGCGAAGACCGCTCATCCGCACCTGGTGAGCTACGGCTCTGGCCGCATGCTCTTGGCCTGGCAGTCGGGCTCGACCATGCACGCCCGGGTGTTCAACTCCGGCACCGGCAAGGCGGTGGGTAGCCAGTTCACGATCAAGGTCCGGGACCACGACTACCAGGCGTTCAAGGCCTACGCCGACGGTAGCGCCGCCTACCCGGCGGTCGGCAGCACCGGTACGTCCATCAAGATCGCCCGAGTCCTCCCGCAGAGCTGAACTTCGGGCCCCGGTTCGCGAGTGGCACTTGTTAATGTTTGCGGTGGCGTGCCCGCCTCGAACATCAACAGTGCCACTCGCTGACCGGTGCCGGTTTGCGGCCGGGGAGGCCTGGCAGACTCCGTGAAGGCCGTGGGCGCGGCGCTTGGACGGGTCCGAAGGAGGATGGCGCGTGACCGCGACGGATACCGACCCGGCCTGGCCGGCGCTGCCGGTGAAGGACTGGCAGGACACCCGGGACACGGTGCACCTGTGGACGCAGATCGTTGGCAAGGTCCGGCTGGCCCTGGCGCCGGCCGCGAACCACTGGTGGAACGTCCCGCTGTACGTCAATGCGGTCGGGCTGACCACCTCCCTGATGCCCTGCAGCGCCGGCGGCGTCGAGATCACCTTCGACTTCAACCGGCACCGGTTGCTGATCCAGAAGACTGACGGTGCCCGGCGCACGTTGACCCTCGAGCCGCGCAGCACCGCCGATTTCTACGCCGAGTTCACCGCTCGGATGGCCGAGTTGGACCTGGAGATCCCGATCAAGGTCACCCCGGTCGAGGTGGCCGAGGCGATCCCGTTCCCGGACGACACCCAGCACGCCAGCTACGACGCCGAGGCGATGCATCGGTTCTGGCGCTCCCTGGTCAGCAGCCACGCGGTGCTCAGCACCTTCCGCGGCGAGTTCCGCGGCAAGGCCAGCCCGGTGCATTTCTTCTGGGGGGCCTTCGATCTGGCCGTCACTCGGTTCTCCGGCCGCCCGGCCGCGCCGCATCCCGGGGGCGTGCCCAACTGCCCGGACTGGGTGATGCTCGAGGCCTACAGCGAGGAGGTGTCCAGCTGCGGGTACTGGCCCGGCGGCGCCGATGAGGGCGTCTTCTATGCCTACGCCTACCCCGAACCAGCCGGCTACGCCGCTCGCTCGGTGCTCCCGGCCGCCGCCCGGTACGACGGTGACCTGCGCGAATTCGTCCTGCCGTATGCCGAGGTGCGGACCGCCGACGACCCGGCGGGACTGCTGCTGAGCTTTCTGCGCTCCACTCACGACGCGGCCGTCGACCTGGCCGACTGGCCGGCGTGAGCGCGGCTTGATCCTTTCATCCTCGAATGAAATGATGGAAAGCAGGCATTTTCCCCCTTAGGTTGACGCCCGATATCCCTTGCCGGCTCCTGGCAAGGATCGGCCGAAGGGGTTGAAGGGGATGCGGGGTCGTTCCGCGAACGTCAGGCGATCGTCGGTGGCCAGGCTCCTGATGGTGGCGATGCTCGTCGTGGTCGCGGTGCCCTCGATCGTCCCGGCGGCCCAGGCTGCGGACGATCCGAGCGCCGATCGCCAGGAGGTCCTCGCCCTGTGGAAGACCGGCGGGCCGGCCGTGTCCCGGGCGGCCCAGGCCAGTGTTCTCGGCTCGGACGCCGAGGTGCGCGAGTTTCTCACCGCTGACGCCTCGGCGCTGGCCGCGCAGGACCAGCGGATCGACGCCGCCAGGCTGATGGAGCTGTCCGGCCCGGCCATGCAGCAGACCGGGCAGGCTGCGCTCACCGGCTCGCCCGAGCAGGTCGACACCTTTCTGGACACCGGCTACCAGGCACCGTTCCGCCAGGACATGCGCGTGCGGGTGTCGCAGATCCTGGAGACCGGCGGCAGCGCCACCAAGCGCGCGGCGCAGGCGGCCCTCGACGAGGGCGAGGCCGGGGTCATGCGGTTCCTTGGCAGCGGCCGGATTCCGGCCGCGCGCCAGGACGACCGGGTTGCGGTGTCCCAGATCCTCGCGGTGGGCGGGCCGAACGTACAGCGCGCCGCTCAGCTGGCGCTGGCCGGCACCGCCGAGGATGTGACCGCGTTCCTGGAGCACGGGCAGGATGTCGCGCGCGCCCGGGATGAGGAAATTGCCACCGTCTCCCAGCTGGCCGAACTCGCCCGCCAGGCGCAGATGGTCTCCGCGCAGGAGACCCAGGCGGCAAAAGCTGAGTCCGATAAGGCTATTCGCGCTGCGGAGCTGGCCAAGGCCGCCGCCCAGCGCGCGGCGGCGGAGACGACCGCGGCCGGGTCGTCGGCGAAGAAGGCCACGGCTGCGGCCGGGCGCGCCGCGGATGCCGCCGGTCGCGCCGCTGCTGCGGCCCGCGACGCGACGACGGCCGCGCAGGCGGCGAACCGCGCCGCCCGCCTGGCAGCCGCTGCGGCGTCCCGGGCCGCGACCGCGTCGGTGCTGGCCGGCAACGCCGCCGCGGTCGCGTTCCGCAAGGCTGCGGACGCGGAGACGAACGCGGGCGAGGCCGCGGCGGCTCGCCAGGCCGCGGTCCGGGCCAGGGACGCGGCCGTCCAGGCGGACAAGGCAGCCGACGCCGCCAAGCAGGCGGGAGTGGCAGCGGGCGCGGCGAAGACGGCGGTGCAGCAGGCCCGCAACGCCTCGTCGAACGCCCGGGCTGCCGCGGCAGCTGCCGGTGAGGCCGGAAACAATGCGCAGGTCGCCCAGGGCGAGGCGGCCCGGGCTCGCGCTGCCGCGGCTGACGCCCGTGCCCAGGCCGATCGCGCGGACCGCTCCGCCGACGCGGCCGAGCGGCTGGCCGACCAGGCCGCTGCGGCGGCCCTGGACGCGGAACGGTGGGCCCGCGATTCCGCGGCGCACGCCCGGGCTGCGGCGGCCGCTGCCGACGATGCCGCCAACCACGCCGGCCAGGCGGCTGACGCCGCAGCGAGGGCTACCAAACATGCTGAGGCGGCGGCCAAAGCCGCAGACACGGCGACCTCCGCGGCGACTGCGGCCGACACGGCGGAGAAGGTGGCGCGCGCCGCGGACACCGAGCGGCTGCGCTCGGAGACCGAGACGGCCGTCGCCGCCGCGGGCGAGGCCAAGGCGGCCGAGCAGGCGCAGCCGACGCAGATCCGCTGGGACACCCCCGAGGCCGAACGCGTCGATAGCGAGACAGCCGGACTGTTGGCACAGTCCTCAGCCTCCGGGGCCTCGGACGACACCGTGCTTGATGGCGGACGTCGGGCGGCGATGCGACTGGTGACAGCCGGCGGCTCCTGGACCCAGGGTGCGGCCGAGGCCGCATTGACTGGATCGGTGGCCGACATGCGGGCATGGTTGAGCGGAGGGCGGGCCGCCGCGATCGAGCAGGACGACCGCTCGCTGGTCCTGCAGATGATCGACCGCAGTGACAGCACCGGCCTCCGGGCCGCGGGTCTGCAGGCATTGGCGGGCACCCACGAGCAGGTCGTGGCGTTTCTGCGGTTGCCCATGTACGACGGGCGGGTCCAGGAGGACCGGGTTGCCATCGCCAAGCTGATCGAGACAGGGGGCGCCGCGACCAAGGCCGCCGCCCGCGCCGCGCTGGAGGGAACCCCGGCGCAGGCCTACGAGTTTCTGCGCACCGGCCAGTACACGGCCGCCGATCAGGACGACCGGATCGCGATCGCGGCAGCGATGGAAGCCGGCGGCGCGGAGGTGGATGCGTCTGCGCAGGTGGCTCTGAGTGGCCCGCGCAGCTACCTGAGGCAGTTCCTCGACGTGGAATTGCCCAAGGCGCAGCAGCGCGACTACGACGCCGCCGTGCACGTGGCCACCGTTCAGCGCTACGTAGCCGATGCGGCCGGCTCGGCGGCGCTGGCCCGCCGCGACGCCGCCGAAGCGGCTCGGGTCGCGGCTCTGGCCCGCAAGGCCGCCGCGGAGGCCGCGGTCTGGGCCGACAAGGCTCGCCAATCAGCCGAGCAGGCGGCGGCTTTCGCCGCCCAGGCGAAGACAGCTGCCGAGCAGGCGCGCACCTCGGCAGATCAGGCCGCGGCGTCGGCGCAAGCGGCTCGGGCGGCCGCAGTGAACGCCGCCGCTGCCGCGAGCGCCGCCACCAGTTCCGCGTCCCGGGCCACGGCCTCGGCGGACCAGGCGCAGACCTACGCCAACCGCGCCTACGCCTCGGCGGCCCGGGCGCGCGATGCCGAACTGCGCGCCGGTAAGGACGCCGCGGTGGCCTCGGCAGCAGCCACGGAGGCGTTCCGGATCGCCGTCGTGAAGTTCAAGGAGGAGGCGGCCGCCGCCCGCGAGCAGAACCCGGACCACTCCGACTCGTGGAGCAAGGCCCCCAACCACCCCTCCGAGCCGCAGAACAAGCTTCAGGCGATGACCGATCTGTGGGTTCACCTGGGCGGGCCAGCCTGCTTCGGCGGGCCGATCGACACTGGTCTGGCCCAGGCCACCTGCGACAGCGTCCCGGCGTGGAGTACGACCATCGTCGAGTACGCCAATGACGCCGGGATCGATCCGGTCTTCCTGCTGGCCCTACTCACCCGGGAGATCAGCGGTTGGCGCCAGGGCGCGCAGCCGGTCGACAACCTCATCCAGTTCGGCAGTTGGGCCCTAGACGAGGTCGGCGTCTATCAGTGGCTCAAAGGGTTCACCTCCAAGGGCGCCAACCCGCCGTCGCTGGGCTGGACCAACCTGCAGGAACAGGCCTTCGACGAGACGGTCAAGAACCACCCGAACGAGTTCCAGGGCGTCGAATGGATCGATCTGATGGGCAATCACGACCTGGCGATCAAGGCTTCGGCCTACTACCTGAAGGACCTTCAGGCCACCGCGAAGGCCACCGCGACCCCTGCGGTGCGCCAGGAGTTCACCCTGGAGGAGGTGTCGGCGGCGATGTACAACGTGGGGGTCAAAAACTACAAAGAGGCCCTTGCAGAGAAGGGCAATCTTGGCCCGATCGCGCGCGACTACGCCCTCGCCGTGCGGGCCAACCATGCCGCCGCCGACGACACGATCTGCGGTTCGGGGGTCTGGGCCTGCAACTGACGAGCCCGACGGAAGCACCGCCCTTCAGCCTCGGCTGAATGGATCAAACCGCCACCAACCCCGTTCCAGGGAGCACCCGAGCCCTGCTGTGCGAAGACGAAGGAGCAAGATCGTGCATCCAGCACGCCTTTTCACGGGAGTCGCGGCCGCCGCGATGCTCGTCACCACGTTTGGCGGTGGTTCACCGGCCGGAGCCCTCACGGTGGCACCGGTGGTCGAGGACGGCGACCTGCCGTTCGTGGCCAAGGTCGACTTCGGTGAGCAGAACCGCGGCTGCACCGGGGCGCTGGTCGCCACCCGCTGGGTCGTGACCGCGAAGTCCTGCTTCGCCGACGGGACGGGCGAGGTCGTCGCCGGGGTGCCGAGCCGCCCGGTCAACGTCGTCCTCGGGCGCACCGACCTGACGACGACGACCGGGCACCGCCGAGCCGTGATCTCTCTGATCCCGCACCCCGAGCGCAATCTCGTGCTGGCCGAGCTGTCCGCGCCGGTCAATAACATCGCGCCGCTCGGTCTGGACGGCGGAGCACCCCAGGAGGGTGAGAGCCTGCGGATCGCCGGGTACGGGCGCACGGGCACCGAGTGGGTCCCGGACCGGCTGCACGCTGGAACCTTCACCGTGGGCGCGGTGGCCGCGGCCGGGTTCGCCGTCACCGGTTCCGACGGCGCGACCATCTGCAAGGGCGACGCCGGGGGCCCCGCCTTCCGCGAAGCCCCGGCCGGTCCGCAGCTGATCGGCATCAACGACACGTCCTGGCAGAAGGGCTGTTTCGGGGAGAGCGAGACTCAGATTCAGGACGGCGCCACCGAGGCCCGCACCGATGATCTGGCGGGCTGGATCCGCAGCAGCACCGCGGTCGCGCCGGACGCTCTGCGCCAGCCGGTGACCGGGGAGTTCAACCGGGACGGCATCCAGGACCTGATCGCCGCCGACGCGGCCGGAAAGCTCTGGCTGTACCCGGGCACCACATCCGGCACCCGCTGGGGCACCCGGACCCAGATCGGCACCGGCTGGTCCGGATACCGGGAATTCGTGATCGGGAAGATCAACCGGGATGCCTATGACGACCTGGTGACCGTCAACACCGCCAGCGGCGATCTGTGGATGTACCCCGGCACTGCCGCCGGCATCCGGTTCGGTGCGCGGGTGCAGATCGGCAACGGCTGGAGTTCCGATTTCCGTGACCTGGCGATCGGCAAGGTGAACCGGGACGCGTATGACGACCTGGTGGCGGTGAAGAGCTCGAGCCAAGAATTGCTGCTCTACAAGGGCAACGCCACCGGCCCGACCTTCGACTCCAGCGTGGTGATCG
>DATINJ010000214.1:0-15463 GCA_035474375.1 Kineosporiaceae bacterium | reverse complement strand
GCCGGTCGACCACCGACAGCCGAACGGCGCGACGTTCCAGCAGCGAATCAGCGTCCTGCACAAGGACGTCAGCCGTCCCACCGTGCTTTTCACCAGCGGTTACGGCCTCAGCACCACACCCAATCGGTCGGAGCCGACGCGGATCGTCGACGGCAACCAGGTGTCGATGGAATACCGGTTCTTCACGCCGTCCCGCCCGGAGCCGGCCGACTGGTCCGACCTCACCATCTGGCAGGCCGCCGCCGACGAGCACCGCATCTATCAGGCGCTCAAACCGATCTACAGCCAGAACTGGCTGGCCACCGGCGGTTCCAAGGGCGGCATGACGGCAACTTATTACCAGCGGTTCTATCCCCACGACATGAACGGCACGGTGCCTTACGTTGCCCCGAACGACGTGATCAACACCGAAGACTCAGCGTACGACCGCTTTTTCGCGACTGTCGGCCCGAAAGACTGCCGGGAGCGCGCGCAGGCCCTGCAGCGGGAGGCGCTCGTCCGGCGCGACGCGCTGCGGCCGAAGTTCCATGCCTACCTGGCGGAGAACGCGCTGACGGTGGACCTCATCGGTACCGAGGACAAGGCCTTCGAAGGCGCCGTCCTGGATTGGGATTTCGTGTTCTGGCAGTACTACGGCGTGAACTACTGCGACCAGCTGCCAGACGCGGCGACGATCAGCGACCAGGACCTGTTCGACCTGATCGACGAATACAACCCGTGGAACGAGTACTCCGACCAGGGCATCGAGCCGTACATCCCGTACTACTACCAGGCCGGAACCCAGCTCGGCTGGCCGAACATCCGGTTCCCGTGGATCGAGCGCACGCTGCAGCGGTACCCGTACCTGCCGCCGCGAGCCGTCGTCCCGGCGTCCATCCCGATGCGATTCCAGCCGACGGCGATGCGGCAAATCGACACCTGGGTGCGCCATCACGCCCGGCACACGCTGTACGTCTACGGCCAGAACGACCCTTGGGGGTCGGAGCGCTTCCGGGTCGACCGGGGAGCCAAGGACTCGTACGTCCTCACCGTCCCGAACGGAACGCACGGGTCCAACGTGGCCACGCTGGCGCCGGCCGACCGCGACCTGGCTACCGCAAAGATCCTGGAGTGGGCCGGAGTAGCGACCGCGGCCGTGCAGGCGAACCCGGCCAAGGCCGCACCGCTGGCGAAACCCGATGCCACGCTTGACCGGCAGGAGTTGCGACGGCTGCCGGTCCGGCTGGGGTAGGGCGAAAACCGCCGCTCTGGCTACCTCGTCGTCACGGCCGGGTTGAGCAGCGCTTCCGTGAGCATGCTCAATTGCTCACGGAGCTGCTCGATGCCCGCCAGCGGCAACCCGGTCGCCACCGCGATGCTCTGCGGCACCGCTTTCGCGCGTTCCCGCAGCGCCACCCCCTTCTCGGTCAAGCGGACGGTGACGGAGCGCTCGTCGTCCCGGGAGCGCTCGCGGCGCACGAACCCGTTGGCCTCCAGCCGTTTCAGCAGCGGTGAAAGGGTGCCCGAGTCCAGCCGTAGCCGCTCGCTGATCCGCTTGACCGGCAGCTCACCCTGCTCCCAGAGCACGAGCATGACCAGGTACTGCGGATACGTCAGCCCCAGGTCCTTCAAGGCGACTCGGTAGACGCTCCCGAAGGCCCGCGAGGCGTTGTGCAGGGCGAAGCAGATCTGTTGATCGAGGTGGAGATAGTCCTCGTCGGCGGCGTCCACGGCATTCATGCGCCCATAGTACAGCCATACACAACTGAGTTGTGTGCAACTCAGTTGTGTGCTGTACTGACGCCTGTTGTTACCGGCTGATGCCGGCAGTACGGATCGCCAAACCAACCTGAATGGGATGATCTCGATGGAAGCCATCTACACCGCCGCCGCCACCGCCAACGGCCGGGAAGGCCGCGCCGTAAGCTCCGACGGCACACTGGATCTCGCGCTCGCCATGCCGCCGGCCATGGGCGGCACGGGGGAGGGCACGAACCCGGAGCAGCTGTTCGCCGCCGGCTACGCGGCCTGCTTCGCGAGCGCGCTGGGCCTGGTCGGGCGCCAGGCGAAGGTTGACACCAAGGACATCGCGGTTACCGCGGAGGTCTCCATCGGCAAGGACGAGACGAGCTTCGCTCTCTCGGTCGTTCTGCGCGTCGAGCTCCCGGAAGGGCTGGAGAACGAGACCGGCCAGCAGCTGGTCAAGGCCGCTCACGAGGTCTGCCCGTACTCCAAGGCGACGCGCGGGAACATCCCGGTCGAATTGGTCGTCGAGTAGTCAGTCCATCAGTTAACGGCCATACCCGGTGGATATTGACATTTACCTCGTCTGACCCGAGTCTGTACCCGCCGGTAACAATCCCGGCGCAGTGTCCGCTCCACCTTCTCAGCGTTGAGGAAGGACATCAGATGAGGTTCCTGACGACCCATCCATTCACGAGGGTTGCCGCGGCGACATTCATGGCCGCCGGGGCGACCCTCCTGGCTGCCGGAACCGCAGCAGCCGCCCCTGTCGACATCAACTACGCCTGCACGGCGGCTACCTTCTTCGGGGAGTCGGCCACCACCTTCGCCTCCTCCGTCGAGGGCACGGCACCGGAGACGGTGACTGCCGGAGAAACCTTCACGGCCGTCGTCACTCCCCAGCCGAACACGGTTCCGACCACGGCCAACGGCCTGCCGTTGACCAAGATCGAAAACATCGCGCTGACCATCCCGATCCCGGCCAACAGCACTGCGACCTCGGGCACGCTCTCGGGCGGCTCCGGCCTCAGCGTCGACGCAGTCCTCACCCAGACCGAGACCGCTTTCGTGATCACGTATCCGTCGTCGCTCGCAGGCGGTGCGGCATACCAGCTGCCCGCCCTGACCATGGAACTCGTGGCCGGCACGTCGGGCTCGATCGATCTCAAGGTCGGCGGCACCAGCGCCACCGATCCTGGTCTCACCCTGACCGCGTGGCCCAGCCTCTTCGGCAGCCCGCTGGAAGCTACGACCAAGTGCTACCCGAACCCGAGCCCAGTACTGGCCAGCACCACGATCAGCTGATCTCAGCGCCCGAACGGGCGGCACACGCGTAAGACACTGACGGCCCGGCCACCTCACGGTGGCCGGGCCGTCGGCGTTGCGGCGCAGCTCGACGAACACTCGCCAGGACGAATTCATCGTGTCGAAACCATAGGAGGGCCAGCGCTTGCTACAGTCCCGCCATCTTCGACGACATTGATCCTTTCATCGGAACCGTCGCGACCGACCTTCCTGCCCCGGAAGGCCTGGCCGCTACTTGGTGGTGGCCGAAGCCACAGGTCGGAAACACCCACCCGGGCGCGACATATCCGCTAGGGATGGTGTCGGCCTGTGCCTACTCGGGCGCCTATCCGACCGGGTACGGCAGGTACACCAAAAGCACCGAGGGCCGGCCCTCCGAGCTGTTCGACCGGAATCAGGCTTCCGGGTTCACCCACTTCCAGCAGTCCGGCACCGGGGCGATCCGCAAGTACTACAACTACGTGCGCGTGACGCCGATGATTCAGCCCTTGGACAACCTGGGTGACGCCTGGCCGCTGCAGGACGAGGTGGCCCAGGCCGGGTATTACGCGGCCACTTTGGATACCGGCACGCGCTGCGAAATCACCGTGGGCGCCAAGGTCGCGGTGCACCGGTACACCTTCCCGCAGCACCCCAGCGCGCGGCTGGTGGTCGATCTGTCCTGCGGTGGGCTGGCCATCGAACACGGGCGAACCATTCCGCTGCGCGCCCAACTGGAGAGCCTCGGGCTTGGCCGGGCGCAGGGCACGGTGGTGGTCGAAGGTGTTCCGCTGTCGGTCTACCTGGAGGTCGACAGCCCTGGCTGGCGGCAGATGCTCTGGCATGACCGGCGCCTGATCGACGGCGGTACCCGACTGGACTTCGACAGCATCCGGAACACCACGCTGCGTCCGTTCGGCCTGCTTTTCATGGGCCCGGCCGCGGCTGGTGAGGTCATCGAGATCCGGATGGGCTTCTCGCTGCGCGGTTGCGAGCAGGCCCGGCAGAACCTGCGCGATGAGTGCGGAGCCGACCATGGCGTGTTCGACCAGGTCCGGGCTCGCACCCAGGACCAATGGAGCGATCACGTCGGTCGGGTTCGGGTGGAGGGCGGGACGCCGGGTCGGCGCACGGTGATGGCCACGGCGCTCTACCATTCCCTGATCAAGCCATGTTTCGGGGACGACGAGAGTCCTTTCTGGCCGACGTCCGGCCCGTACGCGTTCGACATTTGCACCATGTGGGACATCTACAAGACCCAATTGCCGCTGCTGGCCGCGATTGTTCCGGACCGGGCCGTGGACCTGCTGGAGTCGCTGCTGCGAGTCAGCGAGGAAGAAGGCAACTTCCCGATCGGTTACCGGATGGCTCGCGGCGCCGACCGGTTCTTCCGCCAAGGCAGTGCCCTGCTGCACACCACGCTGGCCGACGCTCACACGCTCGGGCTGGGAGTCGGGCAACTCGACTGGAACTGGGCCCTGGTACACATGGGCGACGATCTGCGCCGAATGTACGGAGAAGACTTCTTCGAGCACGGAATCGTGCACCCGATCACGCACACCCTGGATCTCGCCTACGCCTATTACTGCACGGCCCAGGTCGCCGGGGCGCTGAACGACCACGGCCTGGCCGCCGATCTCTTAGCCCGAAGCCAAGATTGGCGGAACGCCTTCGATCCGGGCACCGGACTGCTGCGAGATTCCGAATTCTACGAAGGCGGCAAATGGAACTATTCGTTCCGGCTGCTGCACGACATGGCCGGACGGATCGCTCTGGCCGGCGGCGACGATGCGTTCAGCGCCATGCTCGACGCGTTCTTCGGCTATGGAGCGAATCCGGTCACCCAGCCCGGCGTCCGCCCGGGGCCGGCCGAGATGGCTGCCGGGTACGCCCTGAACCGGTTCGAAGGGCTCAACAACGAGCCGGACATGGAAGCACCCTGGGCCTATCACTATGCGGGCCGTCCCGAGCGCACGACCGAGGTCGTCCATGCCGCTCTGACCTGGCAGTTCGGGACCGGACCGGGCGGGTTGCCGGGCAATGACGACTCCGGCGGGCTGAGCTCGTGGTACGTGTGGGCCTCCCTTGGCCTGTTCCCGGTGGCCGGACAGAACCTGTTCCTGCTGAACGCGCCGGCGTTCGAACACGCCACCATCCAGGTCGGCGACGAGGAGTTCATCGTCGAGACCAACGGCCATCGCGCGCAGCCGATCGGAGCCGACGGAATCGAGCGCACCCCGCCGGCACAGTACGTGCAGTCCGCGACGTTCAACGGAAAACCGTTGGAAGAAGGCTTTTTGCGTGCCACCGACGTTCACCGTGGCGGCCGCTTACAGCTGACGTTGGGTCCTGAGCCGTCGGACTGGGCCCGCAAGATCCGACCGCCGTCAACGTCGGATTTCCCGGTGAGATCAGAGGAGTCGCCGTGACCTACCCTAATCGTCGGCTCGTCATCGTCGTTCGAGCCGATCCGGTGATCTGTGGGCATTCGGGGGAAGCTCGCAACTTGGCCGAGGTCGCGCTGACCCGCGGGTTCGACGATGTGCGACTGCTCACCTGGCCGATCGAGACGCTGAAAGCGGCCGGACTGCCGCTGAAGCCACTGGATCGGCTGCTGCCGTACAGCGCCGGGATCACCGTGGAACGGCCGTCGCCGGTCGGCGACTACCGAGTCCCGGACGGGCGATACCTGGCTGGGCTCACCGGCAGGCTGGTCGAGTTGCTTGCCGAGCCGGTACCGACCACGTGCGTCTCGATGTACCTGGTCCCGCACACCAACGTGGTGATCGACGCGATCACCGCGGCCCGGGCGGCCGGGTTCGCCCCGGACGTCCACACGGTCGCCAAGGCGGTCGGCTCGGATGTCACCAACGTGATCCGGTCCTGCCTGCGGGACGGGCGGTTCGGCGCGGCGACCGTCTTGTTCACGACATTCCTCGCGAATGACGACGTGGTCGCGGTTTCGCAGTACACGATGGACGAGATCGTGGATTCGGCCGAGCAAGTGGACGCGCGGTGCGGCACCAACTTCGCTGAGCAGTGCCGGCGCCGGATCCGGGTCAGCTACCCGCCGATCGACTCGGCCAGCTATCTCGACCTCGATCTGGCCGCGGTGGACGCCGCCCTGGCCAAACGCGGGCTGGAACGCGACCGCTACGTCCTCTTCCTGTCCCGGATTTCCAAGGCCAAGGGCATTTTCGACCTGGTGACGGCGTTCGCCCAGACCCGGTGCCGGCCGGACTTCAAGCTGGTGCTGGCCGGTAACGGCCCGGCCCTGGAGCAAGTGCGGGCGATGCCGGAGATCAATGATCAGGTGGTCTTCCTGAACGATGTGGACGACGACGAGAAGCCACTACTGATGCGCGGCTGCGCGGCGTACGCGCTGCCGACCAAATCGGAGCCCGATTTCGTCGAGACGTTCGGCATCGCTCTGGCCGAGAAGATGCTGGCCGGTGGTGGACCGGTGATCACCACGATCACCGGCGGCACCGGGGAAGCGGTCGGTGACACGGCGGTCATCGTCGAAGCCGGCGACGTGCCGGGTCTGGCGGCCGCGATCGACCGGGTGGTGCTGGAGATGCCCTACCACGAGCGTCAGGCCCGGGAGCGGGCGGCGCGGGAGTACGCCATGGCCTTCGACCGGGTTCAGGTGTTCGACGACCTGTTCCCCGAGGCGCGCTCGTCCGACCGGGTGATCCAGCTACCCAGAGGGAAGTCGGCGGCGGTCTGACCGGCTCAGGCCGCGTCGGACCCGACAGCCAATGTGGCTCGGCCTCAGGCCACGATCCACAAGGGTGAGCAGCCGACGACGGCTTAAGGATCCGTCGTGATCATGGTGAGCGCCGCAGCACTCGGCCGAACCCTTCGGGGGCACCGATAGAAGGGCCGATCCAGGACTTCGGCCGAGTCCTGCGGCGCTCCACTGTCACTGAAGCATTCCGCGCGGCGTATTCGGGCTTCGTCCAGGGCCAGGCGTTCTTCAGCCACTCGGTGACGACGCCATGGATGACTTCATCAAGGTGAGCCCGATCAGCTCGAACCCAGGATCGTACGTCCACGTCGTAGTCTTCGGTGCGGGCCGGGTAGAAATATACGCAGCCGAGGTACTCCCCGTTGAGGCGGTCAATTACCGCGTAGGTGAACCCCTTCCGGCTGATGAAGTGATTCGCGTGCCTCTCGAGATCGCGACGATTCTCGTCCGGCGTCAGGAAATCCGCAGGCCAGCCACGACCGCTGAATCCAGGGGTACGGCGAATGTGGTCCACGCTGGAGGTCCAGGCCTGGTGGTCAGCATCGTTGTGCTGGGAACCGAGTGGTTCGAACCTGAATTCGTTAGTGCTCAAGGGTGGCGGAATGGTGAAGCCTTCCGGCACGAGGGTTTGCTGCATCGGTCAAGCCTAGTAGCGAGAGCGGCAAGGAGAACGGTGGCGTCATGCGGTTGCGAGCCAGGTTAGTGATCACCACGATCACCGGCGGCGCCGGGGAGGCGGGACGACCTGTTCCCCGAGGCGCTGTCGGGCGACCAGGTGGTTCAGTTACCGAGCGGCACCTCCGTGGCGAGGTGAGACCTGCTGGAACTCGATGAGCGGATTCACCGGCAACCCCGAGACTTGTCTAATGGAACCGCGGACGGTTGGAGTAGAGGAGGAGTTCCTGCTAGTCGATCCGACGGGGGTGCCGAAACCCGTGGGCGAGCGAGTTGCCGCCGAAGGCGACCGGAGTGCGAGCGGCCGGCACGCGACCGGACCTGCTGGAATCGAGCACGAACTGCAGCAGGAACAGGCCGAAACCGGCACTCGGGTGCAGATCCGACTCGACCACCTGCAGGCTGACCTGGAACAGCACCGGATGGCTCTGGCTCGCACGGCCGCGAGCAACGGGGTCCGGGTCGCCGCGCTCGCCACCAGCCCGATACCGGTGGACCCCACGCCCACGCCGGATCCCCGGTACCTGCAGATCATGCGCAGCTACGGGGCAACCGCTCAGGAGCAGCTCACCTGTGGGTGCCACGTCCACGTCGGAACTGATTCCCGCGCCGAGGGAGTCGCCGTGATCAACGCGATTCAGCCATGGCTATCGGTCATCCTGGCCTTGAGCGCGAACTCGCCGTTCTGGCAGGGTGTCGATACCGGATACGCCAGTTATCGACGGATGGTCTGGGACCGCTGGCCCAGCGCCGGCCCGACTGCGCCGTTCACCGGGGTGGTCGACTACGACGAGACAGTGGCGTCGCTGTTGCGTTCCCAGGTATTGCTGGACGACGGCATGGTGTATTTCCATGCCCGGTTGTCGGCGAAGTACCCGACGGTCGAGATCCGGGTGGCGGACGTCTGTCCGGAGGCGACCGATGCCGTGCTCGTCGCCGCGCTCTGCCGGTCGCTGGTGGATGCGGCCGCCCGGGCGGCGAACGAAGGAAGTCCCTGGCCGACCGCGCGGCCCGAACTCTTGCGCGGGGCGGCCTGGCGAGCGGCGAAATCGGGGCTGGACGAAGACCTGATCGACCCGGTGACCGGGACCGCGCTGCCCGCGCAGACCAGACTGCAGCAGATGATCGACCGGATCGGCCCGTCGCTACGCCGACACGGGGACGCGGACCAGGTGCAGTCCTCCTTGGACCAGTTACTACGACGCGGGACCGGGGCTTCACTCCAGCGGGCCGAATACGCCCGGACCGGGAACCTGCCCGACGTTGTCTCCGCCGCCGTCCACTGGACGACCCCGCCGCAATAGCGGGTTGCGGGCCAGGTTTCGGCTACGTCGTCAACAGGCTGTCGAGGGTGAGAATCTCGGCGGCGAACTGGCGGCGAAGGGTGGCCTTGGTGTCGTCGTCACAGAAGGCGGCGTCGATGCCGGCGAGCGCGATCCGCTTCGCGCCTTCCGCGTCGACGCCGAGAAGGGGCAGCGCTTCACGGTATTCGCGGCCGACATCGGTACGGAAGAACATCGCGTCGTCGGTGGAGACGGTGACGGCGAGCCCTTCCCGGATCATCCGGGCGATCCGGTGCTCCGGCCCGAGCGTCCAACCGGAACAGATGGTGGTCGAAAACGGCGTCGTGGTAAAGGGGATGCCGGAGTCCCGGGCACGCCGGGTGAGCTCCGGATCGTCGAGCACCCGATAGCCGTGATCGATGCGGTCGCAGTGCAATTCGTCGATCGCATCGCGGACGTTGATCGCACTCGCGCCGTCCGTCTCGCCCACATGAGCGGTCAGGCGGAGCCCGACCTGCTTGGCGCGCGCGTAGGCCCTGGTGAACCGGAGCGGGTCCTCGGTGCCTTCCGGCGTGAGATCGTCCATCCCCAGCCCGACTACCTCGTCGTACGGATGCGCGATGATCTGCTCGACGAGTTCGAGGGCTGAGGACGGCGTGTCATGCCGGTTGATCGCGATCACGATCCGGAATCCCACCCCCAGATCGGCCTCGGCGCTGCGTAGCCCCTCGAGTACCGGCTCCAGGAGCTGTCGATAGCTCAGGCCGCGGTCGTGAAAGTACTGCGGGTTGAGGTAGTACTCGCGGTAGCGCAACGCCCCGGAAGCCACCGCCAGCCGGACGCCCGCATACGCCACCTCGGCTAGATCTTCGGGAGCCTTCAGCACATCGTGCGCGGCCCGGAAGGCAGTCAGGAAGTCGCTGAGATCCTCGAAATCGAACAGCTTCTCCGGATCCGTGGTCGCCAGTTTCACCCCGTACCGGTCGGCGAGCTGGATGAACTGGCCTGCCGACATCGTGGAGGTGAAGTGGCAGTGCAGCTCCGTCTTGGGCAGCAGCTGTAGGTAATCGCCGAAACCGATCATGTCCTGCTCCGCACCGTTGGAGTCGGGAAAGGTCCTAGTAGTACCAGTTTCAGCTGGGTAAGGAAGCTTCCTGAAGCTGTAGTCGGCCGCTGACCAGCGGCGGCCGGGCAATCGGGTGAACACGATCGCGCACTGAACACGCTGAGTGATTGAATGTCACGTGAAGTACACGGTCCTGCCGGAGGGAACCCATTGTCAGTTGCCGAGAACGGTGTTCGGGCCCCGAAATGGCGCCGTGCCGTGGTGAGCGTCCCCGTCCTCGCCCTCCTGGGGCTGTCCGCAGCGGCGGGAATTGCGCCGGCCGGCGCCACCGCGACCACCGGAACGGCACTGACCATCGGCGCCGGGGACGGCACCTATTCGGCACTCATCCCTGGCCCGGCCATCGCCTCGCCGATCTACTATCCGGCATCCCTGACCGCCGACGGCAAGGGAAACGTGTACGTCTCGTTCAGCAGCGGCAGCGATGATTACTACTCCATCGCGACGATCAACCGCGCGGGCGCCATCAGCTACCTGCTCAATTCCGGTGAAAATTTCGGCGCTCCCTCCCCAGGCAGCGCAACCGCCTCGGCTTTCGGGGGAGTAGCCGGCATCGCGGCGGACGCGGCCGGCAACGTGTATGTCGGCGACGAGGACAACAACCTGGTTGCCAAGATCAACACCTCGGGCCAGCTGAGCATCATCGCCGGGAACGGAACTGCCTCAAGCGGGCCGCTCAGCACCGGCACGGCGACCACCGTGTCGATCACGCCCGATGCCCTGGCCGCCGGCCCGGACGGCTCGGTGTACATCTTCGACTCCACAGCCGAGCAGGTCGCGAAGGTGACGGCGGCGGGGCAGCTGAGCATCGTGGCCGGGGTCGGAACCTCTGGCACCCCGACGCCGGGCACCGCGAGTTCCCCGATCGCGGCCACGGCCTCCCCTTTCACCTCCGCGATCGGCGGGCTGGCGGTGGACAGCAGCGGCAACCTGTTCATCAGCGACCGCAGCGCGCATTGCGTGACCATGGTCTCGGCCGGCAGTGGCTTCTTGACGTCGGTCGTGGGCGCCTGCGGCCGGTCCGGAGTGTCCGTGCCCGGGCTGGCCTCGGCCTCGGGTCTGAAGCAGCCGCGCCAGGTGGCGATCGATCGGCACGACGACCTCTACATCGTTGACCGGGGAAACAAGTACATCGAGAAGGTGGTTTCGCCGGCCTCCGGGACCGGTGTCCTGAGCCGGCTCGCCGGGAACGGCAGCAGCGGAAGCCTCAGCGCGGGACCGGCTGCCAACAGCCCGGTTTCGGTGATCAGTGGGCTGACCGTGGACCGATCACTGAACGTCTATCTGGCCGAGGACTACGGCACCAGGATCGGCAAGATCGCGTCGGTGCCGTCGGTGCCGGATGCCCCCACCGCCCTGGCTGTCACCCCCGGCCCCGGCTCGCTGATGCTTTCCTTCTCGGCACCCGGCGACGACGGTGGCTCGGTGATCACGTCCTACGAGTACTCGACCGACGGAGCGACCTGGTCCCCGCTCAGCATTGTCGGGGACGGTCCGATCACCGCCACCGTATCCGGGCTGAGCAGTGAAACCACCTACCCGGTGACCGTTCGCGCGGTGAACGGAGCCGGTGCCGGGAGCAGTTCCGGGACGGTTACGGCCACCCCGCTGCTGCCCGGCTCGGCGCCCGCACCCCTGCCGCTGAGCAGCACCGGCGTTGCCCGAGCGGCACAGCACGGCACCGTCGTGGTCTCCGCCGGGGACACCGTCACCCTGCTGGACGGCGGCCTGCCGGTCACCACGGTCAGCGTTCCGGACGTCGGGATCTACACCTTCGATCCGGCGACCAATGTCATCACGTTCGCTCCGGCGATCGGATACTCCGGTACACCGGCCGGGGTGCAGTTCCAAATCACCGACCTGGCCACCCGCACCGGCAGCGCCGTTTACACCCCAACCGTGACCAAACCCGCGCCGCCGGCCCTGGCCGCCCGGACCAGTACCGGAACCGGGGTTCAGAGCACCATCATCGAGATGGCCGAAGGGGGAGCCGTGCAGCTACTGAACGCTGTGGGCGACCCGGACACCGCTGTCACCCTCGCGGAAGGCACCTACGTTCTCGATCCCGTCACCGGGATCATCACCTTCATTCCGGCGAGCGACTTCATCGGGACGGCGCCCGCCGTATCGTTTCAGGTCAGCGACGCCTACGGGCAAACCGGTGACACCACGTACACCGCGACCGTGACCGCCGATCCCGCCGTCATCCCAGTTCCAGACCCGGACCCGGCCGACCCGGACCCGGCCCCCGCTCCGGACCCGACCCCGGTCGAGATCCCGGTCGTGGCCCCGACCCCGGACCCGATCGCGACCACCACACCGGCGCCCACCCCGAGCCTGTCCCCGGCCCAGCCGCTGCCGACCATCGAGCCGTCCGCGGTCACGAAGGTCGCGGCCGGCACGAAGCCGATCAGCGGGACGACGCAGGAGAGCACGGCGAGCAGCGACGCCTACACCGAGCTCGACGCCTACCCGATCAACGCCCAGAGCAGCCTGCCGACGGCAGAAGCCTGCTGCCCCCGCTCCGACGGTCTGCAGTCATGGTGGTTCGCGTGGTGCGTGCTCGTCTGCGTCGGCGCCCTGGCACTCGGTCGCAGCCTGCACCGGCGGTGGTGAACGGTGCGCTGATCAGCTGGTAACCAGCCCGGGCAGGTGCTCGACCAAGTGCATCGCGTGCAGGGCGGCGTACTCCTGATGGGTGCACGTGCCGTAGGCCGGATGCGGGGCATGGTTCGCCTGGAACGAGGAGAAACGTCGGACGGCGTCGGAGAGCAGGGTCACGGCCTCGGCCACGGCGAGGCCGGGGTCCAGGGGTGGTGCCCCCTCGATCTCGGCGCCCAACGGATGTCGCATGGCGCCGCTCCGCAGGAAGATCCGCTTGGCCAGGGCTCCCACGGTGGCTCGATACGGTCTCGGCTTCAGCTTCGGATAGCCGGTGACCGAGTAGCCGATCGTTTGGGCGCAGTGCTGAAGAGTCTGAGACAGGTTCCAGACGCTGTTAGCAGCCAGCAGGTCGGGCAGGGGGTCGATGGCCGTTTTTGCCCGCAGCCGACCAGCGAGATCCTCGAGAGAGTGGTTGCCCATGATCACATTCTAGCGAGGCTGGTGACGGTCCGACCGACCGCCCAGCCTTCAGTTGTGCGCTCGGATCGCGGCTGCGGAACTGGGCGTAGTGCCGTGCAAGGCATCCGTGACGGAGGCCGGGACGGGCTGATCCAGCATCTGGCAGATGGTCACGGTCTCGGCCGCGAAGGCGACCTGGTAGTAGCGGGTTGCGCCGGCGTTCTCCACCAGGTCACTGGGCTCGGCGTTGGTGTCACTGACCGCGGTACGCCGGCCGTCGGCGGAGACCACGGCGGTGCTGTGATGGCCCAGCGTGTCGCCACCGTGGCCCCACACCGTGCCACACGGTGACTTGATCTTGATGAGGCCCAGACCGTATCCGCCCTGGAAGGGGAATTCGGCCGGCAGGTCGACGGTGGTCTTCATCTGGTTGAGCTGCTCCCGGGAGAACAGCTTTCCACCCAGGACGGCGGAGAAGAACCGGGACAGATCGTTCGAGTCGGAGATGATCGCCCCGGCGGCGCCGCCCCAGCCGCCGATCGGCCAACTGGACGTGTCAACGTAAGCCGGGTTGGTGCCGGCGAAGCTGACCGCATAGCCGTGGGCGTAGCCCGGGCCGGTGTTCCTGGCCCGAGGGTTGGCGAAGTAGGTGTGAGTCAGCCCCAGAGGACGAGCGATCCGCTGCTGCACCAACTCGGGCAGGCTCTTGCCGGTCTGCTTCTGCAGGATCATCCCGACCAGGATGTAGTTCGTGTTCGAGTAGGACCAACTGGTGCCCGGCGCGAAGTCGGGCTCGTGCTTGAACGCTACGTCGAGCAGTTCCTGCTCGGTCCAGACGTGCTGCGGGTCCTTGTCCAGCTGGACGAAGAAGTCCGGGTCGGAGGTGTAGCTGAACAGCCCGCTGGTGTGGTTGAGCAGCATCCGGACGGTGATGTTCCTGCCGTTCGGAACCACGCCGGGCAGGTACCTGGAGACCGGCGCAGCCAGGTCGAGCTGACCGCGGTCGACCAGCTGCAGGGCCAGCGTGGACATGAAAGTCTTTGTGTTGCTGCCGATCTCGAACTGGTCGCGGCTGCTGAGCGGGCGCCGGGTAGTGCGGTCGGCGAGCCCGGCGACCGTACGGTCCACTCGGTGCCCGTCGTTGATCCGGGCCAGGTAACCGGGAGCGCCGGCGGCCAGCACCTGAGCGGCGACGTCCTGCATCACCGGGTTGTTCGTGGCGGGCTGTCCGAGGGTCAACGCACCCGGCTGCCCGGCGGACGCCCTAGCGGTGGCGGACGCCGTAGCGGTGGCGGTGATCACCGCCGAGCCGGCCAGGACGGCGGCCGCGGTCACTCTGAGCGCTTTGGCCCGCAGCATGCGAGGGGTCTGGTTCGCGGGAATGGTTGCAGTGTCAGTGTTCGTCGTCATGCGATCGAGCTTGTCGAGAAACCCGGGGTGCGGTCATTCCCGCCTGCCACCGGCTCGATCGGTGGGTTATCCCTCCTGCGCCTGGTGGTGCTGGCACTACCGGTGCCCGCCGAATATTGCTTTGCGCGCCGGGCACCGAGCGCTTAGCGTCCCTTGGCAAGGGGCACCGCGTGCGTGCCTGGCCACGACTTCGAGTCAGGAGGTGCGGAGCGGAATGACTGCTCACCTCGTCGCGCTCTGCTTCGATGCCAACGACCCACCCCGGCTGGCCCGTTTCTGGGCCGGCGTCCTGGGCTGGAAACTGGACGACGATCCGCAAGCCGGAAGTGCGCTCCTGCCGAACGATGACACCGGGTTCCTGATCCGGTTTCTGCCGACTGAGCAGCCGAAGATCGTCCCTAACCAGGTGCACTTCGATCTGACCAGCACATCCCTCGAAGACCAGCAGCAGACGGTGACCAGGGCGCTGGAATTCGGCGCCCGGCACATCGACATCGGTCAGCGGCCCGAGGAAGGGCATGTGGTGCTCGCCGACCCCGAAGGCAACGAGTTCTGCGTCGTCGGGCCAGGCAACCAGTTCCTCGCCGACTGCGGATTCATCGGAGCGCTCTCCTGCGACGGTTCGCAGCAGGTTGGGTACTTCTGGAGCGACGCGCTGGGGTGGCCGTTGGTCTGGGATCAGGATCAGGAGACGGCGATTCGCTCACCGCACGGCGGCCCGAAGATCACCTGGGGCGGTCCGCCGCTGATGGAGAAGACCGGCAAGAACCGGCTGCATTTCGAGATCGCTCCGCCCGCCGAGGGTGATCAGCAGGCCGAGGTCGACCGTCTGGTCTCCCTCGGGGCGACTCGGATCGATGGCGATCAGATCGACGTCGACCAGGGCGAGGCCGGCCGGGTGTTCCTGGCCGATCCGGACGGCAACGAGTTCTGTGTGCTGACCCGGCGATAGCGCGCCCCGTCCTGCCGGGATCATGGGGAGGTGACGCCCACTGACCCCACCCGACCGGTTGCGAATTCCCTGGACGTGCCACCGCTGTTCTCCGCCCTGACCGGAGCTCGGAGCGTGCTCCTGGCTGGTGCCGGCGGAGGTTTTGACGTCTACGCCGCGCTGCCGCTCGCGATCACGCTGCAAAACCGCGGTGTCAC
>DATINJ010000213.1:0-29091 GCA_035474375.1 Kineosporiaceae bacterium | reverse complement strand
GTGAGTTAAGCGCTGGAGTGACTGGTGTGACGGTCGTCTGCTGTCGCGATCTTTCCCCTTTCGACCCGCGATCATGCACTTGGGAGGCGCGTCAGCGCCGGCGTGCCCTCGCCTGAAGAGCAAGCGTGCATGATCACGGCGTTTGGTCACGGGTGCCGTGATGGCTTAACTCACCGGCATTGATGATCACGGGCTACGGACGGGCAACCGTGCATGATCGCGGGGCAGGGTTGGGCTATTTTCGGCCGATCACGAGTACGGGCTCGGGCTACCAAAGGTGCGGCGGTAGGCGACCGGCGTTGTTCGCCGGCGCCGGCCGAAGTGGTGGCGCAGCATCGCCGCGGAGCCGAACCCGGACCGCCGGGCGACCTCCTCGATCCCGAGGTCACCGCCCTCCAGCAACCGCTCGGCCAGCGCCACCCGCTGCAACTGCACCCATTGATGCGGGGTGGTTCCGGTCTCGTCCCGGAACCGCCGGGCGAACGTCCGCTCCGACATCGCGGCGCGGGCGGCGAGCCGGGTGATCGACAGGTCCTCGGCGAGGTGCCCGCCGGCCCAGGCCAGCACCGGCGCCAGGGTCTGCGCCGAGCAGTTGCGGACCGGGGTCTGGACGTACTGCGCCTGGCCGCCGTCTCGCTGCGGTGGCACCACCATGCGTCGGGCGATCCCGTTGGCGGCCTCGGCGCCGTGCGCGCGCCGGACCAGGTTCAGGCACATGTCGATTCCGGCCGAGGTGCCGGCGCTGGTGATCACCGGCCCGTCCTCGACGTAGAGCACGTCCGGGACCAGGCCGATATCCGGGAACGCGGTCCGGAATCGGTCCTCATGGAACCAGTGGGTGGCCGCGCTGCGACCCTCGAGCAGGCCGGCCCGGGCCAGGGTGAAGGCGCCGGTGCAGAGCGAGGCGACCAGGGCGCCGCGGTCTACCGCTCGATGCAGGGCGTCGGTCAGCTCGGCCGATGGATGGTAATCGTCACCGCAGGGCACCACCAGCACCAGGTCCGCCGCCTCGGCGCGGCCCAGGCCATGCTCGGTGATCAGGTCGAAACCGAACAAGCTACGGACCGGCCCCGGCCGAACCGAGCAGATCGCGAAGTCGAACTTGGGCAGGCCCTCGGCGGTCCGGTCGACGCCGAACACCTCGCACCCGATGGCGAACTCGAAGGCCGCGAATTGGTGATCCACGATCACGACCACGGAATTCAGGCGGAGCCGGTCATCGTCCATCCCGGCAGTCTGCCGCAAGGCTGGCGGAAAGTCGATGCTAAGTGAGTTTTCTGCCAGAGCTCACGGTGGTGGCATCCGCGCCGCGAACCGCTGCCGATCCACGATCACCCGGGTCACCTCGCCGGCGCCGATCAGCCGCCCGGCCCGATCGACGGCGCTGACCGAGAACCGCACCAACCGGCCGTCCTGATGCTCCAACTCAGCAGTCACTGTGACAGTCCCACCGACCGGCGTGGCGGCCAGATGGTCGAGCTGGACTCTGGACCCCACGCTGGTGCGTTCCGGCGTCAGTTGCTCGGCCAGGGCGGCCACGGTCGCGGCTTCACACCAGGCCAGCAGCCTCGGCGTGGCCAGGACGTCGATGTCCCCGCTGCCGAGCGCTCGGGCGGTGTCCGCGTCCCTCACCTGGAACTCCAGCGTCGTCATGCCCGGAAACTACCGGGTCACGCAACCAGGCCGAGCCGGCGCAGCTCCACCGTGAGGTCGTGCGGGTTGCTGGCGACCGCCATCGCGTCGTCCAGGCTCACCACGCCGTCCCGGATCAACAGGACGAGGTGACTGTCGAACGTCTGCATGCCGTAGAAGCCACCTTCCTTGATCAGATCGGTGAGCGTGGCGGTCTTGTCCGGATCGGAGATCGCCTCCGCCACCCGGCCGGTGTTGACACAGACCTCCACCGCGAGACAGCGGCCGAGGCCGTCGGCCCGTGGGACCAGTCGCTGGCAGATGATCCCGCGCAGCGATCCGGCCAGCGCGAGCCTGACCTGCTTCTGCTCGTGCGGCGGGAAGAAGTCGATGATCCGGGCCACGGTCTCCTGGGCGTCCTGGGTGTGCAGCGTCGACATCACGAAGTGTCCGGTCTCGGCGGCGGTGAGAGCCGCCTGGACGGTCTCCTGATCGCGCATCTCACCGATCAGGATCACGTCCGGGTCCTGCCGCATTGCTGCCCGCAACGCGATCGAGAAGTTCTCGGTGTCGACCCGGACCTCGCGCTGGTTGACCATCGCCAGCTTGTCCTCATGGAGAACCTCGATCGGATCTTCCACGGTGACGATGTGCACTTCGCGCTCGGAGTTGATCTTGTCGATCATGGCGGCCAGGGTGGTCGTCTTGCCCGAACCAGTCGGGCCGGTGACCAGCACCAAGCCGCGCGGCTCCATGGCGAGCCGGCCGATCACGTCCGGCAGGCCGAGGTCGGACAATCCGATCGCCCCGGCGTTGACCCGGCGGAACACCAAGCCGGCCGAACCACGCTGGCGGAAGGTGTTCACCCGGTACCGGCCGACACCGGGAATCGAGTACGCGAAGTCGGCCTCGTTCGTCCGGGCGAACTGAGCGTGCAGATCCGCCCGCAACACCTCTGCCACCATCGCCTCGGTGTCCTCGGCCGTCAGGTCGGGGACGTCGAGACGGCGCAGACTGCCGTCGATCCTGATCCGCGGTGGAGAACCGACCTTGCAGTGCAGATCGGACCCGAAAAGCTCACTGAGTGCCTTGAGGAACGGCACGACCGACACCGGGGCCGGCCCAGAAGGTTGACTCACCCGCTGAGCTTCGGCGGCCCGGGCGCCCGGCTTTAGAGCGTCCGGCTCTTAGAGCCGACGGCGCTGCAGCACGGTAGCCCCGAGGTAGGCCTCGGGGTCGCTCGGCAGGATGTTGCCGATCGTCAGCAGGTAGCCGTTCCGCACGAGCGTGCCCCAGGTCAGGGTGCCGGATGCGACGGTGCCACGGACGCCGAAGTTGGTGGCGGGGGTTCCATCGGTCGCCGAGACCGCGGTCAGCTTTCCGCTCCGGGTGCCGCCGGAGGCGTAGACCAGGCCCAGGACGAGGCGACCGCCCGGCAGGAAGCCGACCGAGTCCAGCTCGGACGAGCCCCCGGCGGGAAAGAACCGGCACACTCCGTTGGTTCCGAATCCGGTGTCTCGAATCCCGGTGGTGGTGAGTTTCACCACGGTCGCCACGGCTTTCGCCGTGCTCGCCGTGCCCCGCGAGCTGAGCCCCAGATACAGCCGGCCGTCGGCGGTGACCAGGCCGGTCAGCGGGCTGTAACTGCGGTGGGCGGACTTGATCGTGGCTTTCCCGGCGACGCCGTACCCGGGATCGGGGACGCCGGCTGCCGTGGTCCGCACCACCCGGGTGGCGCCCGAGGTGAGCCCGCTGGCGTTACCGACGACGTACAGCCGATCGGCCGCGTCGACGAAGAGTTGCTGCAGCCCGGCGCTGGCGAACCCGCAGTCGTCCAGGCCGGCCACCTTGGTCCAACCGACGGCCGGCATCGTGGTGTCGGCACTGCCGACCCGGTCGTCGGCGGCGCCATCGGCACGGATGCCGACCAGCGCGGCGAACGGGTCGCGCTCGCCCCCCGGATAGACACTCACGCACGCCCGCAGGGAACCATCGGAGAGCCGAACGACGCCGCCCAGCACGTAGTCCGCATCGGTCGGCGCGGCGGTCACCAGATCGGCCAGCGGCCAGTCGGTGGCCCCGGCCGCACCGGCCAGCCGTTTACCCACCCTGGAGACGCTGCGCACGGCAACCTGGCTGATCGGTGGCAGCTTCTTGCGACAGCAGAGATTGACGGCGAACGAGGCGCCCCCGGTCGGGCTGGTGATGATCGGCCCGGTGGTGAGGTCAGCGGAGCTCGAACCCTGCAACGTCCCGGTGAAGGTGGCGTCGGGCTTGCCTGCAGCGGTCAGCCGGTTCAGATACCGGCTCACCCCATCGGTGTAGACGACGGAGCCGAGCACCCAGATGCTGCCCCTGGGACCGCTGGCGATCGACTCGCCGCCGGCCAGCGTGACCGTTCCGTTGTTGCCGAAAGTCGGGTCGAGGGCGCCGACCGCGGCACGCTCGGCGCTCGCCGGACCGGTCGCGGCCAGAATCGCGGCAGTGATGACCGCGACCCCAAGGACGGCCCCACGGCGTGACTGCACGAGCGAGATCATCAACACCTACGGCACTCTAGAGCTTCCCTTACCCAAAGCCACTGAATGCTTACCCTGAGTGTCGATTGGATCTGACCGGCCGCTCGGGAGTGCCTGCTGTCCAGGAGAGCCAGCGCGACGTGCCAGGATGGGAGCAGTCGAAGACGAAGGAGAACACCATGAGCAAGCGCGGACGCAAGCGCCGGTCCCGTAAGGGCAGCTCGGCCAACCACGGCAACCGGCCCAACGCCTGATCTGCCGAACTTGATCTGCCGGGCCTGATCGGCCCGGAGCTCGACCAAAACGCCGTTGCTCCCGCTAGCTAGCGGGAGCAACGGTTTCGTTTTGGCCTCAGCCGCCGATATCGATCCGGATCTCGGTGATCTTCACCATGATCCGTTCCCGAAGGTCGGCCGGGGCAGATTCCTGACAGCTGCGCCGAACCAGCGCCTTCAACGCGATGTCCAGGTCGTACTGCTGCAGACACGGCCCGCATTCGTCGATGTGGTCGCGAATCCGATCCAGGTCGGAAGGACTGAGCTCGCCGTCCAGGTATTCGTACACCCGGGCCAGGGCTTGCGCGCAGTCCGCGTCGTCACAACTCACGCCGCACCATCCTCAGGCCGTGATGCCGCTGCCATGCCACGCTCAGCGGCATACTCCTCCAGCATGCCCCGCAGCTGACGTCGGCCTCGGTGCAGTCGGGACATCACTGTGCCGATCGGCGTGCCCATGATATCCGCGATCTCGCGGTAGGCGAAGCCCTCGACATCGGCCAGATAGACGGCGATCCGGAACTCCTCGGGGATGCGCTGGAGCGCTTCCTTGACGTCCGAATCAGGCAGCCGATCCAGCGCTTCGGCCTCTGCCGAGCGCAACCCACCCGAGGTGTGCGAGCCGGCTCGGGCGATCTGCCAGTCTTCGATCTCGTCGGTCTGCGCCTGGAGCGGCTCGCGCTGCTTCTTCCGGTACGTGTTGATGTACGCGTTAGTCAGAATGCGGTAGAGCCAAGCCTTCAAGTTGGTGCCCGGCTGATACTGGTGGAACGAGGCGAAGGCCTTGGTGAAGGTCTCCTGCACAAGGTCCTCGGCATCGGCCGGATTACGCGTCATCCGCAGCGCGGCGGAATATAGCTGATCCAGATATTGCAGGGCATCGCGCTCGAAGCGGGCAGACCGCTCCTGCGTCGTCTCAGTCGCCGGTGCGCGACCCGCTTGGCCATCCATCACCACCGAGCCTAGCTGTACGGGCGGGGAGTTACTCGCCCAGGCTTGCCCTGCGGACTGACCGACGGCCGGTGGGACCGATCTGGTCGTGTCGTCCACCGTCGTTACGAGTAGCAACGGCGATCTCCTTCCTGGTTCGCGCGGCCCTGATCGCGGGGCGGAGCGGCGAGCTCGCCGTTCCTTCGCGACTGCCACAACACTGCTGGAGGGAGGGTCATTCCTGGCGCCATCCGGACAGTCCACCCAGCACCGCCGCAGCCACCGACGCGGCGGCCGGGGCGGTCTTCGCCAAGCTGTGGTCGCCGGGTACCCCGATCACCTCGACGTCGGGCAGGGCGAGCGCGGTGATCTCGGCCGGTCCGCCGAACGGGTCCCGCTCCCCCTGCACCACCAGCACCGAGATCCCCGCGGTCGACGGCGCGGCCAACTCGGCCGCCCGCGAGCGTTCCGGGCGACCCGGTGGATGCAACGGGAAGGCCAGGCAGCAGACCCCGGTGGCGCCCACCTGCGCGGCGCTCCGGCAGGCCACTCGGGCCCCGGCACTGCGCCCGCCGACCACCAGCGGCACCTGCACCCGATCGGCCGCTGCCAGGTCGCTCAGCGCGGCCAGGACGGCGAGCCACCCGATGTCCAGCCGAGCCGGAGCCGGGGCGACCCGCTTGCCGGCGACCCGCCACGGTTGCTCGACCAGCACAACCTGCCACCCGACGCCGACGGCAGCGGTCCGGGCGGCGGTCAGATCTGCTGCCCCGATGCCCCCACCGGCGCCATGCCCCAGCACCAGCCGACCGAGCAGGACCCCAGGCGGGGTGCGGACGTGGGCGCGGGCGGGACCGAGCTCCGTCGGCACCTCGATCACCCGGTCGAGTTCGATGTCAGTCTCCGATCGGGGGCGAGTAGCTGCGGTCCACCTCGAGGAGCTCCGGGCCGTCGTTGCGCACGGAGTTGACCCGGGTGGTCACCGGCCGAGCCTCGAACCGGCCGGACGGCAGCGACTCGATCAACCCCCGGATCTCGTCCTGGTTCTGGTTCTGCGGGTCCAGCCAGGGATTCCACCGGTCCGGCGGGAGTACCAGCGGCATCCGGTCATGGATCATCGCCAGTCCGGGCTCCGCCGCGGTGGTGATCACCGCGAAGGTGACCAGCCAGGCCTGCGGATCGTCGGCGTCCAGGCTGCGGTCCCGCCAGAACTCGTAGATCCCGGCGAAGGCCAGCCCCGCGCCGTCCGCCAGGTGCATGAAGAAGGGTTGCTTGCGGGGCTTGCCCTTCGCGTCGCGCTCGCCGGCGCTGACCTGCCACTCGTACCAGCCGTCCGCCGGAATCAGGCAGCGCCGGGTCAGGGCCGCCTTCCGGTAGGCCGGTTTCTCCAGCAGGCTCTCCGCCCGGGCGTTGATCATCCGGGCACCGCCGGTCCGCTGCTTGCTCCAGGACGGCACCAATCCCCAGGTCAACGGGCGCAGTCGGCGGACCACGGCCGGTTCCACCTCGGGCTCGGCGTCAGGTTCCGGAGGGCGCACACGTTCCAGGACGACCGGCACGGTGTCGGTGGGCGCGACGTTGAACCGGGCCGGAGCACCGGCGGCGTCCTCGACGTCGTTCTCATCGACCTCGAACTCCAGGACGAGGTCACCTGGACTGCGGCTGGAGGCATAGCGTCCGCACATGCCAGCAGCGTAGGCGAGGCTCCGCGCGCAGATCGAGCGCGCGCCGGTACGACGAGGCCGGATTGACCCGGATTTCTGGCCTGTCTGGCTCGCGCTCACGGCGAGATCGCGGTAGCAAAGGGACATGACGATCGTTCGCCGCCTTGCTCGCCCTCTGCTCGCCACGCCGCTGATCCAGACCGGACTCGATGCGGCCCGTCATCCCGGCCCGCAGGCCGAGCTGGCCCGCCCGGTCCTGGACCGGGTCAGCGGGCCGCTGAAGCTGCCGCAGGATCAGATCATGGTGGTTCGCGCCGCCGGGGGTATCACGGTCGCGGCCGGCCTGCTGCTGGCCGTCGGCAAGCTCCCCCGGCTTTCCGCGCTGGCGATCGTGCTGGCCGCGCCCGCCGTCCAGAACACTCAGCCGTTCTGGAAGGAGAAGGACCCGGAGCTGCGCCGTGCTCAGCGCACCACTTTCCTGAAGAACCTGGGTCTGCTCGGCGGCACCCTGCTGGCCGCCGTCGACACCGAGGGCCGTCCGGGCCTGGCCTGGCGCGGCCGACGAGCCGGTCACGTCGCCGCCGACGCCGCCCGGGATGCCGGGGCCGCCACTGCCCTCTCGGTTCGTGAGGTCAAGAAGTCGGCTCGCAAAAGCGCCAAGGACGCCCGAAAGTCCGTCCAGAAAACCCAGAAGAAGGCGCTGAAGCAGGCGAGCAAGCAGACCGCGAAGGCGAGCAAGGCCGCCGGTAAAGCCCGCGAGTCGCTCCCGGTCTGACCCGGAACGACTCGCCGGGCACGGCGGCACGGCCCTCGGATACCCTCGGCCGATATGAGCGATGCCCTCTGGTCCGCACCGACCACCGATGCTCCGGTCCGAGCAACTGTCTCCCTGCCCGGCTCCAAGTCGCTGACCAACCGTTACCTGGTGCTGGCCACGCTCGCGGACGAACCGTCCCGGCTGCGCGCCCCGCTCCGTTCGCGCGACACCTTGCTGATGACGGCGGCGATCTCCGCCCTCGGCGCCCAGGTCGAGGACGCGAACGCGAGCGGTGACTTCGGCGCCGACTGGATCATCACTCCCGGTGAGCTACGTGGCCCGGCAACGATCGACGTCGGCCTGGCCGGCACGGTGATGCGGTTCCTGCCGCCGGTCGCCGCGCTGGCCGTCGGGGACGTCGCCTTCGACGGTGACCCGCACGCCCGCAAGCGGCCGATGGCACCGATCCTGCGGGCGCTGCGCGAGCTCGGCATCGAGGTGGACGACGGCGGTACCGGGCGGATGCCGTTCACGATCCGGGGCACCGGCCGGGTTCGCGGCGGCACGATCGACATCGATGCTTCGACGTCCTCCCAGTTCGTCTCGGCGCTCCTGCTCGCCGGCGCCCGGTTCGACGAAGGGCTGACGTTGCGTCACATCGGCCCGCCGATCCCGAGCGAACCGCACGTCACGATGACAGTTGAGGCGCTGCGCGACGTCGGCGTGGTCGTGGACGATTCGGAGCCGGCGATCTGGCGGGTGGAACCGGGCCGAGTCGGTGGGCTCGACGTCCTGGTCGAGCCGGACCTGTCGAATGCGGCGCCGTTCCTCGCCGCTGCCGCCGTCACCGGCGGCCAGGTCCGGGTGTCCAGCTGGCCGCAGTACACCACCCAGGCCGGCGACGAACTGCGTGACCTGCTGGACTCGATGGGGGCTGAGGTCTCGCTGGATCGCGACGGCCTGACCGTGGCGGGCACCGGAGAGCTCTACGGCATCGATGCCGACCTGCGGTCGGCCGGGGAACTCACCCCGGTGGTGGCCGCACTGGCAGCACTCGCGGAGACGCCGTCCCACTTGCGCGGGATCGCGCATCTGCGTGGCCACGAGACCGACCGGCTGGCGGCGCTGGCGACCGAACTGAACAAGCTCGGCGGTGACGTCACGGAGACCGCGGACGGTTTGGTGATCAAGCCGAGGAAGCTGCATGGCGGCACCTTCGCGACCTACGACGATCACCGGATCGCCACCGCCGGTGCGGTGATCGGCCTGCGGGTGCCCGGCGTCCTGGTGGAGAACATCGGCACCACGGCGAAGACGCTGCCCGGCTTCACCGGCCTCTGGGACCGGATGCTCGCGGATTCCGGCCCCGGGCCCAACGACGGCGAGGAAAGCTAGCGTCGTGCCTGCCCGCAGGTCGCAGGACGACGAGTCGCAGATCCGGTTCCGGCCCAACCCGCGCGGCTCCCGGCCGCGCACCAAGGATCGACCGCTGCACGCGAATGCGGTGACCGCCCAGGTGGTCACGGTGGACCGGGGCCGGTACGGCTGCCTGCTCGGCGGGTTCGAGGCGGACGCCGACGCACCGGTGGTGGTGGCGATGAAGGCCCGGGAGCTGGGTAAGGCCGCGGTCCTGGTCGGTGACCGGGTGGGGGTGGTGGGTGACGTCTCCGGTTCGGCCGGGTCGCTGGCCAGGATTGTCCGGGTAGAACCACGGACGTCGATGCTGCGGCGCAGCGCTGACGACACCGACCCGGTCGAGCGCGGGATCGTGGCGAATGCCGAGCAGCTGGGCATCGTCACCGCGCTGGCCGATCCGGAACCGCGAGCCCGGATGGTGGACCGCTGCCTGGTCGCCGCCTACGACGCGGGCCTGGACCCACTGCTCGTGCTGACCAAGGCCGACCTCACCGATCCGGCCGAGTTCACCAGCGGCTATGCGGCGCTGGAGGTGCCCTGGCTGGTGACCCGGCGGGCGCCGGCCGCGGACCAGCCGAACCCGGACGGCGGCATCGTCGGTCTGGACACGGTGCGCGAGCATTTGCGCAACCGGGTCACGGTACTCATCGGGCACTCCGGCGTCGGCAAGTCGACACTGGTCAACGCACTGGTGCCGGGAGCCGACCGGGCGATCGGCCGGGTCAACGACCACACCGGCCGAGGGCGGCACACCTCGACCTCAGCGGTGGCCCTCCGGCTACCCGACGGCGGCTGGGTGGTGGATACGCCGGGGGTCCGCTCGTTCGGGCTGGCCCATGTCGATCCGGACCGGCTGCTCCGGGCGTTCCCGGAGCTGATCGGCGGCACCGCCGAATGTCCTCGCGGCTGCACCCACGATGAACCGGAGTGCGGCCTGGACTCCTGGGTGGCGCAGGGGCACGCCGGAGTCAGCGGCGCCGCCCGGCTGGAGTCCTTGCGGCGCCTGATGCGGGCCCGCGCCGGCGCGCCGCTGGACTCCTGACCGCCCTATTGCCCGAGCCTCTTATGGGGCCTTGGTGTTCGCGATGGTGTCTTTCCAGACTGCCTTGGCACCGGAATCGCCGACTTGGTACGTCCAGTAGGTGGCTGCCGCACCGGCCCCCACGACCAGCAACACGGCCAGCGCGGTCGCGATCGCGGAGGGTCCGGAGGCGTGGCTGCTCCGCCTGGTCTCGTACTCGCTGTCGTCGTAGTCACGGGCCGGTCGCTGCCGACCGACCAGCAGGTAGGCCAGCACCGAGGCGACCACCAGGCCGATTCCGAAGTTCGGCAGCACCGCGCCCAGGTCGCCGTGGTCACCCGCGATCTTCTGGTTGGCCTGGACACTGAGCCGGATCTGGAGCTTCCCGCCCGACTCGGCGGCCGCGTACGCCGCCCCCATCGCTACCAGGTTGCCGAGGATCGCCCAGGGCAGGCTCGCGCGCCAGCGTGGCCGCACCGTAAAGGCGATCGTGACCAGTGCCATCAAAGGCAGCAGGACGACGGCAGCATGAACCACGAGAGCATGGACCGGAAGGCCATTAATAGTATCGAACATGCGGAGCACCTTAAGCCCTCAACCAAATGCCGACGTCGCGGAAACACGTCGATCCGTCAACCCGGTAGCGACCGGCTCATCGACGCCTACGTAGCCGGATCGGAATCGGTTCACGTCCGATACCGATCCGATGCGTACTGACCACGACGGATGGGGTCAAACACCGGTACCGTCCGGCCCGTGGGTTATGACGATGATCTCCGCCTGGCGCATGTGATCGCCGACCAAGTGGACGCGGTGACGATGGCCCGGTTCACCGCGGTCGATTTGCTGGTGGAGACCAAACCCGACCTGACACCGGTCACGGATGCCGATCGGGCGGCCGAGGAACTGATCCGCAGCCAGCTGCGCCGGACCCGCCCCCGGGACGCCGTGATCGGAGAGGAGTTCGGCTCCTCCGGCCGCGGCTCCCGGCAGTGGATCGTCGATCCGATCGACGGGACGAAGAACTTCGTCCGTGGGGTCCCGGTCTGGGCCACCCTGATCGCCCTGGTGGACGACGGGGTCCCGGTGATCGGGCTGGTCTCCGCGCCGGCGCTGGGACGGCGCTGGTGGGCCGCCACCGGGACCGGCGCCTGGACCGGTCGCAGCCTGTCGGCCGCGCGGCGGCTGCGGGTTTCGGCCGTCGACCATCTGGCCGACGCCTCCCTGTCGTATGCGTCGTTCCGCGGGTGGGAGAAGCTGGATCGGGGCGAGGCGTTCCTGGAACTCACCCGCACCGTCTGGCGCAGTCGCGCCTACGGTGACTTCTGGTCGTACATGTTGCTCGCCGAGGGCGCCGTCGACCTGGCCTGCGAGCCGGAGCTGCAGTTGTACGACATGGCCGCGTTGGTGCCGATCGTGGTCGAGGCCGGCGGCCGGTTCAGCTCGCTGGACGGCGTGGACGGCCCGTTCGGCGGCAACGCGGTGGCGACCAACTCACTGCTGCACGCACAGACGCTGGCAGCGCTCACGCCCTGACGGCGCGACCACCAGCCGATCACGATCGGTGCCAGCAGCCCGGCGTAGAGGTCGAACCAGCCGTAACCTCCGGCTGCCCCGGACGGCGGATTGCCCTGCCCGATCAGGTGCAGCACCGGGTCCTCGCGCTGCCAGGCCCAGGTACCCAGCGCCGTCCCGACCAGTTCCAGATAGCTGACGACGAGGAACGCGCCGACATACAGCAACCGGCCGGTCGTCGACGTGCCCCAGGCGAGGAACCCGAGCAGGCAGCAGAACCAGAACGCACCCAGGACGTCGGTTCGCTCGGCGAACAGCAGGCCGTACCCGGCCCACGCACCGCCGAGAACCACCACCGAGGTCACCGCCAGCCGGCTGTGCTCGCGCAGCAGTCGGCTGCGCCCGAGGGCCAGCGCACCGAGGTACACCAGCCCGTGGCCGGGCGGGACGAAACCCGGCACCGTCCCGATCCGGTAGGTGTAGGCCTCAAGCAGCGGCGAAAAGGTGTACTCGACCATGGTGGCGAACACCACAACCAGCAGGGTCTGCACCCGGACCAGCAACGATTCGCGGCGCAGCAGCCCGGCCAGGACCAGCCAGGTCAGCGCGGCCAGCAACACCTGCCGGCCCAGTTCCACCGACTGACCAGCCGGGACGGCGTCCACCAGCAGGATCGCGCCGATCCAGGCGAAGACGATGCCGGCGATCCGCAGATCTGCGCCAGGGCGGGTCACGGTTCAGGGTTGCACGCGTCCCGGGCCGGCCCGCACCCCGGTCGCAGCCGCGGCATTTGTCAGCGCGTTCGCATCCCGGGACAAGGGTTGGAAATAATCCATGCCCAAGTCACACTTGTCCAGTAATGGAGGGGAGTACTCCCTCGCGTTGATGTCGTCAGCACGGCCTCTACCTGACTTGGCTTGTATCAGGCACGCCCGGCATCTTCGGCCTGCGCCAGTCCAGGCGGAGGAGACCTCCGGTTCTTTCGCGACCGCTGAACCGGAGGCACTCTCTGATGCACGTGACGACCACTTGGTGGACCGGAACGATTGCCCTGATCGGGGTACTCCTGGTCGTTGACCTGTTCATCAGCGGCCGCAGGGGCATGCAATCCACCCGGCAGAGCGTCCGGTGGGTGATTTTCTACATCGCGGTTGCGCTGATCTTCGGCTTGGCCATCGGACTCAACTTCGGCGCCTCGTACGGCGGCCAGTTCCTCGGCGGCTGGCTGACCGAGTACAGCTTGAGCGTCGACAACCTGTTCGTCTTCCTGGTGCTGATGACCAGGTTCGCGGTGCCGGATCACCTGCAACTGCGAGTGCTGACCGTCGGCGTGGTGATTGCCCTGGTGCTGCGCGGTGGCTTGATCGGGCTGGGTGCGGTCGCCCTGTCCCGGTTCTCCGGCCTGTTTTACCTGTTCGGGGCCTTCCTGATCTATACCGCCTGGTCGATGGTCCGCTCCGATCACAAGGGCGAGGCGGAAGCGGCAGAGGATCACCTCGACGAGCCGGACGACGAACCGCAGACCGTCCGGCTGTTGAGCCGGTTCGTCCCGAACACCCCGGTCTGGCACGGCACCAGGTTGTTCATCCGGCAGAACGGCAAACTGCTGGTCACCCCGATGCTGCTGACGATGCTCGCGATCGGTTTCACCGATGTGCTGTTCGCCCTGGACTCGATTCCGGCGATCTTCGGCCTGACCCAAGAGCCGTTCCTGGTGATCACCGCCAACGCCTTCGCCCTGATCGGCCTGCGGCAACTGTTCTTCGTCGTCCGCGGCCTGCTGGACACGCTCGAACATCTGAGCAAGGGGCTGTCCCTGGTGCTCGCGTTCATCGGCGTGAAGCTGGTGCTCCAGGCCCTGCATGAAAATCGAGTGCCGTTCATCAACGGCGGTGAGCACGTGTCGTGGGCGCCCGAGATCCCGACCTCTGTCTCACTCGCCGTCGTCGTCGGCATCATCCTGCTGACCGCGCTGACCAGCATGATCGCGTCGCGCCGACGAGCCACCCGGGAAGCCGCCGAAGCCCGCAAGAAGCCGCACCGGGACCTCGACAGCACCCGTCGGACCGCCGCGTTGGACCCATTCTGAACGCGTTCGGTCGACGAATGAAGGGTTGTGCACCAGAGAAGGGCAGAATGGCTGCGTGCGCATCTCTGCCAAGACCGACTACGCCATCCGAGCGGCTCTAGAACTGGCCGCCTCACCGGACGGCTCCTGGATCAAGACCGAGACGGTGGCCGATCGACAGGGCATCCCGTTGCCCTTCCTCCTCAACATCCTGGCGGAGTTGCGGACGGCCGGTCTGGTGCAGAGCCGCCGCGGCGCGGAGGGTGGGTACCGGCTGGCGCAGCCGGCGACCGAGATCAAGATCGCCGATGTGATCCGGGCGATCGACGGCCCGCTGGCCAATATCGCCGGTGAACGGCCCGAGGACGTCGCCTACGCGGGGGCCGCGGTGGCGTTACGCGACGTCTGGGTCGCGCTCCGGGCCAAGATGCGGGTCGTTCTCGAGGGCGCCACCCTGGCCGACGTCTCGACCGGCAAGCTGCCGCCCGAGGTCGCGGTGTTGCTGAAGGACGAGGACGTCTGGCGGGCCCGGATCTAGGTCGTGTTTCATAAGTCCCCGCCGTCGCGAGGACGTGCCCGGTGGAGTGCTCCGCAAGCCCGGGTGCGCCGCAGTAGGCAGGGACTTATGAAACACGACCCAGAGCTACAGCGAGCGGGAGATCCGGTCCACCACGTCACCGATCGGCTGGTCGGCCCGGAACACCGCGACGACGACGCCGTTGTTCTCGGTTTCGGTGCCCGGTTCACCGCTGTCGCCCTGGCCGCCCTGGCGTTGCATCGGCTTCGGCTCGAAGGTCTGCAGCACCCAGGCGAAGGCCGTCTCCAGGTCGGACATCGGGTCGTAATCACCACCCGCGCGCAGCCATTCGCGAAGCACCGCGTTGTGCGCGGCCACCACGGTGGCCGCGATCACGTCGGCGCGCAGCACGCTCTCCGACTCGGAGAGGCTGCCGCCGGCCAGCCGGTCGCGCACGTACCGGCTGAACGCCCGCTCGTATCGCCGGACCGTGGCCAGCTCCCGATCGCGCAGCGCGTCGACGCTGCGGGTCAACCGGTACCGCTGCACGGAGACCTGCGGATCGCTGACGTAGCTGCGGAAGACCACCCGGACACCGCTGCAGATCGCCTGCACCGGGCTCACCCCGGACTGCAGGGCCAGGTCCTGGTTGACGGTGGCCAGCAAGGTGTCGTGGTCGGGGAAGATCACGTCGTCCTTGGAGCGGAAGTACCGAAAGAAGGTGCGCCGAGCGATTCCCGCTCGCTCGGCGATGGCATCCACCGTGGTCCCGTCGTACCCCTGGGCCGCGAACAACTCGAAAGCCGAGGCGGCGATCCGGGCCCGGGTGTCGAGCCCGGTGGAACCGGTCCCGACCTGCGGGTCTCTGGGAGGGAGCGGAATCCGCGACATGCCGTGACCATACCCGGGGGCACCGTAGCCACGGAGTCCGGACAAGTGGCCATGGTCACGCCGATCCGCCCCCGGCACAGCGGCTCGCCGTGCCGGGGCCGAGCCTAGGACCGGGTGGTGCGCAGCGGGTCGAGCCGACGCCGGGACTCGGCGGGCAGGCTCGCCTCGATGCACCCCTGACAGGCGGACGGCGGGTTGGCGGAGAAGCGGCGCTCCCAGAACACCGTCCAGCCCGAGGTCCACTCCCCGCACAGCGTGCGTTGCGCACCCGGCTGCCAGGCATGCTCCAGCCCGTACGGCACCCAGCGATAGGGCGGCGTCCCGCTGCGGTCGCGGACCTTGTGGGTAGAGATCACGTAGAGCGAGTCAACGGCGCCCTCGGCGCCGCGTGGTCCATCCGGAGCCCGGACGACCGGAGGTGACAGCGTGCTGGTGGACATGGGCCAGCTCCTCTCATCAGCCGATTCGGTGGCCCGCAAAGGGCTCGAACCGGGTCGAAAGGCGCCCTACATGAGGCGCCGATGCACTCAGTGCCATCATTAAGGCACTGGATGCCGCGCGATGCAAGAGATGCGCTGGATCTCATTTCAGAAAGATGTCGACGACGAATCCCGCAGCTGACCCATGAGTAACCGAGGGAAACCGTTGACATCGTTGCCATAACTCAGGTGCCCGAGATCGCGATCGGGTGGACACTACGACGGTGTTCCTGACCATCACGTCCACCGTGGCGTCCGCTGCGCCTACCGAGGCGACGTCCACACCCACCGAACCGGCATCCGCGATCGACCTCGGCTATCTGCTGCACAAGCACCCGAGCCGGGCGCAGAGCTTCGACCTGCCGGTCGGTCGAGCGCACGTCTTCTATCCGGAGGCCACCGCGGAACGGTGCACGGCCGCCCTCCTGCTGGAGGTGGACCCGATCGCCCTGGTCCGCGGGCGCCGGTTCGCCGCCCCCGGGGCGGAGGCGTTCTCGCTGGCGCAGTACGTCAACGACCGGCCGTACGCGGCGAGCTCGATGCTCGCGGTGGCCCTCGGCAAGGTCTACCGGACGGCACTGGCCGGGCGCTGCGACCATCGCCCAGAACTGCCCGACCGCAGGTTGGCGCTGCAGATCCAGATTCCGGCGCTGCCCTGCCGAGGTGGCCCGCAGGTCGCCGAGCGGCTGTTCGCCCCACTCGGCTGGCAGGTGGCGGCAACGCCGGTACCGCTGGATCCGGAGCTGGGCTGGGGGCCGTCCCGGTACGTCGACCTCACCCTGACCGGTGAGCTGCGGCTGGCCGACGCGCTGAACCAGCTCTACGTGCTGCTCCCGGTGCTCGACGACGCGAAGCACTACTGGGTCAGCCCGGATGAGGTGGACAAGCTGATCCGGGCCGGAACCGGTTGGCTCGCCGGGCATCCGGAGCGAGACCTGATCATGCACCGCTATCTGCGGCACCGCCGGACGCTGGTCACCACGGCCACCGAACGACTCGCCGAACTGGACGATCAGCCGGACACCTTGGTCGACGACCCGGCAGACCCGCCAAGGATCAAGGTGACCCTGGCCGAGCAGCGCCGGGACACCGTGCTGGCGGTACTGCGCAGCACCGGCGCAGCCAGCGTCGTGGACCTCGGTTGCGGCGAAGGCAAGCTGCTGCGAGCGCTCTTGGACGACCCGGCGTACCGGCGGATTCTCGGGGTCGACGTCTCGCACCACAGCCTGGAGGTCGCCGCCCGGCGACTGCGGCTGGAGCAACTGCCGGACCGCGCTCGCGAACGGATCACCTTGCGGCAGTCATCGCTGACCTACCGGGATCCCGCGGTCGCTGGATTCGATGCCGCGATCTTGATGGAAGTGATCGAGCACATCGATCCGCCCCGACTGGGCGCCCTGCAAAGCAGCGTGTTTGGCGCCGCCCGGCCGCGCGCGGTGATCGTGACCACCCCGAATGTCGAGTACAACACCCAGTTCCAGCTGTCCGAGGGGGCCACCCGGCACCCGGACCATCGGTTCGAATGGACCCGCGCCGAGTTTCGCAGCTGGGCCGACCACGTCGCCGCCGCGCACGGATACCACGTCCGGTTCGAGCCAGTCGGCCCGGAGCACCCCGATCTTGGACCACCGACCCAGCTCGCGCTTTTCGTCAGGAACCCCGATGAGTGAACCGATTTCTCCCGCCGTAGAGCCAGATTCGATCGCGCGCCAGCTCGGGGTGCCGGAACTGTCGTTGGTAGTGCTGATCGGAGTCAGCGGCTCCGGGAAGACCACCTTCGCCCGGGCCCAGTTCGATCAGTACGAGGTGCTGTCCAGCGACACCTGCCGCGGCCTGGTGTCGAACGACGAGAACGATCAGACGGCGACCGCGGCGGCCTTCGACGTCCTCAACTACATCGCCGGTAAACGCCTGGCCGCAGGCCTGCTCACGGTGATCGACGCGACCAGCGTTCAGCGGGAGGCCCGAGCCCAGCTGATCAAGCTGGCCCGGGATCATGACGTACTGCCGGTCGCGATCGTGCTCAACCTGCCCAAACAGATTTGCCTGGAACGGAACGCCGTTCGCCCGGACCGCGACTTCGGCGACCGGGTGGTGCACCGGCAGAGCGATCAGCTCCGTCGATCCCTTCGTGGCCTGGCTCGCGAGGGGTTCCGGAAGGTGCACGTGCTGGACACCCTGGAACAGGTCGAAAACGCCACGGTGGTCCGGGAACGGCTGCTGAACGACCGCCGCGACCAGACCGGCCCGTTCGACGTGATCGGCGACGTGCACGGCTGCCGGTCGGAATTGGAGACGCTGCTGGAGCAGCTCGGCTACACGCTGGTCCGGGATGAGCGTGGACGGGCTGTGGACGCCGTCCCGCCGTCCGGTCGACGCGCGGTGTTCGTCGGTGACCTGGTGGATCGTGGCCCGGACTCGCCCGGAGTGCTCCGGCTGGTGATCGGGATGGTGGCCGCCGGGCATGCCCTGTGCGTTCCCGGTAACCATGAGAACAAGCTGGTGCGCGCGCTTTCCGGGAAGAACGTGCAGCTCACGCACGGCCTGCCGGAGACCCTGGCGCAGCTGAAGGCGGAACCGCCCGAGTTCACCGCGCAGGTCGAGACCTGGTGCCGGGAGCTGGTTTCGCACCTCGTCCTGGACGGCGGGAAGCTGGTGATCGCGCATGCCGGGCTGAAGGAGTCGTACCACGGCCGGACGTCGGGCCGGGTCCGCAGCTTCGCGCTGTACGGCGACACCACCGGCGAGACGGACGAGTACGGCCTGCCGGTGCGCTATCCGTGGGCCGAGGACTACCGCGGCCGAGCGATGGTGCTCTACGGCCACACCCCCACCCCGACGCCGGAGTGGGTGAACAACACCATGTGTCTCGACACCGGCTGCGTCTTCGGCGGCCGCCTGACGGCGCTGCGCTACCCGGAGAAGGAACTGGTCAGCGTGCCCGCCGAGCGGGTCTGGTACGAGCCGACCCGGCCGCTGGCCGCTGATTCCGCGACCGTCGCCGGGGTGGCGACGCCAGCCTCGGCCGGAGCCCGGCGCGAGCCGGGTGTCCTGGATCTGAGCGATGTTCTGGGCAAACGGGTGATCGAGACCCGTCATCACGGCCGGGTGACGGTCCGCGAGGAGAACGCTGCCGGGGCGCTGGAGGTGATGAGCCGGTTCGCGCTCGACCCGCGCCGGCTGCTCTACCTGCCCCCGACGATGGCCCCCTGCGCGACGTCCACCCGCCCCGATCTGCTGGAGCACCCGGACGAGGCGTTCGCCGCCTACCGGAGCGCCGGGATCGCCACGGTGATCTGCGAGGAGAAGCACATGGGCTCGCGGGCGGTGGCGCTGATCTGCCGGGATGAGGCGGCCGCGAACCGCCGCTTCGGCGCTGCCACCGGCACCACCGGGGTCATCCATACCCGCACGGGTCGGCCGTTCTTCGCGCCCGAACTGTCCGAGCAACTCCTCGGTCGACTGCGGACGGCGGTGACCAAAGCCGGGCTCTGGGACGAGTTGGAGACCGACTGGCTGCTCCTGGATGCCGAACTGCTGCCCTGGTCAGTCAAGGCCGAGGACCTGCTGCGGCGGCAGTACGCCAGCGTCGGGGCGGCGGCGCGCAGCGCTCTGCCGGCGGCGGTCCAGGCTCTGCAGACCGCTGCCCAGCGCATCGCCGCGACCGGCGATGGGCCGGACGTCGCCGAACTGCTGGCCCGGACGGCACAACGGTCGGCGAACGCCGATCTGTTCAGCACCGCCTACCGCAGATACTGCTGGCCGACGGATGGGCTGGCGGGCGTGTCACTGGCCCCGTTCCAGGTGCTTGCGGCCGAGGGGGCGACGTTCCATCACCGCGATCACGGCTGGCACCTGTCGGTCGCCGACCGTTTGGTGGCCGCCGACCCTGACCTGATCCGAACCACCCGGCGGCTGGTTGTCGAGGTGGCCGACGCGGACTCGCTCGCGACCGGGGTCGACTGGTGGCAGCGCCTCACCACGGACGGCGGTGAGGGCATGGTGGTGAAGCCGCTGGCCAACCTGGTTCGAACCAGCCGTGGGCTGGCCCAGCCAGGGATCAAGGTGCGCGGGCGGGAGTACCTGCGGATCATCTACGGCCCGGACTACACCCTGCCCGGCAACCTGGACCGGTTGCGCGAACGCGGGCTGGGCCGCAAGCGGTCGCTGGCCCTGCAGGAGTACGCGCTCGGCTTGGAGGCCCTGGAGCGGGTCAGCGCCGGGGAACCGTTGTGGCGAGTGCATGAGGCGGTGTTCGCCGTCCTGGCGCTGGAGTCCGAGCCGCTGGATCCGCGGCTCTGATCCGTCAGCGCGGGGTGTTCAGCACCACCAGTGCCTCGTCGGCGTGCTTGTTCATCCGCAACTCGCTGCTGATCGTGTGGATGACCAGGCCGTCCTGACCGATCACGAAGGTGGCCCGCTTGACCGGGCTGGGCCCGAACCGGCGGCGGACCCCGAAAGCGGCCGCCACCTCGCGGTCGACGTCCGACAGCAGCGGGTAGTCGAAGGAGTTCTTGTCGGCGAACTCCTTCTGCTTGTCCACCGAGTCCACGCTGATCCCCAGGCGCTGCGCTCCGGCCTGGGAGAACTCCGCAGCCAGGTCGCGGAAGTTGCACGCCTCGGCGGTACAGCCGGTGGTCATCGCCGCCGGGTAGAAAAAGAGCACGACCGGCCCTTTGGAGAGCAGTTCGCTGAGCCGCACGACGGTGCCGGACTGGTCCGGCAGCGCGAAATCGGGGACGGCATCACCAGGTGCAAGCATGCGAACACCATACGACCCGCCAACTTCTAGGCGACATCGGGCATCACCAAGATCGTCAGCCTTGCCCGTATTTGGGCCGCCGAAGGGTACCGAAACGGGCACGGCTGGCGATCACCCAGGCGTCGGAAGATCACGCCCTCGCTACGGGCAAAGGATCACGGGCCGTTCACGCACGAATGACCGTCACGCCACGGGTTCGACCGGGGCGAGGGGCAGACCCAGGCTGGTGTTCCGGGCCTCGGCCGCCGCCCGCGAGGAGCGGTCGGCGTCCTGGCTGTAGTAGATCGACATCGGCGAGACCCAGGCATCGCTGGCGCCGGCCGCGATCACTGCCGGAAGCGCGTACGGCACCTTTTCCCGAGGCAGCGTGACCGAGGCGGTGAAGCCCTTGCCGTCGGCCACCTCGGAGATCGCGACCAGCCGGGCTTCCGGGCCGAGGATCTCGGTGAGCTCGAGGGCCTGCTCGGAGACCACCCGAAGCTCGACGAAGTCGTTGGCCCGCAACGCTCCCCGAATCAGGTGCGAAATGCCGTCGAGCTTGCGCCGCTTCCAGTCGTCCTCGCGGTAGATCCGGCGGTTGACGAAGAACTGGTTGGTCGAGGTAAAGACCTCGGCGACCTCGCGCAGGTGGTTCGCCCGCAGCGAGGAACCGGTCTCGGTGCCCTCGATGATCGCGTCGGCGAAGTACTCCGCCTTCGCCTCGGTTGCCCCCCAGGAGAACTCGACATGCGCGTCGACTCCCTGCCTGGCCAGCCACATCCGGGAGATCCGGGTCAGCTCGGTGGAGATCACGAAGGGGTCGCCGCTGAGCCGACGCCGGTCGCACTCGGCTCGCAGCTGCTCGACGGTGTGGATCGGTGAGGATTCGGGGACGGCGAGCACCCAGCGGATCGGCCGGGTGGTCTGCCGGGAGAACGGCAGTTCCGCCTTGATCGCGACGTGCTGAAGCACGTCCTGTTCGACCATCCAGTCCCGGCCGGACAGCCCGGCGTCCAGTCGACCGGACTTCACGTAGATCGGAATCTCCTGCGGCTTGAGCAGCACCGGCACGATCTCCGGGTCGTTGGAGCTCAGCCAGAGCGTGCGGGAGGCACCGGTGAACTGCAGACCGACCCGCTCGAAGATGCCCAGGGTGGACTGCTGCAGACTGCCTTTGGGAATGCCCAGGGTGATCTCACGCTTGGCGGTCATCGGATCACGCCGCTGACGGTGGCGACCAGTTCGGAGCGCGGCACCACCTGCTGACCGGACGAACCGGCCTTCCGGAATTCGCTGTTGTCTGTGATCCCGGTTCGGGCCTCAATGCCGGCCCGCAGGTCTTTCACCGTCACCGTGTCTTCTTTCAGCTCTTTGGATCCGATCATCACGGCCGCCCGGAAGCCCTGGGCGTTCGCGTAAGCCAACTGCTTGCCGACCTTGCCGATCGCCTCGCCGACGAACAGCTCGGTGGCCAGCCCGGCCTGGCGCAGCTCATGCGCGGCCCGGGCGGCGTGGGTGGCTTCGACGCCCGGCATCACCAGCACGATCACGTCGGCCGTGGTGGCTGCCGTGCCCAGTTCGATCCCGAGGTTGCGCAGGCCGGTGATCAGTCGGTCCAGGCCGATCGAGGCCCCCACCGCCGCCACCGGCTCATCGCTGAACCGGCTGACCAAGCCGTCGTACCGGCCGCCACCGATCACCGAGCCGACCCCAGCTTGGGCCAGCGTGCCCTCGTAGACGGTGCCGGTGTAGTAGGCCAGCCCGCGGGCCAGGCTGGGGTCGAACCGGGCAGCGGCCTCGCTCACCCCGAGCGCCTCGAGGTGCCCGAGCAGCTCTCGTACCTCGGCCAGTGCGGCGGCGGCCTGCTCGTCGTCCGGAAGCCGGGCCGCCAGGTCATCGACCACTTTCGCGCGAGTGTCTTGCCGGACGGCGGCGAAGTCCAGGATCGCGGCGATCGGCTCGGCAGCCAGGCCGACACCGGGGATCCGGTCGCCGGATTGGTCGAACCGGCCCTCCCCCAGTTCCGCCCGCAGCGCCGGTCCGGAGATCTTGTCGGCCTTGTCGAGCACTCGCAGCACGTGCCGGGCCACGGCCGGTTCGGTGATCCCCAGGCCGGCCAGGAAGGCATCGACCAGCTTGCGATTGTTCACCCGGATGAAGTAGCCCGGCCCGTTCTCACCCGTGTCACCGAGCGGCACCGACGGCTGCAGGCCCAGGGCTTCGAGGGCACCGACCATGACCGCCACGATCTCGGCGTCCGCTGCCACCGCGGACGAGCCGGCGATGTCACAGTCGAACTGGGTGAACTGGCGGAACCGGCCCTGTTCGGGCTGTGGTTCATCGGCCCGGAACACCTGGCCGATGTGATAGCGCCGAAACGGCAGGCGCAGCTGCTGCGGGTGGTACTGGGCAATGATCCGGGCGAACGGAACGGTCAGGTCGAAACGCATTCCGACCCCGGCCACGGTCGACTCGCCGTCCTCAGGGGTCGGCGCACCGGCCTCGGTGACGTGAAAGATCTGCTTGTCTGCCTCGTCACCGCCGCTGCCGATCAGGGTGGGCAGGGATTCCAGCACCGGGGTATCGAGGGGGACGAAACCGAAGGATTCGTAGACCCGGCGGATCCGGTCGACCACCTCGTTCCGCAGCAACATCTCCTCAGGGAGAAGATCTCGGAATCCGCGAAGGGTCTGCGGGCGCACCAAGCGACTCATCGCCGTGCCTTCCTATCAATTAGCTGGTACCGGGAAGGGGTATCGAACCCCTGCCTCCTGATCCACAATCAGGTGCTCTACCACTGAGCTATCCCGGCTCGCGGAACACCATAGCAGAGAGTGGATGCGGAGGAGAAATGCACCTCGGCCTTGCGGAACGTGCCGGAAGCTGAGGCGCTCTTTACAACTGAAGCATATCGCCGGGATCTACCTTCTGAGCGTCCAGAAATGAGACCTGGTCGAAGAGCGCTCCGGGTTTGCGGTAGAACCGGGCCCATTCCTTGTCGCCGTAAGAGAAATGCCACCATTCGCCGTCGTACGGCGCGAAGCCGGCCGCCATCATCGCCCGCCGCAGCAGCTGGCGGTTCTCCCAGGCCTCTCGAGAGACGAACGGCGAGAACGTGAAAGCGTCATTGGAGGGCGCCATGATCGGCGTTCCCAGGTCGACCGGAAGGCCATCCCGAAGCATTTCTACGGCGACCGCGCCGCCGGTCGGATACCCGGCCACCGAGGGCACCGCGACCTGCCGATGAGCCGCCTCGATCAACTCGGATTCATCCGAATACTGTTCCGCAAGAACCGCTTTCGCTTCCTCGAACAAGCGGGTCTGAACTTCCAGCGCGCGGAAGCCGTAGACCACCTTGAGGGTGAGCCCGCGATCCAGGTTCTTCAGTTCCTGACCGGCCCAGTAGAGCAGGTCGACCACCGGCCGGCGCACGTAAATGTTGCCGCCGGTCAGCTCGCTCATCTCGGTTTCGAGGTGCTCCACCCGGAGCACGCCCTGTTGCGGGACGGCCTCGAAGAGGACCACCTCCTCAACCTCGACCACCGGAACATTCGCGTAGTCGGCGTACTTCAGCATCTTCTCTTCGAGCAGTTGATACACAATATCTTCGGTACTCAACGGACGACGACCTCTCAATTGACTCGGATCAACCCCGGCGCTGTCAGAAACCACTTCCCGGGCTTCAGAAATAGCCGACCGATAACCGAACGACTATCTATCAGGGCCCGACTGCGGGGAATAGGCTCGAGCAATTCATCGATTCGGTGAATTGCCCGCCGGACAAAGCAAGAGCGCCAGTCGATGCTGGCGCTCATCGGACCCGGGCTGACGGGGGCGGCGAGGACTATCCAGCGTCCACTGGCGACGTATGGTCCGGATGGACTGCGCTGGGTACCAGGCAGCACGGCAGAACACACCCGTAGGTGCGCGCGGAACCCGTAACCATGCCCATGATGTTCAGAAGCTAGCAGCCGCCTCGCCTGCGATCAAATGGCTTGATCCCGGCGATCGGTAAATCCGCTCCGACAGCCAGGGCACCACGCCGTCGGAGCGTCCACCTGTGGACGACGGGCCGAATTGTCGGCGGGACGTCATAAGCTCTGGGACGTGATCCCACGATGAGCAAGGTCGATGCCCAGCGGGCTCTCCGTGATGCCCGGTACGCCCGATTCGCCGCCGCCAAGAAGAGCGAGGCCGCCACCGCGAAGAAGTCTCCCGCGAAGGCGCCCGCCGCAAAGGCCGCGCCCAAAGGTCCGTCGGCCACCTCCGCCGCGGAACCCGTTCCCGAGTTGTTCTCCTCTGCTCCCGCCGAGGGCAAGGCCAGCTCGGCCGCCGAACCGCCGGCCCTCCATCCGGACACCGACCCGGCAGCCGACTCGGCGGCGGTCTCGGGCCAAACCGCCGGCGACCAGCCGGCCACAGCGGCCGGTCCAGAGCCAGAAGCAGAGCCGGAGGCGGAGCTCAGCGAAGCATTGTGCGGCCACCGCTCGATGAACGGCCGTTCCTGCACCCGCAGCAAGGGGCACCCGCAGAAGAACCACCGGTACAACTGATCCGCACCCGGCTCCAAAGATCTCAAGACAGGACGGCGTACGGCCGGCTGAAGCTCAGCCGGCCGCAGCCTTACTCGCCGGTCAGGTCGGCGATCCCGGAGCGATCGTCGCTGACCACGGTCTGCGCGACGGCGCTCAACGCGCGCCCGTTGCGCCGGGCGAAGCTGCGCATCAGCTCAAAGGCCTCGTCCACGCTGATCTGGCGCAGCTGCGCGAGCGCCCCTTTGGCCTGTTCGATCACCACCCGGCTGTTCAGCGCTCCCTGCAACTGCTCGGTCAGCACCTCGCCCCGGCGGATCACTCGTTCCTGAAGCAACCCGATCGTGGCGACATCCACCAGGGCTTGCACGATCCGCAGATCCTCGACATCCCACTCGCCCGCTCGCCGGCCGAAGACGTTCACCGCGCCGATCACCTCACCGCGCAGCCGCATCGGCACCGCGTACACCGAGCAGAACCCGGCCGCGATCGCCCGCGGGGCGAACAGCGGCCAACGGTCGGCCTCGGTCTCGATTTCGGGCCCGGAGACCACCTCCCCGCTCAGGAACGCATCGAGACAGGGCCCCTCACGGTGCTGCACCTCGAAGATCTCCAGCAGCTTGGCCGCCTCATCGGAGGCGGCCATGAACTGCAGTTCGCCGTGCTCGTCGGCGAGTAGCAGGCCGACCGCACCGGCATCGAACAGTTCGACGGTGCGCACGGACACCAGTTGGAGAAATTCGATCACGTCGAACTCGTCTACCAACGTGTCCGCCACCTCAACGAACACCTCGGCCAATCGCTGTGGTGACACCGTTGGCATGGCCCCTCCAGATTCGGGCGAGCCTCGGACTCCCGGGATGAGCCGTCCGGGCCAGCTAGCCAGAACCGCCGGAACTCCGATCCGGTTCCAGTATCAGTCTGCGCGCCACCACGTCCCGCGCCACTTCTCCGAGCCTGCGATCCTCGATGAAGGCATGCGCTCTGAGTCGCGCCATGGCTTCGGCGAGTGACACCCCGAGCTGAATCATCACCATACCCTGTGCCTGAAAGAGTTCGGAGCGTGATTCCACCGCCGATTCGAGGCCCTCCACCGGCCGACCGATGGAGGCGTCCGACTGCCCGTCCAACAAGATCCAGAGCGCGATCTCGGCGAAGCTCAGGGCCTGGCGCAGGGCTGCCGCCGAAAGTACCCCCGGGCTGTCCCGGTACACGTCCAGCACGCCCAGCCGAGCCGCCCCGATCTGGAGCGGGAACGCGAAGACCGCACGCACTCCCTTCTCCAGGGCTGCCGGGGCGTAGGCGAGCCAGCGCTCCGGCCGATCACTGCCGAGATCGGGCACCAACACCGGCCGACACTGGGCGAAGGCATCGACACAGGGCCCTTCGCCGAAGCTGAACTGCTGCTCCTCGAGCGCCTGGGTCAGCGCGTCGGAGGAGACCGCGCCCGGCTGCACGCCCTGGGCGGTCATCAGCGTCACGGCGGAGCCCAGCGCCGGCAACGTTCGGGTACTGGCACGACACAGCTGTCGGAGCCGATCCGCGCGGTCGAGCGGGCCGGAGGCCATCATCGGCTCGGCGGCGATCAGGGCACGAACCGTGGCCAAGTGCTGCTCACGATCGCTCAATCTGGCCCCCTGCCAGAACGCACGCGCGCAGTTCCGACAGGTGCCGGATCTGCTTTCCGGGCTGGGATCACTCACTTCTGACGGTATGCCATCAGAGGCGCTGTGCCAGCGGAACGGCGTGCGGGATTGACGCGGCCGGCAAGGGGGCGGACGCACGAACGGCCCCAGCCTGGTGGCTGGGGCCGTTCGTTGAGATCTGCGCGCTTAGTTCACGTCGTTAAGACGAGATCAGAGCGGGCGGATGTTCTCCGCCTGCGGGCCCTTCTGGCCCTGGGTGATCTCGAATTCGACCTTCTGGTTCTCGTCGAGCGAGCGGTATCCGCTGCTCGCGATGGCCGAGAAGTGGGCGAAGACGTCAGCGCCGCCGTCGTCCGGGGCGATGAATCCGAAGCCCTTTTCAGCGTTGAACCACTTGACGGTACCTGTTGCCATGACTACTCCTCCAGGAGCGTATTGATTAGCCCCGACTGCCGGGGCCGCGCTGGTCGCGGTGTTCGTCGTCCGCTCCGGAAGGAACAAGGCGCCTAAGCCGAAGCTCAAGCGGTCAAAGACGTGCGAGGCACAACCACTGCGTCGACAACAGTAGCCGAGGGATCGGGGAATTGCTGAATCGAGGGGAAAAAGGCTGCTCTCGGCGTGCCTTCCGGTGCTCCCGAACAACCCTCGGATCGGCCCTGGCCTGCCGATCTGCAACTATCCACGCCGATCTGCACCAATCTGAGATCCACGTCAAATGTTGGGTTCATCACTTAAGACTTTGGCCCGAGCGGCTTAAGTTCCACCCAAGCGCTGTGTCGATCGGCTGCCCGATGGGCTGAGACGGGCGAGCCACGTCAAGATGACGGCATGACTTCACGGGTCGCCGTCACTGGCGCAGCGGGAAAACTTGGCCGCGCGGTCGTCTCAGATCTTGTGGCCCACGGTTGGGACGTGCTCTCGATCGACCGGGTCCGGCCGGAGTCGGCGGCGGGCGACTGGGTCGCCGTCGATCTGACCGACCACGGTCAGGTCCTGGAGGTGCTGACCGGCTGGGTGGACGAGCACCGTCGGGCTCCGTCCGCCCTCGTGCACCTAGCCGCGGTTCCCGCCCCCGGACTGCTGCCGAACTCCGCGACGTTCACGAACAACGCCACCGCGACCTGGAACGTGTTCAGCGCCGCCCGGACGGCCGGGATCCGCAACGTCGTCTGGGCGTCCAGCGAGACGGTCCTGGGGCTGCCCTTCGACGTCCCCCCGCCGTACCTGCCCGTGGACGAGGAGTACCCGCCCCGCCCGGAGAGCACCTACTCGATGGTCAAGGTGCTGGAGGAGGAGATGGCTGGGCACTTCTGCCGGTGGGACCCGGAACTGAAGATGATCGGCCTGCGGTTCTCGAACGTCATGGATCCGGCCGACTACCTCGCCTTTCCCAGCTACGACGAAGATCCGAGACTGCGGCACTGGAACCTATGGGGGTACATCGACGCTCGGGACGGCGCTCAAGCCGTTCGCCGGGCCCTGGACCACCAGGGACGCGGCCGGGAAATCTTCATCATCGCCAACGCCGACACCGTGATGAGCCGGTCCAGCGTCGAGCTCGCCGCCGAGGTGTACCCGGGAGTGGAGATCCGCAAGGAACTCGGCCGGCACGAGACTCTGCTGTCGATCGACAAGGCCCGCCGGGTTCTGGGCTACGAGCCCGAGCATTCCTGGCGGGATTGAGCGGCGAAGATCAGAGTCGAGCTGGATCGGCCGACAGATGCTTGGCCAGGGTCGCGCGCTGCGTCGTGCGAGCCTCGGCATGCACCTGTAGCCCGACCTCGGTGACCTTCACGAACACCCCGCGGCGGTCGGCTTCACAGAGCGAACGCGCCACCAGACCGCTCTTCTCCAGGCGGGCCACCGTGCGGGACAGCGCGCTCTGACTGAGGTACATGTCGGCCGCGAGATCTTGCATGCGGCGATCCTCACAGTTGGCGTCGACCAGCCGGTCGAGGGTTTCGAACTCCCCCATGGTCAAGTCGTGCCCATCGTGCAACGCCCGCTCCAGATCGCAAGCGACCTGGTTGTAGCTGGTCAGCAGCGAGCGCCAGCGCTCCACCAAACCGGTCTCGGACGTCATGCGGGGCATCTTACCGCTCGGATGCATTTTATGCACTGACATCTAGTGCCGAAGCATCAGCTGCTTGCGCATCATATGAACCGGGGATTAATGCATGGACATTCAATGCACGTGCATCTAGTGTTCCGGCGTGACCACTACCGAAACCGCCTCCTCCACCGCGGCCCTTCCCCCTCCCAGTGTCACCGCCACCAAGCCCACGCAGGACGACCAGCGTTGGACTCCCCAGCTGTGGGGGATCCTCGCCGTGCTGTGCGCCGTCCTGTTCCTGGACGGACTCGACGTCTCGATGGTGGGTGTGGCGCTGCCGTCCATCGGCGCTGAACTGAACCTCTCGACGTCCGCCCTGCAGTGGATCGTCAACGGCTATGTCCTCGGCTACGGCGGGCTGCTCCTGCTCGGCGG